>NZ_QQNA01000105.1 GCF_003346515.1 Streptomyces corynorhini
CGGGGGTCGCCTCGGCAGCGGGTTCGGGAGTGGGTTCCGGCTGAACGTCCGCTGCGGGGAGGGGAGCTGACTCCTCCTCCTTCTCCTCCTTCTCCTCCTTCTCCTCCCGCTTCTTCTCCTGCTGCTGCTCCTCCTCGACGGCGGGCGCAGGGGATACGGCGGCTACGGGGGCGGGGTCAGCGGCGACCTCGGCCTTCACCTCGGCCTTGGGCTCCGGCTCCGCCGACGCCTGCGCGGGCACCGTGGGCACGGCGGCGGACGCGGGAGCGGACGGCTCCTCGGCGCTACGGGACCGCGACGCCTGCGAGGGCACGCTGCGCTCCGGCTCGGCGGGCCGGGCCTTGTCGAACGCCTCCGCCACCAGATCGGCCGCCGCCGGAGTCCGTACCGTCACGCCCGAACGCGGCGACGAGGCCGAAGCGGCGGAGGAGGAAGCGGCGGAAGCGGCGGAAGAAGAAGCGGGAGATGAGGCGGAAGCGGAGACGGAAGCGGACTCGGACTCCTGAGCCGACGCGGGGGCCGATTCCCCGGACGTCGCCTCCACCGAATCCGTACGGTCGGCCTGCGCCGGTACGGAGGCCGTCGCCGACTCGTTGCGCTCCTCCGCACGGTCGCGTCCGAACACCTTGCGCAGCAAGCTCCGAAAGCCCATGGGCGAGCCCTTCCAGATGAGTTGGGTGCGGTGTCCGCCGCCGGGGAACGCGCATCCCTGGCCAGGGCGGATACGTAAGGTTAGCGGCCTCCACGAGCGAACTCCGGCAGGGGCAACCCACGTGTGCGGTGGACGGTACCGCGTCGCGGCCGCACTCGCAGCCCTTGTCCACCGCGGCCCGCCGACGCTCTCAGGTCGTTACCCTCGACGTATGGCTTCTGAGGCAGCTGCTGAGTTTCCCGGCGCGGGCGCGGAGTCCGCGCGGGTCGACACCTGGATCTGGTCCGTTCGGCTCACCAAGACCCGCTCCCAGGCGGCTGCCGCCTGCCGCGCGGGCCATGTGCGCGTCAACGGCGACCGGGTGAAGCCCGCGTACGCGCTCAAGCCGGGCGACGAGGTCCGGCTGCGCCACGCGGGCCGGGACAGGGTGGTGGTGGTCTCCCGCGCTGTCCGCAAGCGGGTGGGGCCGCCCGTCGCGGTGCAGTGCTACGTGGACCACAGCCCGCCGCCCCCGCCCCGCGAACTCACCGTGCCCCTCGCCGTCCGCGACCGGGGCACGGGCCGCCCCACCAAGCGCGACCGCAGGGAGATGGACCGGCTCCAGGGGAACTGACCCGGGCCGACCGGTCCTCCGCGACCAGATCTTCCGCGAGCGGTACTTCGCGACCGGTCCTCCGCCCGTCTTCTGTCGGTGCTCTGTCAGTCCGCTGTGGTCTCTCCGCGCACCACGACCACCGGGCATGTCGCGTGCTGGGCGACATTGGCGCTGACCGAGCCGAGCAGTACGGCCTTGACGCCGCTGTGGCCCCGGTCGCCGACCACCAGGAGGGACGCGCCCTCGGCGTTGTCGAGCAGCACCTGAGCGGCGGGGCCGTCCACCACACGGCGTTCGACCGACGCGGCGGTGTCGGGGTCCAGGTGCTTGTCGAGCGTG
Source organism: Streptomyces corynorhini (assembly GCF_003346515.1). Taxonomy (GTDB): domain Bacteria; phylum Actinomycetota; class Actinomycetes; order Streptomycetales; family Streptomycetaceae; genus Streptomyces; species Streptomyces corynorhini. The sequence goes on from NZ_QQNA01000105.1 coordinate 1,587, forward strand.
TCGTCCAGGATCTGCCCCGCCAGCTTCTCGGCGTCGAAGTCGACCGGGATCACCTGTCCTGGCATCATCCCCGCCCAGCCGGTCGCCGGATACTCCCAGCCGATCACGGCCGCCACCCGGTCGCCGGTCAGCTTCGCCTGTGCCACGGCCCAGTGCAGGGCCTTGACCGAGGACTCCGAGCCGTCCACGCCGACCACGATGGTGCTGCTGCTCATGACGGTTCCTCCTGCTGACTTCGACGCTCGTCGGCTTAGAGGCCGCGCGAATAGGTGGGGCGGCGTCGCGGGGCGATGGGCGGCGCCTGGCGGCGTTGTCGTCGGTCCACGACTCCCCCACTGCCTTAAGGGCGTGGGAGGTGCCCCCTCCGCGTCGCCTCCCTCCTCCGCCTTGCCATGCTTGCCCCTCACCCCGCTCCTTCCTCCACCCCACCTATCCGCGCGGCCTCTTACTCAGAACCACCCTGGTATCGCTCGCCGTCGGCGCCCTCACGGTCATCGGCCTCACCGCCCCCGCGCAGGCCGCCACCGATCCGTCCCGGCCTGCCGCCGCTGCCGCCGCCGAGGCGTGGAACCCACCGGCCCAACTGGTCCAGCCCCTGGACGAGGTGTGGCGGCACGTGGAGTCCACGTACCCCGACCTGTACGGCTTCAAGAACTACGGCTGGGACCAGCTGATGGCCAACAAGGGCCGCATCGCCTACTGCGTCCGCTGGGAGTCCGACCAGCCGGTCACCGCGCAGCTGCGCGACGAGATCCACACCGCGCTCAGGCGCCAGTCGAAGAAGTGGATCGACAGCGTCGCGGGCTTCGACAACTTCCCGTACGCGCAGGTCCCGGTGGACATCGTCGGCTGGGCCGTCAAGGACCGCTCCACGCTCCAGTGGACCGACAACTCGGTCGACATCTACACCAACGTGCTCGACGGCGGCGGCGCCCCGCAGTGCGCGCCCGACTGCGGGCGCTTCTTCCACCAGAACGGCGACTACACGAAGTGCCCCGGCGGCGCCGCCCGCCACTACGACCAGTCGCTGTGGCTGACGAAGGGCTTCCAGGGCGGGGCGGGCGGTGACTGGGGCCAGCGGATCGGCAGCGAGTACCTGGTCGGCGCGCGCGGCCAGGAGGACATCCACATCCTTGAGCACGAGATGGGCCACACGTACGGGCTCGACGACTTCTACGACTGGACCCCCACCGGGGTCGGCGGCTTCCTGATGAAGGCGGGCAGCGCCACGTACATCACCGAGTTCGACAAGTGGATGTACCGCGACTTCTGGCGCCACGTGAAGAGCCGCTACGGCCTCTGACCGGCCCGGCTCGGCCCGGACCGGCCCGGACCGGCCCGGACCGTCACCGGGGTCCCGGCGCGCTCCGGCTGGGTGGGGGGCTGCCGGGACCCCTGTCGTGTTTCAGCGGCAGCTCGCGCTTGGCCGATCGGGCCATGAGGGCCTCGACCGCCTCTCTCGGAGGCTTCCCGCCGTGGACGACGCTCACGACGGTCTCGGTGATGGGCAGGTCGACGCCGTGGCACCGCGCCAGGGCCAGGACGGCTTCGGACGACGTGACGCCTTCGGCGGTCTGTCTGGTCGCGGCGCGGACCTCGTCCAGAGTGAGGCCACGGCCGAGAGCGGCACCGAAGGTGTGGTTGCGGGAGAGCGGGGAGGAGCAGGTGGCGATGAGGTCGCCCATCCCGGCCAGCCCGGCGATGGTGTGCGGATCGGCGCCGAGCGCCTGGCCGAGCCGCGCGGTCTCGGCGAGGCCCCGGGTCATGAGGGACGCCTTGGTGTTGTCGCCGAGGCCCATGCCGTCGGCGATGCCCACGGCCAGCGCGATGACGTTCTTGACCGCGCCGCCGAGTTCGCAGCCGATGACATCGGTGCTGGTGTAAGGGCGGAAGTACCGTGTCCGGCAGACCGTTTGCAGCCTCTGGGCGGCGGACATGTCCGGGCAGGCGATGACGGCGGCCGCGGGCTGCCGACGGACGATCTCACCGGCGAGGTTGGGGCCGGAGATCACCGCGATACGGTCCGGCCCGGCGCCGGTGACCTCCGCGACGACCTCGCTCATCCGCCGGGTGGTGCCGAGTTCGACGCCCTTCATGAGCGAGACCAGCACCGTGTCCCGGCCGAGCAGGGGCGCCCACTCGGCCAGACATGCGCGCAGGACCTGCGAAGAGACGGTGAACACGGCGATGTCCGCCCCGGCTGCCGCCGTCGCCGCATCCGCCGTGGCCGTGATCCCGCTCGGGAGCGTCACGCCCGGGAGGTAATCCCGGTTTGTCGAGGTCGCGTTGATGGCCGAGACCAGTTCGGGCCGCCGCCCCCAGAGCGACACCTCACATCCGGCGTCGGCGAGGACCATGGCGAACGCCGTGCCCCAGGACCCGGCCCCGAAAACGGCGATACGAGTCGGCATCGGCCGGCCCTCCCTGTTCTGGCCCCGTGGCAGGTCCCCGTGGGTGGGTCCCCGTGGTGGGTCTCGGGCCCCCGTTGTACGTCCTCCATGGCCGGGCGCGTCGCCGCGCGGCCGGTCCCGCGTGCCGCCGGGGCCGCCTCAGCGTAGCGGTCGCGCGGCGCCGATCGGCGGAACTGCGGGGCCGCGTAAGCGCACTTCGTACCGGTGTCCGACCCTCGTGCCACACTGCCGTGCGTGTCTCTCGCCGATCTCAGCCTGGCCCAGTGGCGTTCCCTCGAACCCCCCGCCGTACACCGCGTCGCCCGGGAGGCGGCCGAGTCGGTGGGCGGCCGGGTGACCGCCGTCGAGACCGCCGAGCACATCGGCCGACCGCCGCACCGCGTCCGGATCGAGCGGGCCGGGCGGGAGTTCGCCCTGATACCCGGAGGCACGGTGGCACTCGGATTCGGCCTCGACGCCTGGCGGCCGAGCCCGGAACAGACCGCCGACTACGCCAACAGCCTCGACATGGGGTTCGGTTACGGCCCCGACCTGCGGGCCCACCTCGCGCGGGTGCTCAGCCCGCACCGCCGTGTCACGCTGGCCGCCGTGCTCATGGCCGTGGAGAGCGAGAGCCTGACGGAGCCGCCTGCCGACATGCCGGCCGCGCTCGCGGCGCGCGGGCTGCGGATGCCCGGCCCCGACGAGTGGGAACACGCCTGCGGAGCCGGTGCCGCCACCCTGTTCCGCTGGGGCGACCGCTGTCCCCTCGACCGCGTCCCGTACGAGGACCCCACCGGGCCGCATCACGCGCCGAGCGCCTTCGGGCTGCGGATCGCCCACGATACGTACGACATGGAGCTGACCGCCGACGTCACGGAGGTGCGGGGCGGCGACGGCGGCGAGTCGGTGTGCGGCGGGTACGGATCGACGCTGGCCTGGCTGCCGCTGGCCACCGCGAACCGCAACCCGGTCACGGCCGAGTTCGTCTACGGACCGGACGGCGAGAACTCCTTCGAGGGCTGCGTCACCCGGCCGGTACTCGCGCTCTGAGCGGCGCTGGCACCCGGCACCCGGCTCCCGCCTCCCGGCTCCCGGCTCCCGGCACCCGGCACCCGGCACCGAACCGTACGGTCAGTCCCCGCCCGTGGGCCGCAGCGTCACCAGTTCGTCGCCGTCGCAGTAGGTGACGGCGTCGGAGCCGCCGTGTCCCGACGACCACGCCCGGCAGTCCGAGGCGCCCCGCCACAGCGTCCTGCCCGAGCGGTCCACCAGGGCCAGCCGGTCACCGTCCTGCCAGAAACCGGACGTCACGAGCCGCGCCGAGGCTCCGAAGCCGTCCGGACGGACCGGACGGAAGCGGGACGGTTCCAGTGGCCGGTCCGGGCGTCCCGGAGCGCGGACGACCGGGTTCCGGCCGCCGTCGAGGGTCGGGTACTCCCCCGGCGCCAGCCGCTGGATGTCGTGCAGGGTGCCGAAGTACGAGTTGACGAGCATGGCCCCTGCGGCCTCCGGCAGCACCATCCGGAAGTCGACGTACAGCGGTAGGTCACGGTCCCAGCGGCACCCGGTGCGCGCCTCGCGCGCGGCCTGCGGCTGGTCCCAGACGAAGGTACGGCGCCAGCCCTCGTCCCCCTCCCCCGCCTCCGTACCGGCGGCGGCGACCGTGGCACGGCAGCTGCCCCTCGCGGGCGCCGTGACGACGACGATCCGGGAGGCGGTACGGAAGACACGGTCGACGGTGCCCGAGGGCAGCCGGAGCTTCGCGTCCCAGGAGACCTTGCCGCTCTCCTCGTCGAGGGTTCCCAACCGGTCGGATGTCACCACGACGGGTCGGCAGTCCGTCCCCTTCGACGTGCCCGGCGCGGGAACCGCTACACGATCGGCCCCGGCCTCGCAGCCTTCCAGCAGCCGCTTCGCGCCGGGCACGGTGCGCGACCACACGCGGCGGCCGGACTGCGGATCCCAGCCCGCGATCCGGCAGGAGGCGGCCCCGGACCCGGACCCGTCCCCGGTCCCGGACCCCGACCCGGTCCCGGACCCCGACCCG
>NZ_QQNA01000106.1 GCF_003346515.1 Streptomyces corynorhini
GTTCGGGAGCCCTCGCCGCGACGGCGGGGGTCGCGGCGAGGGCTCCCGAACCGGCGATGAGGGCGGCGGCGAGCACGGCGGTGACCCGGTGGTTGATACGGAGCTTGTGCACAATTGCCTCTTTCCCTTTTGGGTGTTACCTCCTTATGGCACGGTGAACGTCGCGTTCGCCAGACTGAAACGGCATCCTCACCCGGATGAGGCATTTTTCCGGTACGCGCCGCTCACGCACCGGATCCGGCCACCGCGGCCGCCCCGCGGTGGCGCAGCAGGATGGCTGCGGCGGCCGGGATCCTCGGGCGGACGCCGCCGCGCAGCAGCCGGGCCCCGTGCGCCTGGGCCTGCTGGAGCAGGTGGGCGTACACGTCGAGTTGGGCCGCGACCATGGGCGCGTAGAGCGCGGGGACACCGGCGACGGCGGGCCTGGCCGCCGCGAGGTCGGCCCAGCACTTGGCGGCGGTGCGGGCCAGCAGGGTCCGCACCCGGGCGGTGGCACGCCCCTGTCGCAGTTCGCCGGGGCCGACCCCGGCGGCCCGCAGGTCGGAGCGCGGCAGACAGACCCGGCCCGACCTGAGGTCCTCGGCCAGATCGGTCAGGAAGTCGATCCGCTGGATCGGTACGGCGAGCAGCCGCACGTTCTCCCGCAGCCGCTCCTCCGACTCCCCCGGCCCGGCGAGGACGGCGCCGATGAGCAGCAGTCCGGGCAGGACGTATTCGTCGACGTAGGCGAGGAAGTCGGGCTCGCCCGCGAAGCCGGTGAAGTAGAGGTCGGCCGGGGCCGCGCGGAAGAAGGCGTCGACGTGAGCGGCCAGCCGGGGGTGGGCGCGGACGGTGTGCCACAGCGGCGCGAGGTCGCCGGTGGGAGCGCCAGGGGAGGCCAGCGCGGCGCGCACCCGCGCCTCGTGGCGCGCGAACCGGGCGGCCCGTGTCTCGACGGACGCCCGGCCGTCCTGGTCGAGCAGTTCGTCGCAGGTGTGCATGAACGACACCGCGGCCACCACGTGCACCGCCGTGGCGGGCGGCAGCAGCAGTCGCAGAGCGGCGTACTGGGCGGGCGCGTAGCGGGCCAGTCGCGTCGCCTGCCGGGTGTAGCTCTCGCGCAGCCCGCGTTCGCGCACCCCGGCCTCCGTGAGCCCGCGCCGCCAGCCGTTCATGCGCTCTCCCTCGCTCGTGGCGGAGATCGCCCGCGCGTCCGGGCGGGACGCGGCACAACCACCGCACAACTACCTGCTGTTACTCTTGAGGTACGGAGGGTATCCGATGCGTGCGGGCGCCCGCTCCCCGTTCCCGTGTCCCGTTTCCGAGTCCGTTCCGATGCCCGTGTCCCGTGTCCCGTGTCCCGTTCACAGACGCACCGGTCGGCGAAGGTGAGCCCGTGGTGATCCCTTCTGTTCCCACTGTCCCCGAGGAGCGGGCCCCCGGCCCCCGGCCGGGCCCGGACGCGGGGCCGCCGCGGATCCCCGGCGGACGGCTGCCCGGTCATGTCGCGGTCGTGCTCGACGGCAACGGCCGCTGGGCGTCCGGGCGCGGCCTGCCGCGCACCGAGGGCCACCGCGCGGGGGCGAAGGCCGTGCTCGACACGGTCGAGGGCGCCCTCCAGCTGGGGTTGCGGCATCTGTCGCTGTTCGCGTTCTCCACCGAGAACTGGCGGCGCGACCCGGCGGAGGTCGGTGAAGTGCTGCGGCTGATCAACGGGTTCGCGACGGACCACGGCGACTGGCTGCACGGGCGGGGGGTGCGGGTCACCTGGTCCGGCGGTCGCGGCAGGATGGGCGCGCGGCTGCTCGGCGATCTGGACGAACTCCAGACGCGGACGGCGGCGAACACCGCGCTGGAGATGACCGTATGGCTCGACTACGGCGCCCGCGACGAACTGTGGCGGGCGGCGCGGGAGCTGGCGCGGCAGAGCGCTGAGGGGCGGCTCGATCCCGCGGACATCGACGCGCCGACCTTCGCCCGCCAGCTGTACCGGCCGGATCTGCCGGACGTCGACCTGTTCATCCGTACCTCCGGGGAGCAGCGGCTGAGCAACTTCCTGCTGTGGCAGAGCGCTTATGCCGAACTGCTGTTCACCGAGACCCTCTGGCCGGACTTCGGGCGCCACGACCTGTGGGCGGCGGCGGTGGCGTACAGCCGTCGCGAACGGCGCTTCGGCGGGCACTGATCCGACGGCTCCCGCCTGTCCCGTCCCCGTCCCGTCCCCGGCTCGCTATTCCCGTTCCACCGTTCCCCGTTCCCCGTTCCCCCACGTGTTTAGGCGGCACCATGAGCGACATCCCCGGCCAGTCGGGCCCCGGCACCGCGCCCGACGCCCTTCCGCTCCCCGGACCCGACTCGGTCGCCTGGCGGTACGTCGGGCAGTGGCGGCTGCTGACCGTCCTGGGCCGGGCCCTGGTGCTGGAGACGGCCCATCCGGTGGTGGGCGCGGGCGTCGAGGCGTTCTCTACGTACCGCTACCACCCGTGGCGCCGGGCCCAGCAGACCCTGCTCAGTCTCCAGCGGATCGTGTATCTCGACGTGCGGGGGCGGGAGAAGGAGGCGGCCAGGCTGGTGCGGCTGCACCGGCACATCAAGGGCGTGGACGGCGCGGGCCGTTCCTTCGACGCGCTCGACCCGGAGGCCAAGGCGTGGGTCCATCTCACCCTGTTCGAGGCGATCGTGACGATGTGCCGGGCCGGCGGGGATCCGCTCACGGCGCGCGACGAGGAGCTGCTGTACGAGGAGTGGCGGGCCTACGGCCGGGTGATCGGGCTGGGTGACGAGGTGATGCCCGCCGATGTCGCCGCGTTCTGGGTGTACTTCGAGCGGATGACCAGCGAGCGGCTCGACGCCACGGGCGGGCTGCGCGGGCTGCTCTCGGCCCTGGCCGGCGACTTCCCGCCCCCGGAGCGGCTCGATTTCCTGCCCGCGCCGCTCTGGCGGGCGGTGCGCGGGACGGCGGCGCGCGCCTATGTCGACATGACGGCCGCGCTGCTCTCCCCCGCGCTGCGTGAGCGGCTCGGTATGCGGCCGGGTCCCGCCGGGCCCGCGATCGCCGCCGTGGTGTGCCGGGCGGCCGGGCTGCTCGACCGGATCGCGCCGCCCCGGCTGCGCTACATGCCGGTGGCGGCCACGGCGATCGCCGCCGAGCTTCAGCTCAGGCGCAGTCTGACGCGGCGGGCCGCCCGGCCGGCGGCGGCGGTCCCCGAGCTGTTCGACCGGATTCTGGACCAGACCGGCGACGGGTTCGTCAGCTGGGCCGATCTCGCGGCGGTGGCGCGGGTGGTGGCGGTCCGGCTGGAGGTGGACGCGGCCACGGAGACAGCCCTCTACGACGCCTTCCACACCTGGTGGCTGGAGCTGCGCGCCGGATCGGACACGGACGGCGACGGGCTGATCAGCCGGGAGGAGTACGCGCGGACGGACCCGGGCGGCGCGGCGCTGCGGGCCGCGATGGACACCGTGGCCGCCGCCGTGGACCGGGACGGCGACGGCTTCGTCGACCAGGCCGAGTACGCCCATCTGCTCGGCGGCGGTGGGCACGGGCCGGAGCTGCTGGAGAGCTTCCGGCGGCTGGACACCGACGGGGACGGCAGGGTCACGGTCGCGGAGTTCGCGGCGGGGCTCGGCGCGTTCTTCGCGGGCCGCGCCGACTCCCCGGTCGGCCGCCGCCTGCTGGGCCGGGCCTGACCGGGGAGGCGCGCGGCGCGCTCAGGCTCCGCCGACCACCACGGCGAGGTCGTTGTCGACGGTGTAGTAGGGCCGTACGGGGGTGCCGTCGAGGTCGGTGGAGGGGTAGACGAAGACGCTCTTGCGCTCCGCCACGTCGTCCAGCAGCCGGCCCACTCTGGCCCGGGGGCCGTCCGGCGCGAGGTGGAGGTGGAGATCCCAGTAGGCGGGGCGTCCGCCGCCGCCCGTGCCGCGCTCGTCCAGCAGGTCGCGGTAGTCGGCGGTGAGGGAGAAACCGTGGCCGCCGTCATGGTGGAGCGGGCTCTCCCGTACGGCGCGGTCCGCGCCCCGGCGCACCAGCCGTACCGTCGCGCCGTCGGCGAGCCGGGCGCCGAAGAGGCGTCCGCGTACCGTCATCGCGTCGTCGCGGACGCGGAGGGCGTCGACTTCGGCGTGCGGGGCGCGCAGCCAGGTCCTGACCGCGAGGAAGCCGTCCCTGGTGGTGTACGGGACGCGGACGGCCAGCGGCGTCGGCGTCCGGCCGGGGGTGCGGCCCCGCTGGAGCGCGCGCAGGTCGAGCAGGCCGGGGCGCAGCCGTTCCCCTTCGTCGCCCGGCCCCTCCAGGAGGTAGGCGTCCCAGCGGCCCTCGGCGAGGAGCGGGGCGGGTTCCAGGACGGCGCGCCAGTGGTGCTCGGCCAGCGGACGCAGCTCCAGGCGGTGGCCGGGTTCCTGGGGGCCGCCCTTCTTCGGGCGCGGGCGCAGCAAAAGCCCGGGGTGTGCGGCGCCCGGCAGCCGGACAGTGGCGGTGAGCCGTCCCTCCTCGTCCACCAGGCAGTCGGCGCGGGGGGTCTCGGAGCGGTCCTGGCTCATCGGCCGGCCTTTCGCAGGGTGCGCAGGACGCCGCTCGCGGCGACCAGGGCGCTGTCCTTGGCGGCGTGGCCTCGGCCGGACAGGACGTGGCCCGTCCGGCCGGGTGCGGCGGGGCGGCCGGAGGCGCGGGCGGCGAGCAGTTCCTCGAACAGCCGCTCGGCCTGGGCGACGACGGGGCCCGGGGCGAACCGCCGGGAGTTGTCCAGGGCGGCGCGGCCCATCCGGCGGCGTGCCTCGTCGTCGCGTACGAGGCCGAGCAGGGCGGCGGACAGCGCGTCCCGGTCCCCCACGGGCACCAGCCGGCCGTCCACTCCGTCGGCGATGATCTCGGCGGGCCCGTACGGGCAGTCGGTGCTGACGACGGGGAGCCCGCAGCGCATCGCCTCGACGATGGTCATGCCGAACGGCTCGAAGTCGGAGGTGACCGCCGCGATCGAGCCTTTGACCCACTCCGCCTCCATGGGGGTGGCGGCGCCCATCAGGAAGACGTTGTCGTAGAGCCCGAGCTTCTCGATGAGCGTCCTGAGCCGGTCGTGTTCCTCGCCTCCGCCGTAGATCCGCAGCCGCCAGTCGGGATATTCGGCCACCACCGCGGCGAACGCCGCGACCAGCAGGTCGTAGCGCTTGACGTGGACGAGCCGGCCGGCGGCGACCACGGTGTGCGCGCCGCCGTCCGAGGGCGGCAGGGCCGGGTCGGGGACGCTGTTGGGCAGCGCCTCCACCCGGACGCCGGGGAGCCGGGCCTTGCGCCGGTAGGCGGCGGCGTCGGCCTCGGTGACGGTGGTCAGCGCGTCCAGCCGGGGGTAGGCACGGCGCAGCGCCGTGCGCAGCCTCGGCGAGTGGTGGTCGAAGGTGAGGTGTTCCTGTCCGATCCGTACGGCGTGCGGCGGGGACTGCAGGGCGAGATGGACGTTGAGCCCCGGCCGCGTCCCCACCAGGACATCGGCGTCCGAGCCCGCGAGGCAGCCGCCGATCCGCCGGTCGGTGAGCGCGCTGTACTGCCCGTAGCGGCCTTCGGCCGACGGGAAGACCCGCGCCGGGCGGAGCCGGTCGGGGTGGTCCTCCTCGTGCCGCAGATCCACCAGGGGGCGCAGCCGGACCCGGGGGTCCGGGGTGAGCACGGGGGTCTCCCGGTGGCGGAAGACGGAGACGATGTCCACTTCGTGCCGGTCCGCGAGGGCGCGGGCCAGATTGAAGGTGGTGGTGATCGTGCCCCCGATCCCGTACGCGTTGTGTATCAGGAAGGAGATCTTCATGACGGCGTAGACACTTCCCGGCCCCCTCCCGTTGCGCGCGTTACCGCTTCGTGAAGGAGGACGCCGCTCGGAGCCGGTCGGGTGGGTCCGGCTCGGGGTCGCGCAGTGCCTCCGCCGCGTCGGAGACCCGGCGCAGCAGGTCGAGCAGGACGTGCCGCTCGTCGGTGGAGAGCGGGCCGAGGAGGACCTGGTTCATCCGGGTCGCGCGCACGGTCAGTCTGCGGTGGGTGCGGGCGCCCTCGTCGGTGAGGCGCAGCAGGCAGCGGCGGCCGTCCCGGGGGTCGCGTGCCTTGGCGAGCAGGGCCCGGCGGTCCAGCCTGCTGATGACCTCGGCGATGGTGGAGCGGTCCAGGCCCACGCGTTCGCCGACGGTGCGCTGGTCCAGGCCGGGTTCGGCGACCAGGGCGTTGAGGACGGCGTACTGGGGGGAGGTGATCTCCTCGGAGACCATGGCGTTCCACAGGAGGTGGTGCGCCTGCTGCAGGCGCCGGGCCAGATGCCCCGGATGCGTGGTCAGGTCCACCGCCGCCATGCGTGTGCCTCGTTCCCGTCCGTCGATGGTATTCGTTCGTGTACGGAGCGATCCTCGCGCGTGGGTGAGCCGGTTGTCGAGTCCGGATGTCCACGGTACCGGCGTGCGCAGGGGGTATTGACGAGGTGACATGCCGGTGGCAGCGTGTGCGCAATCTCGCCGGATCGGTCAGTGCGCTGACTGAATTCTCGGACGGTGCCGGCGACGGGTTCCGGCTCGCCGAGGGGCGCGCCGCGTACGGGAGAGAGGGCCTCGGACATGGACAAGGTGGTCGCCACCGCCGCCGAGGCGGTGGCCGACGTCCGGGACGGGGCGTCGCTGGCCGTGGGCGGTTTCGGGCTGAGCGGGGTGCCGAACGAGCTGATCAGGGCGGTGCACCGGCTCGGGGTCAGGCAGCTGGGCGTGGTGTCCAACAACTGCGGCGCGCTGGAGTCGGGGCTCGCGCCGCTGCTGGCCGCCGGGCGCATCGCGCGGGTGACCGGCTCGTACATCGGGGCGAACAAGGAGTTCGCCCGGCAGTATCTGGCCGGTGAGATCGAGGTCGAGATGATCCCGCAGGGCACGCTGGCCGAACGGCTGCGGGCCGGCGGCTGCGGTATTCCCGCCTTCTACACCCCGGCCGGGGTGGGTACCCAGGTCGCCGAGGGCGGGCTGCCCTGGCGCTACGACGGGCGGGGCGGGGTCGCGGTCGCCTCGCCGCCCAAGGAGGTGCGGGAGTTCGACGGTACGCGCTATGTCCTGGAGCGCTCCATCCGTACCGACTTCGCGCTGGTGCGCGCCGCCCGGGGCGACCGGCACGGCAACCTCGTCTTCAGCAGGTCGAGCCGTAACTTCAACCCGCCGGCCGCCATGGCGGGCCGGGTGACCGTGGCCGAGGTGGAGGAGCTGGTGGAGCCGGGCGGTATCGATCCGGACGAGGTGCATCTGCCCGGCATCTTCGTGCAGCGCGTGGTGGCGCTCACCGCGGAGCAGGCCGCCGACAAGGCTGTCGAGAAGAGGACGGTGAGCGGCTGATGGCCTGGACGAGGCAGGAGATGGCCGCGCGCACGGCGCGCGAGCTGCCCGACGGGAGTTACGTCAATCTCGGGATCGGGCTGCCCACGCTGATACCCAACTTCCTGCCCGAGGGGGTGGAGGTCGTCCTGGAGTCGGAGAACGGCATCCTCGGCGTGGGTCCCTACCCGCGCGAGGACGAGGTCGATCCCGATCTGATCAACGCGGGCAAGGAGACCGTCACCGTGCTGCCGGGTGCCTCCTTCTTCGACTCCTCCCTCTCCTTCGGGATGATCCGCGGGGGCCATGTCGATGTGGCGGTGCTGGGCGCGATGCAGGTCTCCGCCCGGGGCGATCTGGCCAACTGGGCGGTGCCCGGCAAGCTGATCACCGGGATCGGCGGCGCGATGGACCTGGTGCACGGCGCGCGTACGGTGATCGCGGTGATGACCCACACCGCCCCGGACGGCGGTGCGAAGATCCTCCGGGAGTGCGCCCTGCCGCTCACCGGCAGGGCGTGTGTGAACCGGATCGTCACCGACCTCGGCGTCCTCGATGTCACCCCGGACGGTCTGGTCCTGGTGGAATGCGCGCCGGGGGTGCCGGCCGCCGAGGTCGTCGGCCGAACCGCCGCGCCGCTGCGTATCGCCGAAGGAGTCAGCTGATGCCCCTGTCCCGTGTGGTCGAGTCCCGTGAGGTCTTCGTCGTCGACGCGGTGCGCACACCGATCGGCAAGTACGCCGGAGGGCTCGCGAGCGTACGGCCGGACGATCTGGGCGCCCACGCCATCCGCGCGTTGCTCGACCGTACCCCCGGGCTGGACCCCGCGCTGATCGGCGACGTCTACTTCGGCAACGCCAACGGCGCGGGCGAGGAGAACCGTAATGTCGGCCGGATGGCCGGGCTGCTCGCGGGGCTGCCGGTGACCGTGCCCGGGGTCACCGTCAACCGGCTGTGCGCCTCCGGGCTGGAGGCCGTCGTCCAGGCGGCGCGGGCCATCGCGCTCGGCGACCTGTCCGTCGCGGTGGCGGGCGGGGTCGAGTCGATGACCCGGGCCCCCTATGTGCTGCCGAAGAACGACCGGCCCTTCCCGGCCGGGCACCCCGAGATGTTCTCCACCACGCTGGGCTGGCGCATGGTCAACCCGCGGATGGAGCCCCGGTGGACCGTGCCGCTCGGGGAGAGCGCCGAACTCGTCGCGGAGAAGCACGGGATCAGCCGTGAGCGGCAGGACGCCTTCGCTCTGGAGAGCCACCACAAGGCGGCGCGGGCCTGGCAGGAGGGGTTGTTCGACGCGGAGGTGGTGCCGGTCCCGGTGGAGCGGCGCAGGGGCGGGCCGGTCCTCTTCGCGCGCGACGAGTGCGTACGTCCCGACACGTCGGCCGAGGCGCTCGCGGCGCTGCGGCCGGCGTTCCGGCAGAGCGGCGGAACGGTGACGGCGGGCAGCTCCTCGCCGCTGAACGACGGCGCCGCGGCGCTGCTGCTGACCGACGAGGCGGGGCTGCGGGCCACCGGCCGGGAACCCCTCGCCCGGATCTCCGCGTCCGGTGTGGCCGCGCGCGAGCCGCACTACTTCGGGCTGGCGCCCGTCGAGGCGGTGAACCTCGCCCTGGCCAAGGCGGGGCGCTCCTTCGGCGAGCTGGCGACCCTGGAGCTGAACGAGGCGTTCGCCGCGCAGGTGCTCGGCTGCGTGGCCGAGTGGCCCGACCTCGATCCGGCGGTCCTCAACCCGCGCGGGGGCGCCATCGCCCTCGGCCATCCGCTCGGCGCCTCCGGGGCCCGGCTCGCCGGGACGGTCGCCCACCAGCTGGCGACGCGCGGCTCGGGGACCGGTGTGGCCGCCCTGTGCATCGGGGTGGGCCAGGGCCTGGCCCTCGTGCTCGAACGCTGATCCGCGGCCCGTGACCGCCGCCCCGGCCGGTGCCGGTAGCGGCGCCGCACGTGCCGGAGCCCGTTCCCGCCGTCCTCCTGGAGCCGTGTCATGACCAGCACCCCCGCTCTGCCCGACGGGCTGGGCCAGCACGAGATCGACCTCGCGGTCGCGAAGGCGCGGGCCGCCTCGCGCGGCGGGCACCATCCGCCGCGTGACTACCCCCCGTACCGCAGCACCCGGCTGCGCCATCCCGAGCGGCCCCTGATACCGCTGCGCGACCCCGAGGCGGTGGAGCTGTCGGGGCCCGCGTTCGGCGTCACCGACATCACGGCTCTCGACAGCGATCTGAGCGCCCAGCACCCGGGTGAGCCGCTGGGCGAGCGGATCACCGTCACCGGGCGGGTCGTGGACCGCGCCGGGCGGCCGGTGCGCGGACAGCTGGTGGAGCTGTGGCAGGCCAACGCCTCGGGTCGCTACGCTCATCAGCTCGACCGGCGTCCGGCGCCGCTGGACCCCAACTTCACCGGTTTCGGCCGGTGTCTGACCGACGACGAGGGCGGCTACCGTTTCACCACCGTCAGACCCGGCGCCTATCCGTGGCGCAACCACGTCAACGCCTGGCGCCCCGCGCATCTGCACTTCTCGCTGTTCGGAACGGCGTTCGCGCAGCGTCTGGTCACCCAGATGTACTTCCCCGGCGATCCGGTCATCCCCTACGACCCGGTGCTCCAGTCGGTGGGCGACGCGACGGCGCGCGAGCGGCTGATCGCGGTGTACGACCACGGCCTGTCCGTGCCCGGACTCTCCCTGGGCTACCGCTGGGACATCGTCCTGGACGGCCCGTCCGCCACCCTCTTCGAGGAAGGCCACGACCTGTGATGTCCCTCGCGCCCACCCCCTCCCAGACCGTCGGCCCGTTCTACGGGTACGCGCTGCCCTTCGCGGGCGGCGGCGAGGTCGCCCCCGCCGGTCACCCCGACACCCTCGTCCTGCACGGGTACGTCCTGGACGGCGCGGGCCGGCCGGTGCCCGACGCGCTGGTGGAGACCTGGCAGCCCGCGCCCGACGGCTCGCGCGCCGGACGGCCGGGATCGCTGCGGCGCGATCCGGTCACCGGCCGCGTCATCGGCCGCGACGGTGTCACGTTCACCGGCTTCGCGCGGGTGCCCACGGACGCGGACGGCCACTGGACGGTCCGTACGCTGCCGCCGGGCGGCGTTCCCTACGTCTCGGTCGCGGTCTTCGCCCGGGGGCTGCTGCGCCATCTGTACACGCGCGCCTATCTCAAGGACACGGCCGATCCGCTGCTCGACTCGCTGGAGCCGGACCGCCGCGCCACGCTGCTCGCCACCGCCGCCCCCGGGGCACCGGGCACCCACCGTTTCGACATCCGCCTGCAGGGCGAGGGGGAGACGGTCTTCCTGGAGTTCTCGTGAGCGGCGCGGAGCCGCTCGACGCGGGGCTGCTCGCTCCCGGACGGGCGGGCGGCGCCGCCGAGGCGGCCACCGGTGACCGGGCGTTCCTCCAGGCGATGCTGGACGCCGAGGCGGCGCTGGCCCGCGCCCAGGCCGCTCTGGGGCTGGCTCCCGCGCGGGCGGCCCGGGACATCACCGGGGCGGCCGACGCGGCCGGATACGACGCGCGCTCGATCGCGCTGCGCGGCCGGGAGGGCGGCAATCCCGTCATCCCGCTGGTCGCCGATCTCACCGCGGCGGTGGCGCCCGCGTCCGCGCCGTACGTCCACCGGGGCGCGACCAGCCAGGACATCCTGGACACGGCGGCCATGCTGGTCGCCGCCAGGACCCTCGACGGGGTGCTCACCGACCTCGGCCGCGCCGAGGCGTCGCTGGCCCGGCTCGCGGCGGCGCACCGGGAGACCGTGCTCGCGGGGCGCACCCTCACCCAGCACGCGGTCCCGACGACCTTCGGCCTCAAGGCGGCGGGCTGGCGGAGCCTGCTGCTGGACGCCCGCGACCGGCTGTGTACGGTGCGCGGCTCGCTCCCCGTCCAACTGGGCGGCGCGGCGGGCACCTTGGCGGCCTTCGAGGCGGACGGCGCGGACGGCCCCGCGCTGACCTGGGCCTTCGCGCGGGAACTCGCCCTGGCGGATCCCGCGCTGCCCTGGCACACCCTGCGTACCCCGGTCGCCGATCTCGCGGGCGCGCTCGCCTTCACGGCGGGCGCGCTCGGCAAGGCGGCGGCCGATGTGCTGGTGCTCTCCCGTACCGAGATCGCGGAGGTGTCCGAGGGCTCCGGCGGACCGTCCTCGGCGATGCCGCACAAGGCCAATCCGGTCCGTGCCACGCTGATCGCCGCGGCGGCGCGCCGGGCGCCCGCCCAGGCGGCCACGCTCTACGCGTCGATGGCCGCCGAGGACGAACGGCCCGCGGGTGCCTGGCACGCCGAGTGGGAACCCCTGCGCGACCTGCTGCGGCTGGTCGGGGGTGCGGCGCACGACGCGGCGGAGCTGGCCCGCGGCCTGCGGGTCCATCCGGCGGCGATGGCCGCGGATCTGCGCCTCACGCACGGACTGATCGTCTCGGAGCGGCTGGCCGTCGTGCTCGCGCCCCGGCTGGGCCCTGCCCGTGCGAAGGCCCTGCTGAGCGAGGCGGCGCGACGTGCCCGGGACGGGGGCCGGCCGCTCGGGGAGATCCTCGCGGCCGAGCCGGAGCTGGCAGCCCTGATCGACGCGGGCCTCGATCCGGCCGGGCTGACCGATCCGGCCGGGTACACCGGCGCCGCCGGAGCCCTCACCGACCGCGCGCTGGAGCGATCATGACGTACTCCGCGGTACCGCACCACCGCGCCGAGGGGCCCGGCGGCGCTCCCCCGCTGCTGCTCGGTCCGTCCCTGGGCACCTCCACCGCCCTGTGGGCCGCGGTCGCGCCCGAACTGTCCGCTTCGCACCGGGTGGTGTGCTGGGATCTGCCCGGTCACGGGGGCTCGCCCGCGGAGCTGATCGGCCCCGGTGCGCGCGTCGCCGACCTGGCGGATCTCGTGCTGGCGCTGGCCGACTCGCTGGGGCTGGAGCGGTTCGCGTACGCCGGGGTGTCGCTGGGCGGGGCGGTGGGGCTGCACCTGGCCGTCCACGCCCCCGAGCGCGTGAGCGGCCTGGCCGTGGTGTGCTCGTCGGCGCACTTCGGCGGGGCGGGGCCCTGGCAGGAGCGGGCCGCGCTGGTACGGCGCGAGGGCATGGCGCCGGTCGCGCGGGCGGCTCCGGCGCGCTGGTTCACGCCGGGCTTCAGCGCGCCGGGGCTGGTGGCCGGGGTACGGGATGTCGATCCGGCCGGGTACGCGGCGTGCTGCGAGGCGCTGGGCGCGTACGACATCCGGGACCTGCTGGGCTCCATCGACGTGCCGACGCTCGTGCTGGCGGGACGGGACGACCCGGTGACCCCGCCCGCTCACGCCCGGGAGATCGCCGACGCGGTGCCGGGCGCCACGCTGGTGGAGCTGGCGGGCGCCTCGCATCTGGCGCCCGCCGAGCGGCCGGCGGCCGTGGCGCACGCGCTGCGGGCGCACTTCACCGGGGGTTCCCGGCACGGGCACGCGGGTCCGGCGTGAGGTGCCCGGCGGCGCGCGGGGGGACCGGGCCGCGCGTCGGCCCGGGGCTTTCGCAGACCGGCGCGGCGCGGCTCCGGTCGGCCGTCCACCGCGGAGTCCCGGCGGCCCACTCGGCTGCCGCGCCGGTCCGCGGGGTGGGGGACGAGGAGGATCCGGCCGGGCCTCGCGGGCCAGGCCGTCACCGCGTGGCGGGGCCCACGTAGTTCTCCGCCAGTTCGGCGCGGGCGGCGCGCGACGCGGCGATCCGGTCCAGCCGGGCGAGCTGGAGCCGGACGCCGAAGCCGGGGTCCGGGTCCCCGGGGTCGGTGTGCAGCATGGTGGTCAGGGAGTACGAGAAGTGCTGGGCGCGCCAGATCCGGCGCAGGCGGGTGTCCGAGTAGGCGGCCAGCGCCCGGTCCGTACCGTCCGCGTAGCGCAGGGCGAAGGCGCGGCCGAGTTCGATGACGTCGCCCGCCGCCAGGTTGAGCCCCTTGGCGCCGGTGGGCGGGACGATGTGCGCGGCGTCGCCCGCGAGGAAGACGCTGCCGTGGCGCATGGGTTCGGTGACGGAGCCGCGCATCGGCAGGACCGACTTCTGGGTGAGGGGTCCGCGCCGCAGCCGCCAGTCGCCCTCGACGGCGAACCGGGCGTCCAGTTCGTCCCAGATCCGCTCGTCGCTCCAGTCGGCGGGGTCGGTGCCGTTCGCCACTTGGAGGTAGAGCCGCGAGACGGTGGGCGAGCGCAGGGAGTGCAGCGCGAAGCCGCGCGGGGAGTGCGCGTAGATCAACTCGTCGCAGGAGGGCGGGACATCGGCCAGCACACCCAGCCAGGAGTACGGGTAGCGGCGCTCGTACGTCGTGCGCGCCGACGCGGGGACGGCGGTGCGCACGACGCCGTGGAAGCCGTCGCAGCCCACCACGTAGTCGCAGGCCAGGCTCTGTTCGCGGCCCTCGTGGCGGTAGGTGACGACGGGGCGGTCGGTGTCGGCGCCGGTCACGGCGAGCGCCGGGGTGCCGAAGGCGAGGGGGACGCCCGCCGTGAGGTCGTGCGCGATCAGGTCCTTGACCACCTCGGTCTGCGCGTACACCCAGACCCGGCGTCCGCCGGTCAGCGAGGGGAAGTCGATCCGCTGGGCGCGGCGGTTCCAGCGCAGCTCGATCCCGTCGTGCGCCAGGCCCTCGCGGTCCAGCCGCTCGGCGGCGCCGCAGCCGCGCAGGGCGTCCACGGTGGACTGCTCCAGGACTCCGGCCCGCTGGCGCCGCTCGACGTAGGACCGCTCCCGGCTCTCCAGGACGACGCAGTCGACACCGGCCCGGCGCAGCAGCGCGGCCAGCAGCAGACCGGCCGGGCCGGCCCCGACGACGCCCACGCGGGTGCGGGAGGGAAGCCGCATGCGGACACTCCTCGTTCCGGTTCGGGAAGAACACGTCCGTTCCGCAGTGTTGACCCGCGCGCGCCCGGCGAAACCTCACGCGCCCGGCCGGGCCCCGTACCGGGGACGCAGGACGCGGTACGCGGGTACGGAGCCCGGCCGGGCGGCGCTCAGGCGGTGAA
This sequence comes from Streptomyces corynorhini, assembly GCF_003346515.1. Taxonomy (GTDB): domain Bacteria; phylum Actinomycetota; class Actinomycetes; order Streptomycetales; family Streptomycetaceae; genus Streptomyces; species Streptomyces corynorhini. Next base: position 14,270 of record NZ_QQNA01000106.1, read on the forward strand.
GGTGTGTTCCGTGGAGGACCGGTAGGTCCCGCCGGGGCGCAGCACCGTCGAGGGGAACGACGGCTGGTTCGGGGAGTCGGGGAAGTGCTGGGTCTCCAGGCACATGCCGTCGCCCTGCCGGTAGATCCGGCCGGAGGTGCCGATCAGGGTGCCGACGACGAAGTTGCCGGAGTAGAACTGCACGCCGGGCTCGGTGGTGGCGATGCGCAGGGTGCGGCCGGAGCCGGGGTCGCGGAGGGTGGCGGCGGGCCGGGCCGAGGCGGTGACTCCCTTGTCGAGGACCCAGTTGTGGTCGAAGCCCTGGCCGCGCAGGAGTTGGGGGTGGCCGGTGCGGATGTCGCGGCCCACGGCTTTTCCGGCCCGGAAGTCGAAGGGGGTTCCGGCGACCTTCGCCAGCTCTCCGGTGGGGATCAGGGTGGGGTCGACGGGGGTGTAGCGGGAGGCGTCAAGGGTCAGTTCGTGGCCGTACACGTCGCCGCTGCCCTCGCCCGCGAGGTTGAAGTAGGTGTGGTGGGTGAGGTTGACGACGGTGGGCCGGTCGGTGGTCGCCGTGTAGTCGATGCGCCAGCTGCCGCGCGGGGTGAGGGTGTAGGTCACCTTCACCCGCAGGGTGCCGGGGTAGCCCATCTCGCCGTCGGGGCTGACCCGGGAGAGTACGAGGCCGACTCCGGTGGCGGCGGTGAACGGTTCGACGTCCCAGACTCTGGTGTCGAAGCCCTTGGTGCCTCCGTGCAGGCTGTTCGGCCCGTCGTTGAGCGGGAGTTGGTGGGTCCGGCCGTCGAGGGTGAAGCGGCCGGCGGCGATGCGGTTGCCGTAGCGGCCGATCAGCGCGCCGAAGAAGGTGGTGGCCGTCAGGTAGTCGTCGAGGCGGTCGAAGCCGAGGGAGACGTTGGCGTACCGGCCGCGCCGGTCGGGTGTCTCCAGCGACTGGACGATGCCCCCGTAGCTGAGCACGCGCAGCCGGGTGCCGCCGTTCTCCAGCGTCCAGCGGTGGACCGGGGTGCCGTCGGGGAGCCTGCCGAACGGCTCGCGGGTCGGCGGGCCGCCCGCGCGGCCGGGTGTGGAGGCGCTCGCCGTTCCCGCCATGGCGGCGCTCAGGCCGACGGCGGCGGCGCCCGCCAGCACGGTGCGCCGGGTGGTGGGGCCGGTGCGGGGTGTCTGCGTGGTCATACGTGCGGCTCCTGCCGTAGGGGTGGCCGGATCGTTCGGTGATCCGGCGTCGGTCGAGGGGAGATGACGGTGCGTCACTTCAGCGGGTCCTGATGCGCAGGAAGGCGGGTGTCGTCGGTCTTCGGCCCCTGGCGGGACGTGTCGACGGACAGGGTGTCGTCGGTGGTGTCCGGCGCGGCGTTCGCGGATGCCGGGAGCGAACCGGTCGTCACCAGGAGCGCAGCGGCCGTGAGAGCCGGTCTCCAACGCGTGCGGGGCATAGTCCGCTTGGCTCCTCGTTCGAAATATCGGACGATGGTCAGAACCTCGAACGGAAAGATAGGGAGCGGCGCCGGGGGCGTCAATGGTTCACACAGCGCGGAGCGTGGTGGCGGCATGACGCGGCGGCCCCGCCGGGCGCGTGGGACGCGCGGGCGGGGCCGCCGGGGAAGGTGGGGGCGCGGGTGCGGTGGGCTCAGAGGTCCAGCAGATCCCTGGCCCTCACCGGCAGGCCGGTGACGAAGGACTCGTTCGCGGCCAGGCCGGTGACCAGGGAGCGCGCCCCGTCGGTGGCGTCCGCGGCGCGCCCCAGGGCATCAGGGGCGCCCGGGTCCCGCTCGCCGAAGAGGTCCGCGAGCATGCGCGCGTCGCCGCCGCCGTGGCCGCCCTCGCCGGTGGCGACCTTCAGCTCCCGCGGCTCCTCCCAGAACCGGCGCAGCGTCAGCTCCGTACGTCCGGCCTCGTCCCCGACGGCGGCGCCGTGCAGCACCGCGCTCGCGCCGCCGGTACGGGCGGCGGGCCGGGTCCAGGTCGACTCCTCGACCAGCAGTTCGAGGCGTCCCTCGCTGCCGTTGAAGGCGATCCGGTATCCCTCCCAGGGGGCGTACGCGGTGAGGTGGTAGCTCAGGGTGGCTCCGGAGGCGTAGCGCACGAGGACGGCCATGTCGTCCTCGATGTTCACGCCGGGGCCGAACACGTTCTGGTCGCGGTGGTAGCCGTCCTCCGCCTCGGCGTCGAGGTACAGCTCGGTGAGTACGGGAGAGTCGGCCAGGCGGATGGCGAAGGGGTCGTCGGCGGCGGCCGGGGAGCCGTGCGCGCGGGTGTAGTCGCGGGCCAGGCCGCGGCGCCGGCCGGCCTCCTCGCCGTAGAAGAACAGGCCGCCCTGGGCGAACACCGTCTCGGGGGCGGTGTCCAGCCACCAGTTGACCAGGTCGAAGTGGTGGCTGGCCTTGTGGACCATCAGGCCACCGGAGTCGGCCTTGTCGCGGTGCCAGCGGCGGAAGTAGTCGGCGCCGTGCCGCAGATCGAGCAGCCATTCGAAGTGCACCGAGCCGACCTCGCCGATCCGGCCCGCCGCGAGGGTCTCCCGTACGGCGGCGTGCACCGGGTTGTACCGGTAGTTGAAGGCCACCCGCACCTCGCGGCCGGTGCGCCGCTGGGCCTCCAGGACGCGACGGGCGCGGGCGGCGTCCGTGGTCATCGGCTTCTCGGTGACCACGTCGCAGCCCGCCTCCAGGGCCCGCACGATGTACTCGTCGTGGGTGCGGTCGACACTGGTGACGACCACGAGGTCGACGCGCTCGCGGCGCAGCATCTCGTCGAACTCCCCGGCCGCGTAGGCGGGTACGGGCGGACGGCCGGGCCGGGCGGCGGCGAGCCGCCGGTTGTGGACGGCCATGCGGTGGGCGTTGACGTCGCAGAGGCCGACGAGTTCGACGCGGTCCGCGTACGGTCCGCCGAGCGCCTCGGTGTAGAGCTGGGCACGGGCGCCCAGCCCCACGACGGCGCAGCGCCGACGTGCGGTGTCGGGGGGCATGCGGGAACTCCGATCGGTCGGCGGACAGCGGGACGCGGCTGCTGGATGACGGGCGGTGCGGCAACGATTGCATGCCGCATGGGGATCGACAAGAGGCCGCCGGAGCCTATGTAATTACATTTGATCCGGGAGATTTCATTGACTGGGATGTGGCTGCGGGCGTAACTTCCCGGCCAGTTGGAAACAGGCTGGCAACGTTTGCAGCCGCCCGTTGCGCGTCGAGTGAAAGGCCGAGATGTGCCGAGGTCAGCCGCGTTCGAGGGCGGCCGTCGACCCCCGTACCACCAGGTGGGTCGGCAGCACGCGCTGAAGGGGCGGCTCCCCGGCGACGGCGGGGGTGCCGAGCATGCGGAAGAGCAGATCGACGGCGGCCCTGGAGCCGTGCGACTTCGGTACCGAGACGGTGGTCAGGGGTGGCGCGGCCATGCCCGACAGGGCGATGTCGTCGCAGCCGACCACGCTCATCTCGTCCGGCACCCGGACGCCGCGCGCGGTGAAACGGCTGATCAGCCCGAAGGCGACGATGTCGTTGAAGGCCACCACCGCGCTCGCCCCGCTGGCCAGCACCACATCGGCCGCGCCGGTGATCCCGCCGTCGAAGTGGGGGGCGACGCTGCCCACCCGGACGATGTCGAGCAGGCCGGACTCGGCCACCGCCTCGATACCGGCGGCGCGTTCCCCGGCGGCCCAGGTGGAGCGCGGGCCGCCGACGTAGGCGACGCGGCGGTGGCCCAGCGCGTGCAGATGGGTCAGCGCGTCGGTCATTCCCTCCGTCAGATCCGCGGTGACGCTGGCGAATCCGGGCTCCTTGCGGTGGAGCAGCACGATCGGCTTGTCGGTGAGTCCGGGCAGGGAGGCCAGTTCCTCGCTGCTGAGGTGGGGCGAGCAGAGCAGGATCCCGTCGACCTGCGGGGCGAGCGTACGGATGGCGTCCAGCTCCAGCCCCTCGTCGCGCTCGGCGTCGCTGACGAACACCGCGTGGCCGAGCCCCCGGGCGCGGGCCTGCACCCCTTTGCAGATATCGGCGAAGAAAGGGTTCAGCAGGTCGGGCACGATCAGCCCCAGATGGCCCGTGCGCCCGGTGATCAGCCCGCGCGCGGCCGGGTTGGGCTGGTAGCCGAGCCGGTCGGCGGCGGCCCTGACCCGCTCCCGGGTCACCGCGCTGACCGTTCCGCCGGACGCCAGCGCCCGCGACACCGTGGACGGGGAGACCCCCGCCGCCTTGGCTACCTCTCGAATCGTCACCTGCACGCCCCGAGGTTGACACCCCGGTCCACCGGCGTCAATGAAGATCGCGCGAAGCTCCGCGGGACCCGGGCCGCTCCCGTGTCCCCCGCCCGTCCCGCACCGTCCGCCGTGTCCCCCGTCTTCGAGGAGCGCCGTACATGCCACGCCAGCCCGACCGTCTCCGCGCCGCCGTCGTCGGCACCGGCGCCATCGTCACCGGCAGCCATCTGCCGGCCCTGACCGCCCACGGCGACCGGGTCGAACTGGTCGCCGCCGTCGAGGTGGACGCCGACCGGCTCGCCGCGTTCCGCGCCACGGCCGCCGCCGCGAAGTCGGAGGTGACCGGATACGACGACCTGGGCGCCATGCTGGACGCCGAACGACCCGATCTGGTCCTGATCGGCACCCCGCCGTGGCTGCACCGCGAGCAGACCGTCGCCGCGCTGAGAGCGGGCGCCTGGGTGCTGTGCGAGAAGCCGCTGTGTCTCACCCTCGCGGAGTACGACGAGATCGAGGCGGCCGAGCGGTCCTCGGGCGCCTACGCCTCCGCGGTCTTCCAGCACCGGTACGGCTCGGGGGCGGTCCACGCCGGGCAGCTGCTGGCGAGCGGGGAGCTGGGCGCACCGCTGGTGGCGCACTGCCAGACCACCTGGCACCGCGACAGCGCCTACTACGCGGTGCCGTGGCGCGGCCGGTGGTCCACCGAGGGCGGCGGGCCCACCATGGGGCACGGCATCCACCAGTACGATCTGCTGCTGCATCTGCTGGGCGAGTGGACCGAGGTGCGGGCCATGGCGTCCCGGCTGGTCCACGACACGGAGAGCGAGGACGTCTCGACCGCCCTGGTGCGGTTCGCCAACGGCGCGCTGGCCACCGTCGTCAACAGCGTCCTGTCCCCGCACGAGGTCAGCCGCATCCGGGTGGACTGCGCCGACGCGACGGTCGAGCTGACCCATCTGTACGGTCACACCAACCAGGACTGGACCTACACCCCGGCCCCGCACGTGGCGCCCGAGCGGGCGCGGGCCTGGCGCTCCCCCGCCGCGGACGTCCCCAGCTCGCACACCGCGCAGCTCGGCGCGGTCCTCGACGCGCGGCAGGCCGGGACCCGGCCGCCGGGCAGCGGCCCGACCGCCCGTTCCACCCTCGAATTCGCCGCCGCCCTCTACAAGGCGGCCTTCACCGGGCGGCCCGTGCACGCGGGCGGCATCACGCCCGGGGATCCCTACTACACGGCCATGCACGGCGACCACCAGGACTGGAGCCCCCGGCGATGACGATTCAGGTCACCCACACCCACGGCGAGGACATCACGGTGCGCTCCGGCGGCGTCGAGCTGCTGCGTTACGTGTACCGGCCCGACCCCGACGCGTTCGAGGCGCGCAAACCGTACATCCATCCGCTGCGCACCCTCGGCGGGCAGCGGGTCAGCGGCTACCGGCCGAGCGACCACCGGTGGCACAAGGGGCTCCAGATGACCGCGAGTCATCTGTCGGGGCAGAACTTCTGGGGCGGCAACTCCTATGTGCACGGGGAGGGTTATCTCGCCCTGCCCGAGCGGGTCGGCTCGATGCGCCACGAGTCCTTCCCGGTCCTCGCGGTGCGGGACGACCGGTTCACCCTCGCCGAGGAGCTGACCTGGGTGGCCAACGGCGGTCAGGAGTGGGCGCGCGAGGAGCGCGGCATCACCGTCCACTCGGTGGACCCGGCGGCCGGGGCGTGGGCGCTGGACTGGTCGATCCGGCTCACCAACGTCCGTGACGAACCGCTGCGCTTCGGCTCGCCGACCACGGCGGGCCGGGAGATGGCCGGCTACACCGGTCTGCAGTGGCGCGGCCCGCGCGACTTCACCGGCGGTACGGTCTTCGGCCCCGGCGACCCGGCGCGCGGCGAGCACGGGCTGATGGGCACGCGCGGCCCGTGGCTCGCCTACACCGCCGAGCACGACGACGTCGACGCGCACTCCACCCTCGTCTTCGCGCACGCTCCCGAGGGCGAGGAGGGCAGCGCGGCGCACGCCTCGCACTGGTTCGTCCGCGCGGAGCCGATCCCGACCGTCGCGTTCTCGTGGGCGTTCTTCGACGAGTTCGCGCTGGAACCGGGCGAGTCCTTCGCCTACCGCTACCGGCTGGTCGTCGCCGACGGCGCCTGGGACCGGGACCGGGTGGGCGCGCACCTGGAGGGGCTGACATGGTGAGCCTGCCGCACCCGCTGCCCGGGGCGGTCGGGCTGTCGCATCTGAGCGCCTACGACTGGGAGGCGGCCGACGGTGTGTGCGGCGGATCGCCGCATCTGCATCTGGTGTGCACCGAGGCGTACGTGGTGACCGGCGGCCGGGGCGCGGTGCAGACCCTGAGCCCCGACGGCTACCGCGAGACCCCGTTGCAGGCCGGTGCCGTCGCCTGGTTCACCCCGGGCACCGTGCACCGGATGGTGCAGGGCGGCGGGCTGCGGATCACCGTACTGATGCAGAACAGCGGGCTGCCGGAGGCGGGCGACGCGGTCTTCACCTTCCCGCCCTCTTATCTCGACGATCCGGAGCGCTACGCCGCCGCCGCGGCGCTGCCCGCGGTGTCCGGGCCGGAGGCGGAGACGGCCGCCCTGCGGCGCCGGGACCTCGCGGTGGAGGGATATCTGGTCCTGCGCCGGGCGCTCGAAGCGGGCGACAACGGTCCGTACCTCGCCTTCCAGCGCGCCGCCGCCCGGCTCGTGCGCGCGAAGGTCCCGGCCTGGCGTGAGCTGTGGCGGGCCGGGGCGCTGGCCACCGCCGAGCGCACCGGCGCGCAGCTCGACGCGCTGGAGGCGGGCGAGCCCGGCTATCTGGCCGGCTCCGACATGTACGCGGCGGCCCCCACCCGGCTGGGCGGCTACGGCATGTGCGGGCGGCGCGACGAGTACGCCCTGCCCGGCACCACACTCCCCGTTCCCGACGCGTAACGCGGCCGGGCCACCCCGTCACCCCCGCGCACCAGCGCCTACCACCATCGACTTACCGAGAGGAGAGGTGAGTTCAGCATGCCCGGACACAGGACAAAGAGGTCCTGCGCGCTCCTGCTGGCCCTCGCGCTCAGCGCTCTGCTCACCGCCTGCGGCGGTTCCGACGACACGAGCGGGGGCGGCGGCAAGGTCACGCTGCGCTACACGTGGTGGGGCAACCCCGACCGTGCCGCCCGTACCGACCAGGCCGTCGCGCTGTTCGAGAAGAGGCACCCCGGGATCGACGTGCAGACGTCCTTCGCCGGTTACGACGCCTACAAGCAGAAGCTCGCCACCCAGGCGGCCGGCGGCGACGCCCCCGACGTGATGCAGCTGGACTACCGGATGATCGACCAGTACGCGTCGGGCGGGGTCCTGCTCGACCTGGGCGAGCGGTCGGCGGAGCTGAGCACCGCGGAGATCGACAAGGGGCTGCTGGCCACCGGCCGGCTCGGCGGTACGCAGTACGCGATCCCGATGGCGCGGGGCACCGAGGCGGTGGTGTACGACGCCGTCCGGTGGAAGGCCACCGGGGTTCCGCTGCCCCGGGCCGGCTGGACCTGGGACGAATGGGCCGACCGTGTGCGCGAGGTGGCCCGGGTGAGCGGCGAGCCCGGCTCCATCGACCCCGGCCAGAGCGAGGACTGCTTCGAGGTGTGGCTGCGCGGCCAGGGCAAGTCCCTGTACACGCCGGACGGCGGGCTCGGCTTCACCGCCGACGACCTGACGCGCTGGTGGACGTTTGCCGACGGACTGCGGCGCGAGGGCGCGGTCTCGCCCGCCGAGCAGACGACCCAGATCGACGGTTCGGTGGAGAACACGCCGCTCGGGCGCGGCAAGGCCGTCTCCGACTTCAACTGGGACGCGCCGTCCAGTGGGTTCCAGGACCTCGTCGGGAAGGGACTGACGCTGGCGCCGATGCCGGTGTGGCAGGACGGCACTCCGGGCCAGTACTTCAAACCGTCGATGTTCATCGGCGCCGGGGCGAACACCTCGCATCCCGCCGAGGCTGCCCGGCTCATCGACTTCATGGTCAATGACAAGGAGGCGGCGAAGATCCTCGGCGCCACCCGGGGCATCCCGGTCAACGAGTCGATCCGCAGGGACGTGGTGCCCGGCCTCGAAGGTTTCGACACGACGGTCGCCGCCTACCAGTCCTCGGTGGAGGGCACCCTCGACGCCCCGCCGCAGGCGCCGCCCGCGGGCGACAGCGCACTCCAGAACACCTTCACCCGCGACTACGACCAGGTGTCGTTCGGGCGCATGTCGCCGCGCGAGGCGGCCGAGAACTACGTCACCGAGGCGAAGGCGGAGCTGAGGTAGATGACCACCACCGACATACCCGTGACCCCGGCACGCGAGGGGCGCGGCACACCGCCGAAGAAGCGCGGCGGACGCCGCCGCGAGGGCGCGGCCTGGGTGTTCCTCTCCCCCTGGGTGCTGGGCGCGAGCGTGCTGACGCTGCTGCCGATGGCCGTCTCGCTGTACCTGTCGTTCACGGACTACGACATGTTCGACCCGCCGCACTGGGTGGGGCTGCGCAACTACACGCAGATGTTCACCGAGGACCCCCGCTACTGGCGCTCGGTCGGTTCGACCCTGACCTATGTCGTGATCGCCGTGCCGCTGCAACTGGCGGTCGCGCTGGCCGTCGCGGTCGCGCTGAAATCCATGCGGCGCGGCAAGGCGTTCTACCGGTCGGCGTTCTACGCGCCCTCGCTGCTCGGCGCCTCGATGTCGATCGCGCTGGTCTGGCGGGCGATCTTCAACGACGGCGGTACGGTCGACAACCTGCTCGGCACGGGCGGCTGGGTCAACCGGCCCGGCTGGGCGATGCTGGCCGTGGCGCTGCTGACGGTGTGGCAGTTCGGCGCGCCCATGGTGATCTTCCTGGCGGGGCTCCAGCAGATCCCCGGCGAGCTGTACGAGGCCGCGGCGGTGGACGGGGCGAGCCGACGGCGGCAGTTCCTCTCCATCACCCTGCCGATGCTCTCGCCGGTGGTCTTCTTCAACCTGGTCCTCCAGACCATCCAGGCGTTCCAGGTCTTCACCCCGGCCTTCGCCGTCAGCGGCGGCAAGGGCGGACCGGCCGACTCGACGCTCTTCTACACCCTCTATCTCTACGACCGCGGCTTCGTCGCGTCCCACATGGGCTACGCCTCCGCCATGGCCTGGGTGCTGCTGCTGGCCATCGGCGCGGTCACCGCGGTGATGTTCCGCACCTCGCGCTCCTGGGTCTTCTACGCCGACGAGGAGGGCCGATGACCGCCGTCCTGCCCACCGGAACCACCCCGCCCGCCGGGGGCTCCCCCGCCGGGGCCCGCCGGAGCGTCCACTGGCCCCGGGTGGCGCTGCACGCCGGGGCGCTGGCCGTGCTCGTGGTGATGCTCTATCCGCTGGCCTGGCTGCTGGCGACCTCGCTCAAGCCCGCCAAGGAGGTGATCGCCAGCCTCGATCTGCTGCCCAGCCACCTGGAGTGGTCGAACTACACGACCGCCCTGGACGGGGTGAACGGGGTGAGCGTCTGGCAGCTGCTGGCCAACTCCCTGCTCATCGCGGGCGGCGCCGTCCTCGGCAACGTCCTGAGCTGTTCGCTGGCGGCCTACGCCTTCGCGCGGCTGCGGTTCCGCTTCCGGGGCCCGCTGTTCGCCTTCATGATCGCGACGATCATGCTGCCGCACCACGCGGTGCTGATCCCGCAGTACATCATCTTCAACCAGCTCGGCATGGTGAACACCTACTGGCCGCTGATCCTGCCGAAGTTCCTGGCGACCGAGGCGTTCTTCGTCTTCCTCATCGTGCAGTTCATGCGGGGGCTGCCCCGGGAGCTGGAGGAGGCGGCCAGGATCGACGGCTGCGGCCCGTTCCGGAGCTTCTTCCAGATCATCCTGCCGCTCACCAGGCCCGCCCTGATCACCACGGCGATCTTCACCTTCATCTGGACCTGGAACGACTTCTTCACCCAGCTGATCTATCTCTTCTCGCCGGAGAAGTTCACGCTGACGCTGGCGCTGCGCTCGTTCGTGGACGCCTCCAGCCAGTCGGCGTTCGGGCCGATGTTCGCGATGTCGGTGATCGCGCTGCTGCCGATCGTGCTGTTCTTCCTCGCCTTCCAGCGGTTCCTGGTCGAGGGCATGGCCAGCTCGGGGGTGAAGGGATGAGCGCGGCACGGACCCGTGAGCCGGGTGAGATCTTCGGGCCGCGCACCACGCTGTTCGCCGATGTGCTGAGCATCGGTGTCGTGACGGCCCTGGCCTGTCTGCCGGTGGTCACCGTCCCGGCGGCGCTGTCGACCGCGTGTGCGGTGCTGCGTGGTTTCCGCGACAACCGGCCGGTGACCGCGGGGCGTTACCTCGCGCTGCTGCGGCGCAGGCCACTGGGCCGCGACCTGGTCGCGGGGTTCACCGCGCTGGCCGGTGTGCTGCTGCTGACGGCGGACCTCGCGCTCGCCGCGGCGGGGCTGCCGGGGGCGCGCGCCTTCTCGGTGGTGGCCGCGCTCGCGGGCGCCGGGGCGCTGGCGGTGGCGTTGCGCGCGTGCGCCCGCCCCGAGTCGGCGACCGACTGGCGGGCCGCGGTGCGCCGGGCGGCCGGTGACGCCGTACGGGATCCGGGCGGCAGCGCGCTGGTGCTGCTGGCGCTGGCGGCTGCCGTGCTGTGCGCGTGGATGATGCTTCCGCTGGCGTTCCTGGCGCCGGGGCCGCTGGCGCTCGCGCTCACGGCGATCGACGTACGGGACGCGGGTGCGCGGCGGCGCGCGGGCGGCACCCGGCCCGCCCGGAAGCACCTGTCCGTACCCCCTGAGCAGGAGGCCGCGTGATTCCCCGCAGAACGTTCCTCGCCACGACCACCGCCGCCGCGACGGGGCTCGCCGCGACGGCGGGTCAGGGCACGGCGGCGGCCGGAGACGCGGCGGGGCCGGGCCCCGGCACCGAGTCCGGTCCGGGGCACCGGGTGGACGAGGACTTCCTCGCGTTCCTCACCACGGCGGCGGACACCCGGGCGACGGCCGTGCTCGGCGACCACCGGGACCAGTTGACGGAGCTGCGCGACAAGGGCAAGGCACGCGCCGCCGCCCGCTCGCTGCGCACTCTGGCCTCGGTCTACGTCCACCGGGCCGCCGCGCGTCACCGCGACGCCGCCCTGCTGGAGCCGCTGGGACGGATCGCGGACGCCCTGGCCGAGGAGCAGTTCGACGACGGGCTGTGGGATCAGGGAGCGGTCCACTCGCCGCCGGACACCGCCTTCTCCATCGTCGATCTGAACATCGCGTACAGCCTGCTCGCCGAGGACGGCCACCGGCCCACCGGGGGCGTGCGCGCCACGGTCGAGCGGATCCTGCGCAAGGCGGGCCCCGGGCTCGCCACCGGCGGGGTGCACACCGCGAACCACCGGTGGCTGGTGTGCTCGGCGCTCTCCCGTATCCACCAGCGGTGGCCGGACCGCTCGTACGCCCGGCGGATCGACGACTGGCTGGCGGAGGGCATCGACCTGCTGCCCGGCGGTGAGTACAGCGAGCGCAGCCCCACCTATTCGGCGGTCGTCACCAACCCGGCGCTGCTCACGCTCGCCCGGCACCACGGGCGCCCGGATCTGTACGCGCCCGTACGCGCCAACCTGGCGGCGACGCTGCTGGTCACCGAGCCCAACGGCGAGGTGGAGAGCGTCCATTCGCGGCGCCAGGACCAGACGGCGCTGCGCTACGTGCCCGAATTCTGGCTGCAGTACCGGGAGATGGCGATCCGGGACGGGGACGGGCGGTTCGCCGCGATGGCCGCGCTGCTGCGCGGGCGCGGCGCCGGGCAGACCTTCGGCGAGACCCCGCTCGGCGACCGGCTCGCCGAGGTGCTCGACCGCCCCGAGCTGGCCCGCGAGCTGCCGCGCGCGACGTCCGTGCCGACGGACTTCACCCACCACGACCGCTCCTGCCGGCTGGTGCGGGTGCGGCGCGGGGAGCGCAGCGCGAGCGTGTTCGGCGGTACGGACTTACCCGAGCGGCACGCCATCTCCTCGGGGCTGTCGTCCAATCCGACCTTCTTCAAGATGCGCGACGGCGCGGCGATCCTCGACTCGGTACGGCTGTCCCCGCAGTTCTTCTCGCTGGGGCACTTCCGGGCCGAGAGTCTGGAGCGCGACGGCGACGGCTGGCGGCTGCGCGCGCGGGTACGGGCCGGGTTCCATCAGCCGCTGCCGCGCCGTCACCGGCAACGGGACGGGGCGTATCCGCTCACCGACGACGGCCGGTTCTGGTCCGCGATGGACTTCCCGCACCGGGAGAAGGAGTACCGCACTCTGCGGACCGAGGTGCTGGTGCGGGAGCGGGCGGACGGCTGGGAGCTGTCCTTCGAGGTGACGGAGTCCGAGGTGCCGCTGGCACTGGAGCTGTGCTTCCGGCGCGGCGGTCGGCTGACCGGGGAGGGGCTCGAACCGGTGTCCGGCGCGGCCGACACGTACCAACTGGTCTCGGGCGAGGCGCGGTACGCGGTCGGCGACGACCACGTCGTCTTCGGGCCGGGCAACGGCAAGGGCGGCAGGCAGCCGCCGGTGGTGGACCCCGGCGAGCGCTACACCTGGCTCGGCGGTTCGCTGACCCCGGACGGGATACGGGTGCTGATCACCGGCCGCTCGCCGCTGACGTACCGGCTGACGCTGCGGCGGTCGCGATGAGCGGGGGCGGGAGCGGGCGTTCGTTTCCGAGCTGAGGGCTGTCCCTGTCCCGTGATCCGTGGCGGTGTGGGGTGTCTCGGTGTTCGCCGTCGTCGCCTGCGTCTTCGACGACCGCTCACCTTCACGGGAGCCGGAGCGCGGGTGCCGCCTCGTCGGGAAGGGGTTCGCCGTGGTCGGCACGGAGTCCGGCGAGGGAGATGTGCAGCAGCCTGTTCCACAGGTGCGGGCGGCACTCGTCGGTGACCCGCACGGCGTGCCCCAGGGAGACCAGCAGGAGCAGCAGGTCGTCGGTGGTCACGCCGGGGCGCAGCACGTCGGCGGCGCGGGCGCGTAGTTCCTCGATGACGAGGCGAAGCTGCTGGATGCCTTCCAGATCGGGGACCGACCAGGTCAGTGCGAAGTTCTCCATGATCGCGCAGTGGCGCGCGTAACCGGTCAGGGCCTGCTGGTAGAAGTCGGTCAAGGCCGCCCAGGGGTCCCGGGCGTCGACGGCCGCCCGGCGTGCGGAGTCCGCCCATCGGGAGAAGTCCCTGCGCAGGACGGTCTGGACGAGGTCCTCCTTCTTCGGGAAGTGCCGGTAGAGGGTGCCCATCCCCACGCCGCTGCGGCCGGCGATCTCTCGTACGTCCACCGCGGTGCCCTGCGCGGCAAGGGCCGCGGAGGCGGCCTCGATGATCGCCTCGCGGTTGCGGAGCGCGTCGACGCGCGGTGCGCGCCGCCTGGTGGTGCCTTCCGGTTCGTCCACTGCCATGACGCCGAGCCTACCCCGCTTATCCGGAGCACGCGCTCCGCTCCGTGCTACTTTGAGGAGCACGTGCTCCGGATAGAGAAGGAATGCCATGTCCCGTCCGTCCACGACCACCGCGAACGACGCCCCGGCACCCGACGGCAACACCTGGAACGAACGGATCATCGCCGAGTTCCGGGCGAACGCCGGGTACGTGCCCTGGAGCAGCGAGGAGGAATTCGCCGGAGGCCGCCCCGTCCCGCCCCGGATACCCGGTTTCGACGAGCGGGGCATGCCGCTCGTGCTGGTGCACAACATCGGCGCCAAGAGCGGGCGCGAGCGGATCAACCCGCTGTTCTTCCAGCCGGTCGACAACGGCTGGGCCGTCTTCGGAACCCACGGCGGCAGTCCGCGCGATCCGGCGTGGTACCGCAATCTGATGGCGAACCCGCGGGTCACCGTCGAGGTGGGCACGCAGACCGTGTCGGCGGTGGCCCGGCTCGCGCGGGGAGAGGAGCGCGAGCGGATCTGGGCGAGGGAGGTGGCGCTCGTCCCGAAGTTCGCCGAGTTCGAGGCGGCCTCCGGGAGAGTGGTTCCCGTCGTCGTGCTGGAGCGCGTGGACGGATAGGGCTCCGGCTCACCGCCGACCGCGAGCGGGCACCGGCGCGTGGCTTGATCCATCCCTTCGAAGACAACTTTCGGTCAAGATCTGACTTTTGACGACCGTCGGCCAACCGAATCGATTCTTTCGGGATCTCACAGGTCGCTCACAGATTTACCTGGTGCATACCGTGACGTACCGGGTGGATCCGTGCGGCGTCCGATCCCCACTCGATGCCCTTGCGGCACGCACGGAACGAGGAATCGATGACGAGACACCACCACCGGATACGCCGGTCGGCCATAGCCGGCGCGGCGACGCTCTCCGTGGTCGCGGGCGTGGCAGGAGCGGCTCCGGTCGCGGGGGCGGCGGAGTCCGGCCCCCGGCTGAGCCTGCTCGCCGCCTCCAAGACGGTCACACTGGATCGCTGGGAGGGCGAACCGGGGGTCTATCTGGACCTCGGTACGTACATCACGGCCGAAGGCGGGCCGTTGGAGTTCCGGGTCACCCGCGCGTCCTACGAGGAGCCGGTGATCGCCCGGCAGATCGTCGGGGACGGCGACACCTCGCGGTCCACGACGCTTCCGGAGGGCCTGGTCAAGGACTTCTCCGGGCTGCCCGACTTCCTCCGGGTGAGCTTCGAGGACGCGTCGGGCAAGGAGGTCCTGAACACCACGGAGACGTTCTGCCCGAACAACGCGTCGGGCCGGATCCGGCCCGACGCCCCGTCCACGTCGCCGTATCCCGAGAGCTGTCCCACCAACCCCTTCACCCTCGGCTCGGTGTGGGGTGTCGAGAACGGCTGGGCGACCAACACCAATCAGGGCTGGGACTCCGAGCCCGTCGATCTGCCGGCCGGGCAGTACACCGCCAAGGTCGCCGTCGCGGAGAACTACCGGAAGCTGTTCGGCATGGCCGACGAGGAGCGGACGGTGAAGGTGACCGTCCGCGAGCGCACGTGGGACGAGGAGGGCGGAGGCGTGGGCCTGGCGCCCGCGGGTCCGGACTCCGCGAAGTCGTCCACCGCGCACTCCGCGCACTCCGCGCATTCCGCGCATTCCGGCCATGGCGCGCACGCCGCGGCCCCTCCCGGGCACTCCCTGGGCGCGAGCGGCCACGGCGGGCACCAGAGCCGCGGCGCGGACGCCCCGACGCCGCCCGCCGCGCCGCACGCGCTGGTGGCCGGTCCCCGGGCCGCCGAGGCGGGTGACGGGCCGGGACGTACGGACGGCTCCCGGATCGCGCCCGCGCTCAAGGCCGCGGCCGAGCGCCCCACCGGCCGCGCGAGCGTGCCGGACGTACCGATGCCCGACCTCCGCGCGCTGCCCGCGTACGACATCGCCGTCACCGACGGCGAGGACGGGGACGACCCCGACAAGGACTACCTCGCCTTCAGCGCCAACGTGTGGAACGCGGGCCCGGCCCCCCTGGTCGTGGACGGCTTCCGCAGCCCGGGCGAGGACCTGATGGACGCCTACCAGTACTTCCACGACGCGCAGGGCAAGCAGGTCGGATACGCGCCCGCGGGCACCATGGAGTGGGACGCGCGGGTCGGGCACGAGCACTGGCACTTCACCGACTTCGCCAGCTACCGGCTGCTCGGCGCCGATCAGAAGGAGGTCGTGCGCAGCGGCAAGGAGGCGTTCTGCCTCGCCAACACCGACGCCATCGACTACACGGTGGAGAACGCCAACTGGCACCCGAACAACACGGATCTGTCCACCGCCTGCGGCGTGGAGAACTCGATCTCCGTACGTGAGGTGCTCGACGTCGGCTCCGGCGACACGTACACGCAGTACCGTCCCGGCCAGTCCTTCGAGATCACCGATCTGCCGAACGGCACGTACTACATCGAGGTGCTCGCCAACCCCGAGAACCGGCTCCACGAGACGGATCTGACCAACAACGTGGCGCTGCGCGAGGTCATTCTGGGCGGTGAGTCCGGCGCCCGTACGGTCAAGGTGCCGCCGCACCACCTGGTCGACGCCTCCTGACGACCCGTCCGACCCGTCCGTCCGGTCCGCACCGTCCGGACGGTGCGGACGGTGCGGACGGTGCGCTCCGCACGACGCGTTCCGAAGGCGCTCCGGGGAAACCCCGCGGATTTCTGTGATCCGCGCGGCCCCCGTCCGTCTCCTGAGTGCGGGACGCCCGGTCCCGGCCCGGCCCACGGGTCGGGACCGGGCGTCCCGCGCCGCGGCATCCCCGCTCGGATAACCTGCCGGGCGGGCCGCGGCCCGGGAGACCACGAGGGCGAGGAACGCGACG
>NZ_QQNA01000107.1 GCF_003346515.1 Streptomyces corynorhini
AAACACGCCCCCCCGCCGCCCCCGGACACGCGCCCCCGGACCAGGCTGACGCGCGCTCACGCCTTCAGCACGGCGATCTCACTGATCCTCGGCCGCAGACCGCGTACCGCCCGCGTCTTCTCGTACGGCTTCAGCCGCCGCTGCATCGTCTCGAAGTGCTCGTCCCCGCGCGCCGACGAGACGTGCTCGTAGTCCACCAGGAACTGCGACCAGCTCTCGCACGCCGCCTCAAGATGGCCGAATTCCAGCTGGCGCTGGGCCAGTACGGCGAGGAAGTGGACGCGCCCCTGGCGCTCGTTCTTCCGCTGTGCCTTCAGCGACTGCTGGAGGGCCGAGATGGATCCCGGCAGGTCCTTGAACTCGTACAGCACGTGCGAGACATGGAAGAGATACCCCGTCCTGTCGTAGGAGCCCACGGACTCGCGCCGGTCGTCCGCCCTGTTCAGCGCCGCCTCCGTCTGCCGGAGCCGGGCCAGGGCCTGCCGCTTGTCCCCCACCATCGCCGCCGCGTGGGCCTGCTGCCCCGCGAGGAACGCCTGCAGGCGCGGCTCGGCCTTGGGCGACGCCTCGGCGGCTGAGTCCGCGAATTCCAGCGCGCGCTTGCCGTAACCGAGGTTCGACGCCTGGAGCGACATGCCGCGCAGCGTCCGGCAGTACGTGACATGGTCGTCGGCGGCGCCCGCCAGCTCCAGGGCCCGGAGGTAGTAGCGCTGGCCGAGACCGTGCGCCCGCTCGTACATCGCCATCCACCCGGTCAGATAGACCAGATCGGACGCGGCGGCCAGCATGTCCTTGCGTACGGGTTCCGCCGCCTCGGCCTTCAGCCACGGCATGACCGTGTTCACGAGGAAGGCGGCTGCCATCGGGCGCGCGTGTCCGCCGCCCAGCTCATCCAGAATGTCAGCTATTCGGTCCGTCATCGTGCGTACGGCCTGTACTTGCGCGGCTCCGATCCGTACCGTCCGTTTCCCCGGAGCGGCGTTCGGCGGGGTGGCGGCGTGCGCCAGATCCGGGAAGAGCGGGACGACCGCGGCGGCGGAGAACAGGCCCGCGGCGATCAGGCTGCGGCGAGAGGGGTCCATGTCCGCTCTCCCCATGTCGACCAGCTCTTCCAGGGTGTTGGTGCGTGAACTCCCTTGTGCGGCTGTCGAGTCGGTCGGATCGCCGGTGCCGGACGGGCCTGATCCGGCTCCGCGGTGCTGTGCGGAGACCGGCAGACCGGCCTCCGCGTGGGTGACGGGCCGACGCAGTTTCCGTGCGAACGCCTCCACGATCAGCGGCCTGACCTGCTCTTTCGGTACGGTGCCCGCCACCCAGTGCGAGACCGCCGACTGGTCGTAGTGGAGTTCGAGACCGGCCTCCGCCCCCATGCGATTGATGATCTGCGCGAACTGCGAACGGGACCACTTCGACTGTGTCAACAGGGCGGCCAGGCCGGTATTGGGCGTACGTGAATTACTCGCCATGGTTCCCACTCCCCCATGCGTTCATGGCTTTCATCATCAGACCTTCCTCCACGGTACTCGCGGAGGGTGATAACGCGGTTCTCTCGTCATAGAGGCATGTCGCAGCAGAGAAACAGAAACACCGGCAAAGCAGCAGAGAACGCGAATACGGGGGTCAAGGTGACCACAGTGACAGACGACAGAACAGGTGGCACAGGCGAAAACGCGCACACCACGCGATCCACGCCGGCCGTCCACCCGACCAACACCCCACCCACGACTTTCCCCTCGGCTCCGGACCGTGACGTCATCAGCCTCGACGCCGACCGGGCGCTGGCGCCGCACCGCATGATGCCGCCGCCCGCCGAGATCGCCGACCTGACCGTCCGGCTGATCGGCCACGGAGCGCGGCTCGTCGCCGTCGTGGAGACGATCCCCGAGTCCGAGCACTCCGTACGGGCGAAGGGCGCGCTCAAGGACTGGTACGACCTGACCGACGGGGGACCCGGCGAGGGGGCCATGGCCAACTGGGTCCACATGCGGGCCATGGCACGTATGTGCCGCACCTTCATGGACTACCTGCGCGACCGGGAGCGGGACGGCGACCGAGACCGCGACCGTGACAGAGGCCGTCGATCCCCTGACCGGGACCGGGACCGGGACCGGGAGCGCGACGGGCGGCGTCGCACATGAGTCCCGAGGGGAGGCAACAGGCGTGGTTCGTCTTCGCGGTCTGCACCCTGGGGCTGACGATCGCCCTGGCTGTCGGACTGCGGCTGTGACGGGCTGGCCGACTGAGGGGTTCACCGGCTGAGCGGCTGAGCGGCCGAGCGGCCGAGCAGTTGGGCGGCTGACCGGTTGGGCATCCGTACGAGGCGCACGAGGCATACGAGGCGCACGAGGCGAACCAGAAGTCGCGGAAGCGCCAGAAGCGCCAGGCGAACAGACGCACCATCCGCACCATCCGCGCCACCTCTCCCACCCGCCTCACGGTATCTCCCGATCCGTCACCAGGTGGGCGACTGGCACTGTCCCGCACTGATGTGGACGGGTACCGTCCTGTCGAGCGGGGCAGGGACCGGGGGGTCGAGTTGAGCGATGTACGCAGTGCCGCGCGCCCGCACATCCGGGTGGTGGCACCGGGGGAGCTGACCGAGGCGGAGGCCGGTACGTGGCGCGCGTTGCGCGCCACGTCGGGGACGCCGGCCAACCCCTTCATGGAGCCGGAGTTCACGGCGGCGGTCGGCGAGGTCCGGCGGGGTGCCCGGATCGCCGTCGTACGCGACGGGCGGAGCGGCGAGCCGGTCGGCTTCTTCCCGTACGAGAAGGGGCCGCTGGGCCGGGGCAGGGCGATCGGGTTCGGCGTGTCGGACTGCCAGGGCGGTGTGTTCCGGCCGGGGCTCGGGCTGTCGGCGCGCGAACTGCTCAAGAGCTGCGCGCTGTCGGCCTGGGAGTTCGACAACCTCGAAGCGGGCCAAGGGCTGTTCGTCCCGGCGGCGGCCGAGGAGCTGGAGTCCCCGGTCATCGACGTGGGGGAGGGGTACGAGGCGTACGAGGCGGCGCTGCGCGTGCGCTCGCCCAAGTTCTTCCGTACGACGACCGCGAAGGAACGCCGACTGGCCCGGCAGGCGGGCGAGGTGCGCTTCGTCTTCGACGAGCGGGATCCGGCCGCCCTGCGCACGCTCATGGAGTGGAAGTCCGCGCAGTACCGCAGGACGGGCCGCCGTGACCGCTTCGCGAAGGAGTGGATCAGCACGCTCGTGCGCCGGCTTGCCGCGACCCGCACGCCCGCGTGCTCCGGCGTGCTCTCCGTGCTGTACGTGGCCGACCGCCCCGTCGCCGCCCACTTCGGGCTCCGCTCGCGCACCGTGCTGTCGTGCTGGTTCCCCGCGTACGAGCCGGAGTTCGCCAAGTACTCGCCCGGACTGATCCTCCATCTGCGGATGGCCGAGGCCGCCGCGGGCGCGGGGATCGCCCTGCTCGACCTGGGGCGTGGGGCGGCGGAGTACAAGGACGCGCTGAAGACGGGCGGGCTGCGGGTGTACGAGGGCGCCGCGGTCCGGCCGGGCGCGCGGGCCGCCCTCCACCGGCTGAGCAGGGAGCCGTCACGGCGTGCGCACAGCTTCGTACGGAACAGACCCGCCCTGGCCCGGTACGCGCAGCGGACGCTGAACCGGGTGGGCGGGCTACGGGACAGATGACGGCAGGGCACCGCATCGACAACGGGGGAGCCGGTGACGTGACGTACGAACGGGGAGAGCGAAACGGGCGGCGGAGCGAGCCGAGTGCGCCGAGTGCGCGGAGCGCGCGAAATGGGCCGGGTGACAGCCGTGCGGGGCGGACGCGGCGGTCGTGGGAGTCCATCACGGTGGTCGATCTCGATCTCGACGGCCCCTTCGAAGACCGCACCGACCACACCGACCGCCCCGGGCACGGCGGTATCGGCAGTCACCACCACGGCTACCAGGTGCTCTCCCTGACCCCGGCCCCCGGCGGCCCGCTCCCCGCGGGCGAGGGCGATGTCTACGCGCTCGTACGGTTACGCGGGCGGCCCGTCGCCACCGTGCTCGGGCGGGTACGGGAGGGGGCGGACCCGCCCGAGGTCCTGACCGCCGCCTTCGCGGCGCGACGTGCCCCGGACGGGGGCACCCGAATACCACCCGCGCCCCCGGTCCCACCGGCGCACGCGGAGTCGCCCGCGACACCTCCCCGCACCACCGTCGTCGTCGCCACGCGCGAGCGGGCCGGTCAACTGGCCCGCGCGCTCGACTCGCTCCTCGCGCAGGACCATCCCGACTTCCGCGTCCTCGTCGTGGACAACGCGCCCCTCACCACGGCCACCCGCGACCTGGTCGAGTCGCGGTACGCGGGCCGCGTCGACCGGGTCACCGAGCCCCGGCCGGGACTGGCCGCCGCCCACAACCGGGGCGTCGCCGCCGCCGACGGTCACGGAGTCATCGCCTTCACGGATGACGACGTGGTCGCCGACCCGCGCTGGCTCACCTCGCTCACCGCGCCCTTCGCGGCCGACCCCGGCCTCGGCTGTGTCACGGGCCTGATCCTCCCCGCCCGGCTGACCACCCCCGCGCAGATCCTGCTGGAGAGCCACGGAGGCTTCGCCAAGGGCTTCGAGCCCCGGCTGTACGACCCGGTGCGGCCCCCCGCCGACGAGCCGCTGTTTCCGTTCACGGCGGGCAGCTTCGGCTCGGGCGCGAACATGGCCTTCCGCGCGGACGCGCTGCGCGCCGTCGGCGGCTTCGACCCGGCCACCGGCACCGGTACCCCCGCCAGGGGCGGTGACGACCTCTACGCCTTCGTACGCGTCCTGACCGCAGGACACCGTCTGCTGTACACGCCGGACGCGCTCGTCTGGCACCACCACCGGGAGACCTGGCAGGACCTCAGGGACCAGGCGTACGGATACGGTGCCGGGCTCACCGCCTACCTCACCGCGCTCGTCGTCCGCCACCCCGCCCTGCTGCCGGCCCTCCTCGCCAAGCTCCCGCGCGGTCTGGCCCACGCCCGCGCGATCACGGCCCACCGGACGGACGGTACGAACCGTGCCGAAGGCGCGGACGGCGCGGACGGCGCGGACAGGGTGTACGGCGCGGACGGGGCCGACGGCGCTGTGCCCGGCGCGCACGGCGCGCACACCCATCCATGGCCACGCGCGCTCTCCCGGCTGGAGCGCCGGGGGATGCTGTACGGGCCGATCGGCTACGTCAAGGCACGCAGGCGGCTACGGACGCGCGGAGGCCGCGCATGAGCGAGAGCCCCGTTCCCGGTCCCAGCCCCAGCCCCAGCCCCGGTCCCAGGTCCAGGTCCAGCCCCATCCCCGTTCTCCTCTACCACGCGGTCATGGACGACCCGCCCGCCTGGATCGCCGAGTTCACCGTCAGGCCGCGGGACTTCGCGGCCCACCTCGATGCCGTCGTGGCCAGCGGCAGATCGCCCGTACCGGTCAGTGCCCTCGTACGGCATCTCACCCACCGCGCGCCGCTGCCGCCCCGGCCCACCGTCCTCACCTTCGACGACGGTTTCGCGGATCTCCCCGGTCCGACCGCCGAGGCACTCGCCGCACGCGCGTTGCCCGCCACCGCCTACCTCACCACCGGCGCCATCACCCCGGGGCTGACCAGCCTGCTGCCGCCCGCCCCGATGATGACGCTCAAGCAGGCGGGCCTGCTGGGCGCGTACGGGGTCGAAGTGGGCGCGCACACCGTCACGCATCCGCAACTGGACACCCTGCGCGCCCCCGCGCTCCACCGTGAGCTGTACGACTCCAAACGCGCGCTGGAGGACGTCCTCGGCCACGCGGTCGCGCATCTCGCCTATCCGCACGGGTACAACAGCGGCGCCGTGCGCCGGGCCGCCGCGCGCGCCGGGTACTCCTCCGCCGTGGCCGTACGGCACGCGCTCAGCTCGGACCGGGACGAGACGTACCGCATCGCCCGCCTCATCGTGCGCCGGACCCACACCGTCGCGGATGTCGCGTCCTGGATGGCAGGGGAGGCGGCCGAGGGCGAGCGGGGCAGGGTCGCGCCGTTCCCCGACTCGCTGCCGACGCTGGGCTGGCGGCTGTACCGGGGAGCGCGCGCCCGCGTGCGCGGTCCCGAGTTCGCCGGATAGAGCCGGATAGAGCCGGATAGAGCCGGGCAGAGGGGGCGCGCACCGTGCGGCAACGCGTACACGAGACAGGGGCCGGGACAGGGCCCGAGGCCGGAACCGCTATAGGACCTGGGTCTGGTCCTGGTTCTGGGCTTGGTCCTGGTTCTGGGCCTGGTCCTGGGCATCAGCGCGCGGGCCGGGAGGGAGAGGCGGCGGAAACCCCGGGAGCGGACCCGAGGCCCGACGCCACGCCCGACGCCCGGCCGGATGCCCGGCCCGACGGCCTTCCCGAGGCCCGGTTCGACGGCGCCGTCCCGTCCTGGAGCCGGGACGGGAGCCGGTCCGGGAGCCGGTCCGGGAGCCGACGCGCCCCCAGGCTCCGTCCTCCGGAACTCGCCACCTGGCTGCCGCTGTTGACCGCCGCCGCGCTCTGGAGCTGGTCGCTGCCCAGGATCGGGTTCCGCGACATCGGGGAGTTCGGACTCCTCGACCGCTTCCCGATGGCCTTCTACCTCTCCCTGGCCGTGCTCACGGCCGGTTTCCTCCGCACCCTGCGCCGGGCGGGCACCGCCCCCCTGTGGCCGCTCACCTACTGCGCCGCCCTGCTGGTCGCGATCAAGGCGCCGCCCGCGCTGCTCTACGACTCGGTGCGCTACGCCTGGGCCTCCAAACACGACGCCGTGATCGCGCGGCTGCTGGCCGAGGGGACCGTACACCCGCACGCGGAGCTGCCGGGTGGCATGTCGGCGTACGACCAGTGGCCCGGCTTCTTCTCCCTCAACGCGGCGCTGATCAGGGCCTTCGGAGTGGAAGGCGCGGCCTCGTACGCCAATTGGGCGCCCGTGGTGTTCGGCCTGCTGACGCTGCCGGTGCTCGTACTGATCTACCGCACCTTCACCGACGACTGGCGGCTGGTCTGGACGGCCGTGTGGATCTTCCAGCTCGCCAATTGGGTGGGCCAGGACTATCTGGCCCCCCAGGCGTTCGCCTATCTGCTGTTCCTGAGCGTCTTCGCCGTGGTCGTCAGACACTTCGTACGGCCCGGATCGGCCGGGACCCTGCGCTCGCGCGACCGGCTCGATCCGGCAGCCGCCGCCGTCCCCCCACCGACCGGGTGGCGGCAGCGCGCCGTGTGCGTGGCGATACTCGCGCCGCTGATCGCGGCCGTCAACGCCTCGCACCAACTCACCCCCGTCATGCTCTGTATGACCCTGATGGCGCTGTGTCTGACCCGCCGCTACCGCAATCTCGGGCTGCTCGCCGTCACCGGATTCATCATGCTCATCTGGGATCTGACGATGGGCCGGGTCCTCTTCCTGGACACCCTGAGCACCCTGCGCGACTCCTTCGGCGACCTCATGCAGAACTCAAGACCCGGCTTCGCGGGCGAACCAACCGGTCCTGGGCCCGAGTTGGTGGGGTCGGCCAACATCGTCATGGTGCTGGTACTCGGCGGGCTCGCCGGAGCGGCGGTGCTGCTGCGCCGCAGGCTGGTACGGAGCGCGCTGCCGCTGCTGCTGGCGGCGGCGGCGCCCGTACCGCTGTTCGCCGTGAACGACTACGGCGGCGAAATGCTCTTCCGCGTCTACCTGTTCGGGCTGCCCGGCACCGCGTTCTTCGCCGCCGCCGCCCTCGTCCCGACCTCCACAGGGACCAGCAGGGTGCGCCGCTACGCCCGCCGGACGACGGCGGTGGCGCTGCCGCTGGCGCTGCTCGCCCTGCTGGGGGGCTTTCTGCCCTCGTACTACGGCAAGGAGGGCATGCAGTACGCGCCCCCGGCCGAGGACGCCTTCGTGAAGCGGTCCTACGACCGGGCGCCCGAAGGCGCGCTCATCATGGCCGCCACCGGGTCGTTCCCGGGGGCGTACTACCGCTACGACCGCTACGAACGCTGGTTCTTCACCGAGCAGGAGGTCCCGGAGAACCTGAAGATGCTGCGGGACCCGGCGGGCTATCTCGACGGCGGCGTTCCGGCCGGGCGTCCGGCGTACGTCCTGCTCACGCCGTCGCAGGACAAGGCCACGATCGGCGAGGGGTACCTCCCGGCGGGCGGTTTCACCCGGCTGCGCGAGGCGCTGAAACGCTCGCCGCGCTTCAGGGTGGTGGAGGAGAGCGCCGAGGGGATCTTCCTGGAACACATACCGGAGAGGCCGGGGACGCCGTCCGCCGGATGAGGGATGAAGGATGAGGTACGAGGGATGAGGTACGAGGACACGCACCGCACCCCGAACCAGCAAGAAGAACGAAGAGCGCGAAGGAACGCGAAAGAGCACAAAGGAACGCGTAGGAACGCGAACGTACGAGGAGGCCGCCGCCATGCCGAGACAACGTAGCGACGAGGTCCGTGACTCCCACTCCGCCGAGCAGCTTGCCGCCGAGCCGCCCCCCGCCGAGCCGCTGCCCGCCGAGCCGCTCCCCGCCCAGCCGTTCCCCGCCGCCAGTAC
>NZ_QQNA01000108.1 GCF_003346515.1 Streptomyces corynorhini
GCGGCGGCGAGCGCGAGCCCGCGCCGCTCGCCGCCGCCGGGGCGCTGGGCTACGCGCTGCTCGGCGAGAACGCCGGGCAGCAGACCCACCACGGCGTCCTCCAGACCGTCACCGTCGTCCTGGCGGCCGGACTGGCCGGGGCCGTCCCCCACGTCGCCAGAGGCGCGGGACCCGCCCTCGACCACCTGGTCAGACGCGTGCTCACCACCGGCTTCGCCGCCGTCTGCTTCCAGCCGCTCTACAACGCCGGTGAACTGCGCCACCAGCTCGGGGCGGGCCCCGGCTACGCGCTGCTGCTCCTGCTGCTGCTCGCGCTCACCGCGCTCTGCGACGCCGTACTGGCCGCCCTGGTCCTGCGCGAGCGCACCCACCACCCCTTCGGGCCGCTGCTCCGCGACGAGCTGCGGGGACTGCCGCACATCGGCTCCGCCGTCTGCGCGACCGGCGCGGTCATCGCGCTCGGCGTCGCCGTCGCGGGGCTGTGGGCGCTGCCCGTCTTCTGCGTACCGCTCCTGCTCACCCAGCTCTCCTTCCGCCGGTACGCCGCCGTACGCACCACCTACCGGCAGACCATCGCCTCCCTCGCGCGCGCCACCGAGATCGCCGGGTACACCCCGCACGGCCACGCCCGCCGCGTCGCCGAGCTGAGCTGCGCCGTCGGCCGGGAGCTGGGGCTCTCCGGTCCGGAACTGACCGTCCTGGAGTACGCCGCCCTCATGCACGACATCGGCCAGCTCTCCCTGGTGGACCCGGTGCCCGACGGCGCCACCGCCCTGCTGCCGATGGCCGAGCAGCGGCGCATCGCGCTGCTCGGCGGCGCGGTGGTCCGGCAGACCGGAGTACCGTCCGCCGTCGCGACCGTCGTGGAGCGGCAGGCCGACCCGTACCGGGAACAGCCGCTCTCCGCCCGGATTGTCCGCGCCGTCAACGCGTACGACGACCTGGTCGGGGAATGTGCCACTGCGAGTGGACCGCTCAGCGCCCTGGAGCGGCTGCGCCTCGGGACGGCGCACGAGTATCAGCCCGAGGTGGTGGAATCGCTCGCGCGCGTTCTGTCCAGGAGCCGCCCGGTGCCTGGTCGGAAGGGGTAACCCATGGGTAATGAGCGGGCGTCCGACCGGGCATGGTTGGATGCCGAGAAGAGGGTGTCGAAGAACAGGGTGTCCGGGGGCACCGACCCGAGCGACCGGCAGGCGGGAATCGTGAGGATCTTCGGGAAGGTACGGCATCGGCCCTCCGCCTCGTGGCGGCAGGCCACCGACCGCGCGTTCACGCTGATCGGTGACGGCCGGTACGAGGACGCGGGCGCGCTGCTGACGCGCGCGGCGGATCTGGAACCGTGGCTCTCCGAGTCCTGGTTCAATCTGGCGCTGCTGCACAAGTTCCGGCACGACTGGGAGCAGGCGCGCGCCGCGGGACTGCGCGCCGTCGCGCTGCTCGACAAGGAGACCGGCGCCCCCGACTGGTGGAACGTCGGGATCGCCGCCACCGCGCTCCAGGACTGGCCGCTGGCCCGCCGCGCCTGGCAGGCGTACGGGCTGCGGGTGCCCGGCAATCCGCACACGGTCGAGGCCAACGGCGAGCCGGCCGGCATGGAGCTGGGCAGCGCGGCCGTCCGGCTCTCGCCCGAGGGCGAGGCCGAGGTCGTCTGGGGCCGCAGGCTGGACCCGGCCAGGATCGAGGTCCTGTCCATCCCGCTGCCGTCCTCCGGGCGGCGCTGGGGCGAGGTCGTCCTGCACGACGGCGTGCCCAACGGCGAGCGGACCACCTCGGCGGGCTCGGGCGGCGCCACCCGCGCCTACCCCGTCTTCGACGAGATCGAGCTGTGGGCCCCCTCGCCCGTACCCACCTGGGTGGTGCTGCTGGAGGCGGCCACCGAGGCGGACAGGGACGCCCTGGAGCGGCTGGCGGCCGACGCCGGATTCGCCGCCGAGGACTGGTCCTCGTCCGTACGGCTGCTCTGCCGCGCCTGCTCGGAGAGCCGGATGCCGAGCGCCGAGGGCGACGGCGAGCACCTCGACCCGCACGACCACAGCGAGCCGGGCCACCCGGGGCCGCTCGGCCACCGCACGGCCGGTGAGATGTGGGCCCCGGAGCGCGAGTGCGGGATCGCGGCGCCGCCGGGACTGGTGCGGGGGCTGCTGGACGGCTGGGTCGCCGACAGCCCGGACACCCGGGAGTGGCGCGATCTGGAAGAGGTCTGCTGAGAGCCGCGACCGCGGCCGAACGGCTCCCCGGCCCGGATGCTGCGCATAGGCTGTACGGGCACATCGTACGGATCGTGCAGGCAGCACATCGGGTACCGAGGAAGGCGTACTGCGGACATGGCGCAGCAGGAGACGGACCAGCGGATCGACGGCGGGACCTCGGTGGCGGAACCGGGGGACGGGTTCGTCCCGGACACGGAGGACGCCGAGGCGCGCGAACTCGCGCACCGCGAGCGCGGCACGTCCCGCCCGATCACCGTCGTCGGGAACCCGGTGCTCCACAAGGAGTGCCAGGACGTCACGGAGTTCGGTGACGAGCTGGCGGCGCTGATCGACGACATGTTCGCCAGCCAGCGCACGGCCGAGGGCGTGGGCCTGGCCGCCAACCAGATCGGTGTGGACCTCAAGGTCTTCGTCTACGACTGCCCGGACGACGACGGGGTGCGCCACGTCGGCGCCGTGTGCAACCCGGTGCTGGAGGAGCTGCCGCCGGGGGAGCGGGTGCTCGACGACTCCAATGAGGGCTGCCTGTCGGTGCCGACGGCGTACGCGTCGCTGGCCCGCCCCGACTACGCGGTGGTGCGCGGCCAGGACGCCCTGGGCAACCCGATCAAGGTCGCGGGCACCGGCTACTTCGCGCGCTGCCTCCAGCACGAGACGGACCACCTGTACGGCTACCTCTACATCGACCGGCTTTCGAAGCGCGACCGCAAGGACGCGCTGCGGCAGATGGAGGAGAACACCCCGCGCTACGAGGTCGTCCCCAACGACTGAGAGCCCGCGGCCGGGTCCCCGGCGGTCCGCGCGCTGTCCGCCGGGAACGTGTCGGCGGGCGGTGCGACGGGCGCCACCGGGACCGAGGTGAACGAGTCGGGCGCCACCGAGAGCTGGTAGTCGCTCCAGATCCGCGGCGGGAAGACCGTGCCCTGCTCCGAGTCGGCGCCGCCCACCCCCGCCATGTCGAGCAGCTCCGCGCCCTCCGGCTCCGTACGGAACATGGTGACGGAGGTGGACAGCTCCTTGGTCGCGCCGATGAACCAGGCCGACTTCATCCCGTCGTCCGCCCCGGTCCTGCCCGCCCACACCGGGGCGCCGAACCACTGGTCCCGCGTCGGGCCCAGCGTGCTCGACCCCAGCCGCTGGAGCGCCTCACCGACCTCCAGCGCCACCGCGGGATCCATCGCGCGCCGCGCCCGCGGCGGCTCGAACCCGCCGAGTACCGCGCCGTCGCGCTCCACCCGTGTCACCGAGTACGGCTCATGGCCGGTGCCGTCGCCCGAGAAGGCCGTGTACGCGCTGGCCAGCCGGACCGCGCTGGGGGTGGAGGTGCCGACGGGGAAGGCCGGATCCAGCTGGGCCATGCTGTCCTCGCGCAGCCCGGTCGCGACCGCCATGTCCTTCACCTTGTCCAGGCCGACGTTCTCGCCCGCCGCGATGAAGGCGTCGTCGCGGGAGGCCACCAGCGACTCGTCGAGCCCCGGCGAGGAGGGCACCCCGGAGAGGTCCGCCGGTACGAAGCCGAGCCCGCCGTACTCCAGGGCGGCGGCGAACACGAACGGCTTGAACGCCGAGCCGGCCGGGACGCTGGAGGTGTCGGCGTTGTTGCTGAAGTGCGTGACGGCGTCCTCGCCGCCGTACACGGCGACGACCGCCCCGTCCTGCGACCGTACCGAAGCCGCCCCCACCTGCACGTTCCGGTCGCTCTCCCGGGTCTCGGGGGCGAGGTTCTGGCGCCGTATCCGGTCGACCGAGTCGGCCAGCGCGAACACCTTGTCCTTCTCGAACGTGGTGAAGACGCGCAGCCCGCCGTCGGCGAGGTCCTGGTCGGTGATGCCGGAGCGGTTCTTGAGGTACTTGTTGGCGATGTCGACGAGGTAACCGATCTGCCCCGCCTGGCTGTTGGGCTTGACGGGCTGCTTCGGCTCGGGGAACTCCGTATAGCCGGCCCGCTCGGCGGCGCTCATCGCGCCCGTCTCCACCTCCCGGTCCAGGATGTACCTCCAGCGCCGCTCGGCCCGCTCGTGCTGGGAGGGGCCCAGGGACGGGTCGAGGGTGTCCGCGCCCTTCAGGATCGCGGTGAGCAGGGCGGCCTGACTGGGGTTCAGGTCCTTTGCCGAAATCCCGTAGTACGCCTGCGCGGCGGCCTGGATGCCGTACGAATCCCGTCCGAACCAGCTGGTGTTGAGATACCCCTCCAGGATCTCCGGCTTCGAGCGCTGCTGACTGATCTTCAGGGAGAGGAAGAACTCCTTGGCCTTCCTGCTCAGGGTCTGGTCCTGGCTCAGATAGGCGTTCTTCACGTACTGCTGGGTGATGGTCGAACCGCCCTGTATCTCCTCGCCCTTGATCATGTTGAGCCCGGCCCGCGCGATGCCCTTGAAGGAGACGCCCGGGTCCGTGTAGAAGTCCGTGTTCTCGGCGGACACCACGGCGCGCTGCACCGAGAGCGGTATCTGCGCGAGGCGCACCTCCTGCCGGTTCACATCGCCGACGCTGACCATGCGCGTGCCGTCGGCCCAGTAGTAGACGGTGGCCTGACGGCGTGCCACGTCGTGCTCGGCCGGGATGTCGGTGTTCGCGTAGATGAGGGCGAACAGGCCCAGCAGCGCGCCGAGGGAGATCAGGACGCTCCCCGAGAGCAGCCGCCACGACGGCACCCAGCGCCGCCAGCCGCGCCGCCCCGCCCGGGGGAAGTCGAGGTACCGGCCGCCTCCGCCGCCCCGGGGGTCCGCACCCCCCGGGGCCGCGGTCGTACCGATCCCCATGCCCGCGCCCGTACCCCTGCCCATGCCCGCGTCCCGGCCCATGCCCATGCCCATGCCCATGCCCATGCCCATGCCCATGCCCACGTCCCGGCCTCTACCCATGCCCGGGTGGGGCCAGTCGGCGGCGGACTGTGCGGTGCGGCGCGCGTGGGGTGTGCGGGGCGGCTTCATCAGCGCGGACCTCTCTCCTCAGTCATGAGAGCGGTACGGATTGACGGGGTTCGGTGTTCAATGTTCCGGTACCCGGCCGGAACCGTGACCCGGGCGTCATGTCCCGGCCGGGTCACGGTGCCGGGCTACCGCGGGCCCGTCGCCGGTGCCACCACGCCCGGCGCGGCGGGGACCGAGGAGAAGGAGTCCGGGGCCACCGTGCGCTGGTAGTCGGTCCAGATCAGGGGCGGGAAGACGCCGCCCCGCTCGGAGTCGGCGCCGCCCACCCCGTTCATGGGCAGCAGCCGCGGCTCGTCCGGCTTCGTACGGAACATCGCGACCGAGGTGGACAGTTCCGGCGTGGCGCCGATGAACCAGGCTGATCTCATCCGGTCGCCGACGCCTGTCCTGCCCGCCCAGATCCGGCCGTTGAACCACTCCTCCTTGGTGGGCCGCTGGGAGTGCACGCCCACTTGCCGAAGGGCCCGGCCGACCTCCAGGGCCACCGACTCGTCCATCACGCGCTGCCTCTCGGGCGGGTCGAATCCGTCGAGCGCGACGCCGTCGCGCTCGACCTTCGTCACCGAGTAGGGCTCGGTCCTGGTGCCCGCGTTGACGAACGTCGTGTAGGCGCCGGCCAGCCGGACGGCGCTGGGGGTCGAGGTGCCGAGGGCGAAGGTCGGCTCCAGCTCCGCCATGCTCTCCGGGCGCAGTCCTGCCGCGATCGCCGTCTTCCTGACGTTTTTCAGCCCGACGTCCTTGCCCGCCTGGACGAAGGCCGCGTTGCCGGAGCTGACCAGCGACCTGGCCAGGCTCATGGCTAGCGGGCCGGCTCCGGCCCCGGCCCCGGAAGGCGCGTCGGCTTCCGACGGGGGCGCGGGCACCGCCGTGCCCTCCCGACCGGCCGCCCGGTACTTCGCGCGCTCCGGCTCCAGGGCGGCGGCGAACACGAACGGCTTGAACGCGGAGGCCGCGGGCACTCCGGAGGTGTCCGCGTTGTTGCTGAAGTGCTTGATGGCGTCCTCGCCGCCGTACACCGCGACGATCGCCCCGTCCGAGGTCCGTACCGAGGCGGCGCCGAACTGCACATGACGGTCGGCCGCGCGCTTCTTCGGGTCCAGGCTCTCGTCGCGCACCTTCTCCACCGCCCGGCTGAGCGCGGCCACCTTGTCCTTCTCGAAGGTCGTGTGGATGTGGTAGCCACCGGTGGCGAGTTCCTTGCCGGTGAGCGAGCCCCTGCTCCTGAGGTACTTGTTGACGATGTCGATGAGATAGCCGGTCTGCCCGGCCTGGCTGGTGGGCTTGACCGGCTTCTTCGGCTCGGGGAACTTCCGGTACGCGGCCCGCTCCGCCGCGCTCATCGAGCCGGTCGCCACCTCACGGTCCAGGATCCACTTCCAGCGCTCCACGGCCCGTTGGTGATGGCCGGTGCCGAGCGCCGGATCGAGGGTGTCCGCGCCCTTCAGCATGGCCGCGAGCACGGCGCCCTGACTGGGGTTCAGTTTTTCGACGGAGACGCCGTAGTAGGCGTCGGCCGCCGCCTGGACGCCGTACGCGTCGCGCCCGAACCAGCTGGTGTTGAGATAGCCCTCCAGGATCTCCTCCTTGGGCCGCTGGTTGCTGACCTTGAGGGACAGGAACAGCTCCTTGACCTTCCGGGTCACGGTCTGGTCCTGGCTGAGGTAGGTGTTCTTCACGTACTGCTGGGTGATGGTCGAACCGCCCTGGACCTCCTCGCCCTTGACGATGTTGAGCCCGGCGCGGGCGATGCCCTGCGGCGAGACGCCCGAGTCCGAGTAGAAGTCGGCGTTCTCCGCCGCGATGACGGCGTTCCGTACGGCGTCCGGCACCTGGGACAGCCGGACGTCCTGCCGGTTCACATCGCCGACGCTGACCATGCGGCTGCCGTCGGCCCAGTAGTAGACGGTGGCCTGACGGCGGGCCAGGTCGTGTGCGTCGGGTATCTCGACGTGCGCGTACACCCAGGCGAAGGCGCCGGTCAGGGCGGCGCAGCCGCCGAGGAGCAGTCCGGCGACCAGCTTCCAGGACGGCAGCAGGCGCCGGAGGCGGCGCGGTCGCGTCCCGGCGGGGGCGCCCGTGGCGGACCGCGCCGACGCGGTGGGGGATGCGGTGGGGGACGCGGTCGGGGATGCGGTGGCGGGCTCCTTCGTACGGTGCGGCTTCCCAGGGCCCGGTTTCCCGCGGCCCGGTTTCCTGCGGCCCGATCTCCTGTGGCCCGATTTCAGCGCGTGGGGCAGCTTCATCGACGCGGACCTCTCTCCTCTGGTGCGGGGATTCGAAGAGAAGACCGTGCGGAGGAGCGCTCGCGTTGTCGCCGTCACACGATGGTCTCACTACGCGACCCACCGTCGATCCCCGGCCACGGGACGTAGCCGGACCGGTCGACCGGTCGTGCGGCTGACCGGTCGTGCGGCGGGCCGGTCAGCCGTGGACCCGCGCGGGGTCGACGCGGGTCAGGGCGGCGGGTACGTCCAGGCGTCGGCCGGAGGCGTACGCCGTGCTGAACTCCGTGTCGCCGAGCGCTGCCCGCGTGCGCGTGCGCAGTTCCCGGATATGAGGGTCGGTGGGGTCGTGGGCGCCACGGAGGCGTGCGGCCGCGCCGAGGATGACGGCCGCGTCGTGAGGGTGTCCGTACAGTTCCGCGAGACCGGCGACGGTCACCGCCACGGTCGCCACGATCGGGAGGTCCCGGCTGCGGACCGCCGCCGCGTACGCGTGGTGCAGTGCCCGTGCGGCCGCCGGGCCGTCGGCGCGCTTGAGGCAGAGTTCGCCCCGTACGGTCGCGATCAGCGCCCGGCCGTGCTCGCCACCGTGCGGGCTCCGCTCGCGCGGGCCCGCCTCGGCCGCGTCGATGAGCCGGGCGGCGCGGTCCAGATCGCCCGTCTGCGCGGACAGGCGGGACTCGCGTGCGTCGAGCAGCATCGCCAGTTCGGGGGAGGCCGAGCGCAGCGCGCGTTCCCGGGTCGCGGTGATGATCTCGGTCGCCTGTGCGGTCCTGCCGAGGCGGACCAGAAGATCGAACCGGCGCAGGGCGATGAAGATCTCGTCGCCGGGGCCGAGCGCTCCGAATTCACCGGCCAGCCGTTCGGCTTCCCGCAAGTCGTCGAGCGCGTCGTCGAGTTCGCCGTCGTACTGGCGCAGGAGTGAGCGCAGGGGCAGTGCCGTGGCCACGGCCCAGTGGTCGCCTGCCCGGGTGAAGCAGCGCAGGGCAGCCGAGACGTCGTCGCGTGCCTGATCGAGGTCGCCCCGGTTCTCGGCGGCGTGCGCGCGGGAGATACGGGCGTAGCCGGCCAGCCAGACGTCGGGCCCGTCGATGACGCTCCGGACGTGTGCCTCGCTCTCCTCGGTTCCGTGCGGGAGGGCGAGTTCGACGGTGATCAGGGCGCCGGCGACGCCGGGGAGTTCACGGTGGCCGAGCAGCCGGTCGGTGAGAGCCCGCGGGTCCTGGCCTCCCTCGGGGAAGAGGCCGTCGAACAACGCGCCCCGGCTGAGGGGGGAGTTGAGCCGGAGCATCGCTCGGGCGATGTCGTGCCCGACGCCGGGGTGTTCGGTCGGCAGGGCGACGGCCCGCCCGAGCCAGTGGACGGCTTCGTCGCGGCGGCCGCGGATCTGCCAGTACCAGGTCAGGTCCAGCGCCAGCGCGATCGCGGCGTCGGCGGCTCCCGTGTCGCAGAGGTGGCGCAGGGCGGCGATCACGTTGTCGTGCTCGGCGCGCAGCGTACGCAGGGCGCCGAGCTGTCGGGGGCCGCGCGTCAGCGGATCGTGGTGGGCCACCAGACCGGCCATCCGGTGGGCGGCCAGGTCCCGCACCCCGGCCAGGGTGTTCTGTGCGGCCAGGCGCTCCAGACCGTACTCCCGGATCGTCTCCAGCATGCGGTACCGGCCGGTGTCGGGCGCGAGCTGCAGCAGGGAGCGGTCGACCAGACCGGCGAGGAGTTCGGGGATGCCGCGCGCCGGCACCGGGGTTCCCGCGCAGACCGCGGCGGCCGACGCGGGCGTGACACCGCCGGGCAGCACCGCGACGCGTTCCGCCACCGTACGCGCGTCCTCGTCGAGGAGGTCCCAGCTCCAGGCGATGACCCCGCGCAGAGTGCGGTGCCGGGACGAAGCGGTCCGGTTGCCGGTGGTGAGCAGTGCGAACCGGTCGGACAGCCCGTCGGCCAGGTCGGTCAGGGAGAGCGTGCGCAGGCGGGCCGCCGCCAGTTCGAGCGCGAGCGGCAGACCGTCCAGGCCGCGCACCACGCGCAGCACATCGACGAGATTGTGCTCGTCGACCTCGAACCCGGGGCGCGTCGCGGCTGCCCGTTCGGTGAAGAGGCGCGCCGACGGCGCGTCGCGGACCTCCTCGACGCCCGCGTCCGGGCCGGGCAGGGACAGCGGACCGAGCGGGACCAGCGCCTCCCCGTCGATGGCCAGGGGCTCGCGGCTGGTGGCCAGCACCCGTAGTCCGGCGCATCGCGGCAGCAGCGCCGAGATCAGGTGCGCCGCGATGTCGATCACGTGCTCGCAGTTGTCGATGACGAGCAGGATCTCGCGGCCGTCGAGCCGGCCGGCCAGCACGTCGACGTCGTCGGAGGGCTCGCCGCGCCGCGCGGGGGCCTCGAAGAACGCGGAGCCGCGCAGGCCGATCGCGGCCAGCACGGCCCCGCCGACCTTGCCGGGTTCGGTGACGGGGGCGAGGTCGACCAGCCAGGCACCGTCACGGTAGGCGGGGCGTCGGTGCCGGGCGGCCTCAAGGGCGAGTCGGGTCTTACCGGCCCCGCCGGGGCCGAGCACGGTGACCAGCCGCCCCGAGGCGAGCAGGGTCTCGATGCGGGCGAGGTCGTCCTCGCGGCCGATGAAGCTGGTCAGCGGCGCGGGCAGATTACTCGGGCTCCGGCCGGTCTCCGCGGGCGCCGTGCGGGCGGACGGTTCCGGCCGCTGGGCGCGCAGCAGGGTCAGGTGCCGCTCGCGCAGCGCCGCACCGGGGTCGGTGCCCAGGGCGTCGGCCAGCCGTTCGCGGAACCGCGCGTACCGGGCCAGGGCCTCGGCCTGACGCCCCTGGGCCGCCAGGGCGTCCATGAGCAGCGCGACAGCGCGCTCGTGGAGCGGCTCCTCGGACAGCAGGCCGCTCAGACGAGCGGCGGCCTCACCCGCGCTCCCCAAGGCCAGCTCGGCCTCGGCCAGGTCGACGGCGGCTTCGAGGGACGCCTGGGCCAGGCGGGTCGCCGACGCGGGCTCCACCGCGGCGACAACGAGGGGCTCGGCGCCGGGATGCCCGCCCCACAAGGCCATGGCCTCGCCGAGCCGGGCCGCCGCGGCGTGCGGGTCGTGTGCGCGCAGACGCTCCCGCCCGGCCTCGGCCAGGTGCTCGAAGCGCAGCGCGTCCACGTCCAGCGCGTCCACGTCCAGCCGGTAGCCGCCCGCGGCCCGCACGACGGCGTCCGGTCCGCCGAACGTCCCGCGCAGCCGCGAGACGAGGGCCTGCAGGGCGTGCGCGGGACCGGCCGGGGAATCCTCGGGCCAGATCGCGTCGATGAGGGTGTGCCGTCCGACCGGGCGGCCTCCGGCGAGCGCCAGCCGTACCACGAGCCGCTGAAGCCGGGCCCCGGGTACGGGTATGGGTACGGGTGCGGGTGCGGGTACGGGTGCGGCAGTCTCGCCACGCGACGCCTCGAACGTTCCGAGCAACGTGATGCGAAGCCGCGCATCCCCATCCATGGGCCGATCTTCGCGCGAGCGCACTTCGACAGCCAAATCCGCGGGCGAGCCGCATCCGTACGCGAGCCGCATCCGCGGGCGAGCCGAATCCGTACGCGAGCCGCATCCGCGGGCGCCCCCATGCCCCCACCGCCCCCGGGGGAGAGAGTCGAAGGAGATCCCGCACACGGCGCTCACAGCCCTGACATGCCCGGGAGCCGATTCCTCCGGCTCATGTCAGCGCCGTGTGCGCCCCTTGTGAGCGGACGCCGCCAGTCTTCGGGTACCACGGCGGACACGACGATCGCCGCGGGTGATCTCACGACTCACGCACTCGGACACAGGAGGCCCCCGATGACCGGGACCACCGGCATCACGACCACGGGCACGACGACCACCGGCATCACGACCACCGGCATCACGACCACGGGCACGACGACCACCGGCATCACGACCACGGGCACGACGACCACCGGCATCACGACCACCGGCATCACGACCACGGGCGCGACGGATACAACGGATACAGCGGACGGCGGCTGGGCCCGGACATGGAGCACGTCGCCCCACGCGCCGATCGAGGCGTTCGGCCCCCTGCCCTCGTTCGCCGACACGACCCTGCGCCAGGTGGTACGCGTCAGCGGTGGCGGTCGGCAGGTACGCCTGCGCATCACCAACGAGTACGGCACCGCGCCCTTGACCATCGGCGCGGCCCGCATCGCGCTGGCAGCCCCCGAGGGCGGGATCCGTCCCGGCAGCGAGCGTGTGCTCACCTTCGACGGCAAGTCGGCCGTGACCGTCCCGACCGGGGCGCCGATGCTCAGCGACCCGGTCGCGCTGTCCCTGTCGGCGCTCGCCGAGCTGTCCATCAGCCTCTACCTGCCCGAGGCGGTCAAGAGCGCCACCTGCCACGGCATGGGCGTGCAGACCGCCTGGACCACGCCGGGCAACAGCGTCGACGCCCTCACCCTGCCCGCCGACGCCGAGTCCCTGCCCCTGCAGGCCCTCATCTCGGCCCTCGACGTGCGCGCCGACGCCCCGGTCACGACCGTCGCGATCATCGGCGACTCCAACACCGACTGCTCGGGTACGACCCCGGACACCAACCGGCGCTGGACCGACCGTCTGGCCGAGCGCCTCGCGGAACTCGACGGCCCCGCCGTCTGCGTCTCCAACCAGGGCATCAGCGGCAACCGGATGCTGAACGAGGGTCTGGGCGACGCGGCCCTGGCCCGCTTCGACCGCGACGTACTGGCCACGCCGGGGCTGCGCCACGTCGTCCTGGCCATCGGCCTCGGAGACATCTGCATCTCCTACTCGCCCCAGGACGGCAGCGGCCCCCCGGCGGACTTCCTCGCCATGTTCCCCGGTGCGCCGGTGACGGCCGACGACCTCATCGCGGGCTACCGCCAGCTCATCGACCGGGCCCGCACCCGCGGGCTGCGCGTCCACGCCCCGACCCTCACACCGTACGAGGGCGACGACACCTTCACGCCGGAAGGCGAGCGGGCACGCCAGAGGGTCAACGAGTGGATCCGCACCAGCGGCGCCTTCGACGCGGTCCTGGATTTCGACGCCGTCTGGAGCGACCCCGCCCACCCGAGCCGGATCAGGGACGGATTCCACGCCGGTGACCACCTGCACGGCAGTGACGCGGGCTGCCGCGCGCTGGGCGACTCCATCGACCTGGCGCTGTTCCGGTGAGCCACGCTCAGCCACCCACGCGCTCAGCCACCCACACCCAGCCACCCGCGCCAGCCACCCACGCCAGCCACCCACTACTGACGACAAAGGACGGAAGGAATATTCGATGCATGACGTGGTGATAGCGGGCGCGGGCCCCGTCGGACTGCTCCTGGCCTGCGAACTCGGCCTCGCGGGCTGCGACGTCCTGGTCCTGGAGCAGGAAGCGGAGACCACCCCGTGGAAGGCCATGCCGCTCGGCATGCGCGGCCTGTCCGCCGCCTCACTCGAAGTGTTCCACCGCCGCGGAACGCTGCGGGAACTGCTGCACGCCTCCGGCGCGGACCCCGACGGCGGCGCGGACCGTGACGGCGGTGCCGACCGTGACGGCGGTGCCGACCGTGACGGCGGAGCTGACCCCGACGGCGGAGCTGACCTGGATCCGCGGGTGGCACCGGCGCCGCGCAGCGTGGCGCACTTCGCCGGCATGATGCTCGACCCGGCCGACATCGACGCCGACGCCCTGCCCCACCGGCTCCCCGGCCTGGGCCCCGAAACGCTGATGACCAGCCTCGAAGCGGTCGAGACCGTACTGGCCGAGCAGGCCGTCAAAGCGGGCGTCCTGATCCGCCGCGGGGCCCGGGTCTCCGCCCTGCGCCAGGACGCCGACGGCGTCACCGTCCAGGCCGGGGACCACGCGTACCGGGGACGCTGGCTCGTCGGCTGCGACGGAGGGCGCAGCACCGTACGCGGCCTCGCGGGCTTCGAGTTCACCGGCACCGAACCGGAGTTCACCGGCTACACCATGCTCGCCACCGTCGCCGACCCCGACACGCTGCGGCCCGGCTTCACGCTCACGCCGACCGGCATGTACGTGCGGATGCCCACCCCCGGGCACATCGGCATGCTCGACCGCGACGGCGGCGCCTTCGACCGCACCCGGCGGCCGACCGTCCAGCATCTGCAGAGCGTGCTGCGACGCGTGTCCGGTACCGACGTCACCCTCGACGACGTCCAGCTCGTATCGACCTTCACCGACCGGGCGATGCAGACCACCTCCTACCGGCAGGGCCGTGTCCTGCTGGCGGGAGACGCCGCCCACATCCATTCGCCCCTGGGCGCGCAGGGACTCAACACCGGCATCGGCGACGCCGTCAACCTGGGCTGGAAGCTCGCCGCGACCGTACGCGGACACGCCCCCGACGGCCTCCTCGACACCTACACCCAGGAGCGCCGTCCGGTCGGCGCCCAGATCCTGGACTGGACCCGGGCCCAGAGCGCCGTCATGAAGCCGGACCCGCACACCCAGGCCCTCCAGGCCCTGGTCCGTGACGTGCTGGGCACCCGCGACGGAACAACCTACGTCCACAGCCGGACGTCCGGCTCCGCCATCCGCTACGACCTCGGCGGCACGCACCCCCTGGTCGGCCGCGACGCCCCCGACTTCCACTTCACGGACGGCACGCGGCTCGGCGATCTCATGCACGAGGGGAACGGCGTCGCCGTCGACTTCACCACCGGCGGGCGGCTCGCCGGTGCGCTGGCCGGCCGCGAGGACTCGATCCGGTACGTCGGCGGACCGGCGAGGAACGAACTGGGCTGCGGCGCCCTCCTCGTCCGCCCCGACGGCGTCGTCGCCTGGGCCGGCGGACCCGATCCCGACCTCGCGGGATTCGAACACGCCGCTGACCGCTGGTTCCCCGGCGCCACCGGATAGGCACGCGGCGGTGGACGGTTCCGTACGGGGCTCACAGAACTGTCCGGCGAACTGTCCGGCGCGGGGGGTCTGCCGGTGGTGCCGGGTCGGCGGTCCGCCGCGCCGTCGTACGGAGCGACGTGTGCACGGCCCAGCAGGCGGCGGCGCCCACGGCGTACCACAGCAGGTCGGGCACGTTGAACGTCGACCCGAGCACGAGCCGGGCGAGCGCGCCGCGCCCGGCCCACTCGGCCGGCAGCCCCGTCAGCTGAAACAGCTCGACGGCCCAGCTGAACGCGAGCGCGCCCGAGGCGGCGACCGCGGGCCGCGCGCGGGGGAGGGCCAGGACGACGAGCGCGTACACCAGCACGGTGTAGAGCGCGTCCCCGCCGTACTTGGCGACGTCCCCGCTCCCGACGGCCCGTATCCCGAGCCCGGCGCCGACGGTCGACACGGCGGCGAGAGCCGCGAAGAAGCGCGTACGCGCGAGATCCCCCATGGGCGGCAGCGTAGTGCGGAAGGGGCCGGGGCCCCTCGAATTCACCCGGCGCCGGGGCCCGGAGCACGGCCGCTACCCGACCAGGCGGCGGCGCCAGTCCAGCGGTGTGACGGTGATGGCCCGGCCGGGGTCCCCGTCCCAGTCGGTCCGCAGACCGGCCGCCGTCAGGGCCGTCGCGACCTCGCGGCCGATGGCCGAGGTGGTCGCGGACGAGCCGTCGAAGCCGCCGTACAGCAGCGTCAGCCCGTGCCCGGCCACGGCGGCGTCCGTGCACTGGCTGTGGAAGTAGACGAAGCCCCGGGCGTCGGACCGGCCCGCGCCGCCGATCTCGGTCCGACCGCAGCTCCGGCAGCAGGCGAAGTTCTCCCGGGCGGTGATACCGGACTCCTCCAGGGCGCCGAAGACGCGGGTGAGCCGCTCGGGGTCGGTCTCACCCGTCCACCCGGCCTGTTCCGCGACGCGCTCCAGCCATATCCGGTCGGCCAGTGCGCCCGCCTGCGCGCGGGACACGGGCCGGCGGTCCGCGGTGACCAGGTACTCCTCGGCCACCTCCGCCAGCTCGACCCGGCTGATGTAGCCGCCGACCACCACCTCGCGTACGTGCCGCTCCAGCTCCGCGCGCTCGTCCTCGGTCAGATCGAGCGGCGGCACCTCGCGGACGGGCCCCATGTCCAGCCGCGACCAGTCCAGTCCCGCGTCCCAGCCGGACTCCTGGCGGGCCCAGCCGGTCAGCGCCGCGATCACGGCGTCGGTGCTGTCGGTCAGTGCCTGGAAGTGCCGGTCGGCGGTGCCGTCGCGGTACTCCACCGTGTAGTCCCCACCGGCCTCGTGCCAGACCTGGGAGAAGACGTCGGGCAGGTCCGGTATCCGCTGGATCACCAGGAACCGGTCCCCCTTACCGCCGATGCGCCGGACCAGCCCGGCCAACTCCGCCGTGGACACGCGCACATGTCGTTCCGTGTTGTCCTTGTTGTCCGTCCGCACCGTGATCTCCAGCATGCACCGACTCTGGCACAGGCCACTGACAACGGACCTCCGCCCGCTTCCCGGGCCGTCCCGGCGGGCCCGCACCCGTCACCCCGGGCCCTCGGCCGCTGCCGCGTACCCGTCCACCGACGGCCACCGGACGGTCAGCACCACCGACTCCTCCTCCGCGCGCCACGAGTGGTCGACTCCCCGCCCCCACACGACGTAGTCGCCCTGCGCCGCCAGAAGGACGCTGCGACCGGGGAGTTCCACCCGGAAACGGCCGCTGACGAGGACCAGGAGCGCGGTGCGCTCCTCACCCCGTACCCACAGAGCCCGCTCGTCGCCCGCGGGATGGACGCCCCATTTGATCTCCACGGCCGCACTGTGGCGGGGGTCGCCCACCTCCTTGAAACGGCCGAGGAGCCACCCCCGGTCCAGCGCCGCGTCCTGGCCCGCGTTTCCCACGTACACGCTGCCGTTCGCGTCGCTGTTCGCGTCGCTGCTCGCGTCGCTGCTCGCGTCGCTGTTCTTGTCGCCGTTCGCGCTGTCGTTCGTACTGTCGTTCATGGAGTCGCATGCTAGGCGCCGCCGTTCGGGAGAACGCGTGCGCGGGCCCCATGACGCACCCGATCCCGGCAGCCCGTGGAACAGCTGCCGGGATATCGGCGATTTACTCGTACCGCAGGGGGCACTACTTGGACTTGAAGGCGTCCTTGACCTTCTCCTTGGCGCCCCGGAGATCGCCCTTCGTCTCCTCGGCGTGGCCCTCGGTCTCCATGGACTCGTTGCCCAGCGCGCCCCCGACCACCTTCTTGACCTTGCCCTTGGCCTGCTCACCCTTGGCCTGAGCCTTCTCGTCCGCAGCCACAACCATCACGCCCTGTCGTACTCGAAAACAGTGTCGTCCTTCGTCTCTCCGCTCACCCGTAACTCAAACCCACACAGTTGCCACAGGGAAATTATCGGCAGAATTATTTCCACGAGGAAAATGTGTGGGACCCCGAATGAGGGGCAGCCGGTGTGCTGAGGACGAGTCATCGAAATCCTCGATTTTCTCGATGAAGGAGCCGTTTTATGAGTGACAACATCTGGGGCTACCAGCCGACCGCGGGCCACACCGCCGGCGCCGACCTGATCGGCTACAAGGTCGAGGCGACCGACGGCAGCATCGGCAAGGTCGACAAGCACTCGGACGATGTCGACTCCTCGTACCTCGTCGTCGACACCGGCGTCTGGATCTTCGGCAAGCACGTCCTGCTGCCGGCCGGCACCGTACGCACCGTCGACCAGGCCGAGCGGAAGATCTTTGTCGACCTCACCAAGGACCAGATCAAGGACTCCCCCGAGTTCGACAAGGACAAGCATGTCGGCGACGCCGGGTACCACGACCAGATCGGCGGTTACTACGGCAAGCACCGCCGCCCCTGACACCATCGCTCCACCCGAAGACGTGGGGGCCGACCGGAGATCACTCCGGTCGGCCCCCACGTCTCGTCTCCTGGTGCTCGCGCGCCTCCGTGTCACAGGCCGGCCGGTCTGTCTCGTCCCAAGGGGTACGGCCGCGGACACGCTCCGGCAGGCCCCGACGAACACCGACGAACACCGACGAACACCGACGAGCACCGACGAGCACCGACGAGCACCGAGGAGAACGCGATGGACGCGCGACTGGACTACTCCACCGACCCGACCGCCGCCAAGGTCTTCAAGCACCTCGTGGCGGTGGGCCGGACGCTCAAGACGTCGCCGCTGCCCTCCGTGACGCAGGAACTCGTGGCCCTGCGCGTCAGCCAGATCAACGGCTGCGCCGTCTGCCTCGACATGCACGCCAAGGAAGCCGCCGCGGCAGGCGAGACCTCGGTGCGGCTGAACCTGGTGGCGGCGTGGCGCGAGGCCACCGTCTTCACCGACGCCGAGCGCGCCGCGCTGGAACTGGCGGAACAGGGCACCCGGGTCGCGGACGCGGCCGACGGGGTCGGCGACGAGGTCTGGGCGCGCGCCGCCACCCACTACGACGCGGAACAGCTCACCTCGCTCGTCGTCCTGATCTCCTTCATGAACGCGGTGAACCGGCTCAACATCATCGCCCGGCAGCCGGCCGGAGACTATGAAGTCGGCCAGTTCCACTGAACGATGGGGCCCGCCGGACATCGAGGAGAAGGAGACGCGGCGTGAACAAGGCCGAGGAGTTCGAGGAGCTGCGGCCCCTGCTGTTCTCGATCGCCTACCGGATCCTGGGCAGCGTGAGCGAGGCCGAGGACGCGGTACAGGAGTCATGGCTCCGCTTCGACGGCTCGCCGACCCTTCCCGCGTCGCCGAAGGCGTACTTGTCCACGACGGTCACGCGCCTCGCGATCGATGTGCTGCGCTCCGCGCGGGTACGGCGGGAGGCGTACGTGGGCCCCTGGTTCCCCGAGCCGCTGCTGAGCGACCCGTACGAGGACCCGGCGCGCGCGGCGGAGCTGGCCGACTCGGTGTCGATGGCCGCGCTGCTGCTCCTGGAGCGGCTCAGTCCGCTGGAGCGGTCCGTGTTCGTGCTGCGGGAGGTGTTCGGCTTCGGGTTCGCCGACATCGCCTCGGCCGTGGAGCGCTCGGAGCCCGCGTGCCGCCAGCTGCTGGTACGGGCGCGGCGCCACATGGCGGCCGGGCGCCCCCGGTTCGA
The DNA here is from genome assembly GCF_003346515.1 of Streptomyces corynorhini. Taxonomy (GTDB): domain Bacteria; phylum Actinomycetota; class Actinomycetes; order Streptomycetales; family Streptomycetaceae; genus Streptomyces; species Streptomyces corynorhini. The sequence continues at coordinate 18,332 of NZ_QQNA01000108.1, forward strand.
GGCGGACCGTCACAAACGCCAGGAGCTGGCGACGCGCTTCTTCGACGCCCTGCGCGAAGGCGACGTCGAGGCCCTGCGGGACCTGCTGGCGGCCGACGTGCGGATGGCGGGCGACAGCGGCGGCAAGGCCCCGCAACTGGCCAGGACCGTCGTCGGCGCCGAGAAGGTGGCCCGACTGCTCGCCTCCGTCTTCCCGCTGCTGGCCCACGTCGACGTGACGTTCGAGCCGCACGAGGTCAACGGCCAACCGGGCGCGGTCTTCCTCGACCGGGACGGGCAGGTCCTCTACGCCCTGGCTCTCGACGTGCTCGACGGGCAGATCCAGACCGTCCGCTCGGTCATCAACCCCGACAAGCTCGGCCACCTCGGCCCGGTCGCCGACGCCTGGGCCGTCGACGGCGAGGTGAGAAGGGCACGTCGGCGGAAGGAGTGACACCGGAGCGACTCCTCGGTCTCCTCGGTCTCCTCGGTGCGCCGAAGGTGATCAAGCGCCTCCAGGAGCAGGGGAACCGGGTCTCCACGGCATCGGCTCAGCGAGTCCGAGCGTGCCTCACCCGACCGGAGAGAGATCAAGGACCCTGGCTTGGACGCCCTTTTCGGCGCCTCATCGTGCGGGGACGTGGTAGAGGGTTGTGAGTCGCTTCGTCTCGTCGTCACGGAAGGCCGCGACCTCCTGGCACAGTCGGCTCATCACGAACTGGCCCAGAGGTACACACAGGTCCATGCGCCGAATGCATACGCCGACCATGAAAGGGCCGTCCTGGGCCCGGTAAAGGCGCACGCCGTAGTAGCCCTCCTGGCAGTCCCGATCGTTGTTGAAGCGGCAGTCGGCGCAGGTGGCCGGCAGTCGCACCGGACGGATGCTCTTCGCGTACAAGGGGCGACCGTCGGGCAGCCGGTAGCGGACGCGCTGATCGGAGCCTCCAGCGGTGATGACGCGCTGGACGGGGACCGCGCCGAGGTGCTCCACGACCTCCCGCATCGCGGCCACCGACGCACCGCTGTCCTCAAGTGAGACCAGCATGCGTACGACGAGTCTGCGCCCATGCTCCTCGATGACGCGCAGCACGCGTTCCACATGCGAGATGTCGGGTATCACGATGTTCGCCGAGACCCGCACGCCGTGGTGCGAGGCGGCTTCGACGGTCGCGCCCAGCGCGGCCAGCTTCCGCGCGGCCAGTTTGAGCGAGGCGAGCCGGGGCGCTTGGACCGCGGCCAGTTCTTCGGCCGTCGTACCGAAGACGCTCAGGTTGATTCGATCCAGCCCCGCCCTGGCGCACTCCGGGAGAATCGCTGCCCCGTTCTCCCCGTTGGAGGTGAGCCCGACGGTGAGGCCGAGACGGTGTGCGATGCCGATCAGAGCGGGGAGTTCAGGATGCAGAGTGGGCTCGCCCCCGGTGAAGTGGACTTCGTCGGTGGACAGGCTTCCACGTACGGCTGCCAGAGCGAGGGCGAAATCTGTGTCCGCCTCGATCCTCCGAGGGAGGAAATCGGCACCGTTGGTTCGCAGATAGATGGAGACCCGACCGGTGCGACCGGGGCCGACGGTGAATTCCGCGTCCTTGTGCCCGATGTTGTCCGCCGTCACGGGGGTGCCCTCGTTGTGGCAGAAGGTACAGGCCAGCCCGCACGCGTCGATGATCTTGACGCGAAGGGTGCGGTCGGGCACCACTGTCACGGGAATCCGGTGTGCGTCGTACGTCATCGTGTCACCTCCCGATCGGATCAGGACGGAGTTCCACTCAGGGGAACCGCAGGTCGGTGATGGCCCCCAGGTCGATGCCATAGCGGGCGAACACCTTGGTGGTGTTCTCGCTGGTCAGATCCTCCAGCGAGAGGGACAGGCGCTTCGCGGCCGCCCAGACCTGCTCCGCGTTGTCGGCCTCGATCTCCAGGTACGGCGGAATGAGCGGCCAGGAGTCGATCTCCAGCCGCGCGCCCTCCAGGAGCCAGGAGACCCGCCGGTTCTCCTGATAGGACGTGGGCGAGATGCCCATCCGCCCCAGCAGCGCGTGCGCCGTGTCGAAGTCACCCACGGCCGTCTCGGTCTCACGGGTCCCGTCGACGGCGTCGGAGCTGATCTCCTTGACGCACAGGGTCACTTCGGCACCGTCGTCCCGGAGCCGGATCCACCGTCCGGGTGCCGGAGGCAAGGTGTCGTAGACGTACCGGCGCATGAGCCGGTCCGCCACATGACGGCCACCCGCGTCCGCGATCCGCGCGGCCATGGCAGAGGTGTCGACGTCCAGGTACTTCGCTTCGTACTCGACAACTGACATACCGCGACCGTAGAAAGCAACTGGACGGAGCCGCAACAAGTTTGCGCGAGTTTGCGGCAAGTGCATTGACGAGGTGGGGCGACTGCCCGACGATCGATTCACCGCACAATCGCGCGCAAGTCGATGAACGGGAGAGTGGCCATGAAGCTGCGGTTCCTCGGCAAGAACTCCACTCCTGGAGACAGCCCCACCCTGTTCGCCAGCGACCGGGACAGTTACGTGGTCCAGGGCTGGAAGGTGTACGCGCGCGACCTCCTTGCGCGGCTCGAAGTCCCCGAAGGCCACACTGTTGTCGAGGTGCCGATCGAGCTGTTCGAACATCTCGTCGAGGACGGGGCGTCATCCGGCCGGATCAAGAAGTTCTCCGCCCCGATCATGCTCGTCACCGAACAGGGAACGTGCATTCTTCAGGGACCGCTGATGTGCGACGCCGAGGCCCTGGGGCACATGCGCATGCCCGACTACGAGACCTGCGTCGAGGTCCCACGGTCCTCGATCATCGCCCTGCTTGAGGAGAACGGTGAATCTGCTCACCAGCGCCCAGCGTGACGAGTTGTTCGACAGCGTCACGCATGACGCGTTCCATCTGGAGCTGCGGGACGACTACGGGTCTCCTGTGGAGGACACTCCCTATGCCCGGTGGCAGCGGGGGGAGCCGGACGACTTCGTCTGGCTCGATCCGTGGAGGGCGCGCATGAGGCGGGTCATCGAGGGAGGGAGGACGGTACGGCGAGTCAGAGTCGTCTCCGAACCGCACTCCCCGTACGTACGGTGGGAGCACTCGCTCACCCGACTGAACCTGGAGGCCGGCGAGGACATCCGGTGGCTGCCCCGGCACCGACTGGCTGAACACCTGTCTTTCCCCGTGGCAGGCAACGACTGGTGGCTCTTTGACGACCGCCTGTTGGCGGTGGGTCACTTCGACCATGATGGCCGGGTCCTCGGGTCAGAACTGATCGAGGACCCCAAGACCGTGGCTGAGTGCATCCGCGTGCGTGACCAGCTCTGGAGTGTCTCGATTCCGCACGCGGAGTACAGGCTCTGACGCACCAGTGAGCAAAGAAGTACGACAACTCCGTGAGGCACTGGGAGCCCGGCTGCGAATCCTCCGCAAAGACGGCGGATTCGCGAGCGGCCGGGCGTTCGCCGCGGCCACGAAGTGGCAGGAGTCGAAAGTCTCCCGGATCGAGAATGGCAGACAGAGCGCCAGCGAGCAGGACATCCGTCTCTGGTGCGAGAAGGCCGATGCCCAGGATCAGGTCGAAGACCTGATCGCCACGGTTCGTCATATAGAGGAACTGTGGCTGGAGTGGCGACGCCAACTGTCGAACGGCGCCGCGCCCCGGCAGGAAAGGGCGCTGCCGGTCTATGCGAAGACGAAGGTCTTTCGCATCTGGCATCCCACGGTGGTCTGGGGAACGCTCCAGACCGCGGAGTACGCGGCCGAAACGTTCAAGCAGGTCATCGACTACTACGAGATCCCCGACGACGCCGAGTCGGCCGTCGCGAAGCGACTTGAGCGTCAGCAGTATCTGTACCGGGGTGACCGGATGTTCCACGTCCTGCTTGCGGAGCAGGCTCTGTACACCCATTTCGGCGGACCGGACGTGATGAGAGGTCAGCTGGACCGGCTCTTGGCGGTGATGACGCTTCCCCGGCTGAGTCTGGGGATCGTACCGAAACGGGCAGAGATGCGGATCTGGCCCGGAAACTCCTTCTCGATGTTCGACAGCAAGCTGGTCCTAGTGGAGACGTACTCGGCCGAGTTCTCCGTCACGCAGCCACGCGAGATCGCTCTGTATGCCAAGGCATTCGATCTGCTCAAAACGTCCGCCGTCTACGGCCGGGCAGCGAGGGGGCTGATCAGGTCGGCCCTGGAGGGGCTGGGATAGGGCTCATGCCGTCACCGGGCCCGTACGTGTTACGGGCGGGGCCCGCGAAGGTGATGAAGTCCGTCCAGGCGGGGGTGGGGACCTGGAGGACGGGGCCCTGGGTTCGCTTGGAGTCGCGGATGTGGATGGTGGTGGGGGCGACGGCCACCTCTACGCAGTTGCCGCCGTCCGAGCCGGTGTAGCTGCTCTTGAACCAGGCGACTTCTACGCAGTCTCCGCCGTCGGAACCGCTGTAGCTGCTCTTGAACCAGGCCAGGTCGGACAACTGGTCTGCCGTGTCTTCGGTTTTCATAGTTCTCCTGCCATACGCTCGATCAATTGCGCCGACGCTTGCGCGCTCAGGGCCTGCGCTCGCAGCTTGCCATAGCGGAGGGTGAAACCGCTGACCTGCGCGGCGTCGGTGACCACCAGCCCCACCCCCTGCGACTCGATGTAGCCAACCTGGCGGTGCTCCAAGCTCTCCATCAAGACCATGGGCCCATTCAGACCGAGGTGGAATCCGCGCTCTGAAGGCATTACCTGGATCTCCACGTTGCGCATCCTGCCCTGCTTCACGAGGTGCAGAAGCTGGCCCTTCATGATGTCGCCGCTGTTCGCCATGCTCATCAGGGCCGACTCTCCGATGATGAAACAGGAGTCCACCATGGGTGTTCTTGTCAGCAGCTTCTGTCGGTTGATCCGGGCTTCGAGGTTCTGCTCGATCATCTCCTCGCTGAGGGGAGGAGTGTGCGCCGAGAACAGTGCCCTCGCATACGCCTCGGTCTGGAGCAGCCCCGGGATGAGCAGAGGCTCGTAGCACATGCGGCTGATGGCCTCTGTCTCGATCAGGGCGAAGTCCTGGAAGAACAGCGGCAGTTTCGCAAGATCCACATCGTCTTGCAGCGCGTTCAGTGTTCCCTGCGCGCTCAGCGACACCTCGGCTTTCTCTGTAAACGCGGTCTTGGCGGGCCGTCGGCCCTGCTCGATCGACGCGACCTGCTCGACCGAGTAGCCCACCGCCTCCGCAAGACCCTCCTGCGTCAGCCCGGCCCGATTCCGGAAGAGCTTGACCAGCTTTCCGTAACCCACCCAGATGGCCGGCCTGTCGTCGTTTTGTGAACGTACTTGCTTCTGCTGGCTGCTTCCCATACGCCTCACACCCTCAACGTGTGCGCCGATGCAGACATTGCCTTTTATGCTGCAACATCCGGCTCGCCGGGCTCGTCACGGAACGCGACCCGTACAAAACCCGCCCCGACCCGTACACGGCCGTCAGGTACGGCCGTCCTGCCTGGTCAGGGTAGCCGCGTAACGAGAATGTCACCCTATGAAGTCGCAGACTCCCCCCGCCGCGATCTCCACCGGCCCCGCCCTCCCCGCCGAACTCGCC
>NZ_QQNA01000109.1 GCF_003346515.1 Streptomyces corynorhini
GTCCGGGTCGTCCGGGTCGTCCGGGTCGTCCGGGGTGTCCGATGCCTCCTGGCGCCGCCTGCGCTCCAGTTCGGTGATGTCGACCCCGTGGAGGCTGGTCACGAAGGCTTTCCACCAGGCGTCGTCCCTGGCCGTACGCGAGAAGTGCGTCCGTGTCACCCAGCGGAAGCCGCCGCCCGTCAGCACCAGGTGCTCCTTGATCAGGCGCAGATGTCCGGTGTGGGAGAGGGAACGGAGCGACGTGGCGCATGCCTGCTGGCCGTACGCGGCGATGTTCGCGGCGAGGGCCTTGTATCCGATGGCCGAGCCTTCGGGCAGGCGGTCGATGTACGCGGCCAGAGCCGCTTCCCTTGGGCACAGGTGTGCGAAGTCGGCAGCTGCGCGGGGGAGTTGATCGGGTGCGGAGCGCTTCCCGTACCCCGGATTGGCCAAGGGGTGTGCGGGCGCGGGCGGGGCGGAGTTAAAGTCGGTGACAGCCACGTTCATGTGCTTCCTGTTTGCGACTGGGCAGCCGCATGTGACCCGTAGGTCAGGCCCTGGTTCGGTGACTTCACACCGGCCGGGGCCGCTTCATGCGGCGGATGCCGCGAACGCTAGACCTTGGCCACGTTATGTTGCAAGCCGATCACTGTTTGTCATATTGCCTGACCGTGGCGGTGCCCGGAGGGGTCCGGAAGGGGGCTGGCGGGGTCCGGAGGGGTCTTGAGGGGTCCGGAAGAGGTGGGAGGTAGGGAGGTTCCCTCCCTCCCCAAAGACCCACCCAGGGTGGTGGGGCTCGAAGCCCGGGGCCTGGAGCCCGAGCCCCGGAACCCGGGGCCCAAGCCCCGGGACGACCTGCGCCCCTCCGGCTCCGGCAGTAGCCGAGGCGGAGGGGCGCTTTCGTCAGGCTTGTGCTGCTGAGCGGCGCCACCAGCATCGCGTCCGCCTTCGGCAGTGCGTCGGAATCCTGCGGCATTTTGTACTGCGAGCGGACCGGGTGCCCGGTCAGCTCTTCCAGCTCGGCCATACGCGGCTCCCACCATCGGGCCGCCGACGGCGCCCCACCTATTCGCGCGGCCTCGAAAGCACTCGCGCCGTCATGCCCGGGGTCCACACCGCGCGGCCAGCGCACGCAACTCCCCTCCCGGCACCGGCATCGCCTTCACGAGATCCTCCACGAGAGCCCGGCTGGATCGCGAGCTACGGGTGGAGCGCGAGCAGCGCCGGATCATGGCGTTCTACCTGGGGTCCGTCGTCCGCTGGGGCCGCCGGGGCGCCCCTGAGGGTGAATCCGGTTCCAGAGTTTCCGCCCGAGCTGGACCTCAGCCCCTGGGCATGACCACACGCCCCGCTCTCCTCCGGGAGGGCGGGGCGTTTCGCCATGTCCAAACTCTGACCCACGGGTTGACCTCCGACCGTTACTCCCTTCAACATGCCTACTGGACCAGTCCACTAGGCAGGGGAAGAGCAATGGCACTGCCCAAGTACGACCAGATCGCCGCCGACCTGCGAGGAAAGATCGTTCGTGGCGAACTCGCATCCGGGCAGACGCTGCCCTCCGAACGGGAGTTGACCGACCGTTGGAACGTCTCGCGCGCTACCGTGGTCAAGGCGTTGGACGTCCTGCGCCAGGAAGGGCTGGTGGAGACCCGTCAAGGCACCGGCTCAACCGTCAAGGACCGAATGCTCTTGGCGCGCACCGCAGGTGAGCGGTACGCGACATCGCTGGCCACCGGCAACATCTACACGGCCGGGGAGTACGCGGAGATCCTGGCCGCCGAGCTGATGCCCGCGCCGGAAGACGTCGCCACCGGGCTGGGCATCGAGGCCGGCGCGATTGTCGCGCGGCGGCACCGCGTCACGTTCGAGGGCGAGAGGCCCACGGCCACCTCGTACAGCTGGTTCGCGGCAGAGGTCGCCGAGGCGGCGCCGCGTCTGCTCCAGCGTGAGCGGGTACGCGAAGGCACCACGCGGTACGTAGAGATGCAGACCGGCCGTCGGCCGCGCACCGGGCGGGACTGGTGGACGTCCCGACTGGCAACCGGCGAGGAGCTGGAACTGTTGCGCCTTGACGGCCCGGCCGCAGTGGCGGAAGTGCGGCATATCGCCTACGACACCGAGGGGCACGCCCTGGCCTACGAGGTAGGCGTCACGCCGTCCGGTCGCTGGTCGCGGACGGAAGAGTATTCGATGGGCGACTGATTGGCCGTCAAGCGAGCTTTGAGCCCCTGCCGTTGGCAGGGGCTCTTTCGCGTCCACACCTTGACCTGACTAGTCCACCGGTGGACCATGCAAGTACGGAGCGCTTCCCGCGAAGCGCTGACAGTTACTTCAGGGGGCCACCATGCCCGACGACGGCAATCCGCCAATCGTATTCATCTACGACCGCCACCCCGGACGGCGTGGCCGCGTCATCCTTAACCTCAGGCTTGAGGGCTGCCAGAACTGGGCCGCCGCCAAGCAGTGGGAGATCACCGGCAGGTGGGTCGACCTCGGAGACGACGCGCTCACCGACGATCAGCGGCCCGCATTCGCTGAACTGCTCGCCTACATGGCAGACCTGCCGGGCGACCGCACGAAGATCTGCCTGGTGCACCACTGGGAGCGCCTCACCCGCCACGGCGACCGAGCCGATTACCAGCGCAGGGTGAGGGGGGCTGGCGGATACATCGCGACGACGTTCGGCGAGGACGACCAGGCCGCTGCCCTCACCGAGCACGGGGAGGCGCAGTGACCCTCTGCCCCGCCGGCGGCCACGACTTCCCCGAGGAGAACGCCTCGCTCGCACGCTGCGACGAGCACGGCATTACGCTCCTGTGGCGCGGCGAACCCGCCGAGGACAGCGACTTCCCCAGCGCCCCGGCGCCCCTCACTCCGTGCGCGCCGTGCCTCGCCGCCACCGTCCTCGGGACTGAGCACCACTGCGTCGGCGTGACCGCACTGCACTCCCTCGGGAGCGGCATGATTCTGTCCAGCCCGCCCCCCTGCCCGTGTCGGTGCGCGCGATGAACGTGACCCTCGCCGCCAGCGGCTCCGGGCAGCCCGCCCTGGGTGACTGCTTCCGCTGCCCCCGCCGTGGTGTCCAGACGATCCGCGTCGGCGAGATCAGCACACCCGGCGGCCCCGGCCACACCGCGGCCGAGACACCCCTGTTCGCCTGCCGCAGCTGCGAGCAGGACCTGATCGTCATACACCAGCGCGCCCACGAACCCCCCGGACGCCGGTACGTACCCGCACACCCCACTGACCCCGCTCCGTCCGGAGCGGCAGCCGAAGAGCACCAGCGAAGGGACACGCCATGTGGCACACACTGAGCGAATGCGACCACGACTGGACCCCGTGGAGCGGCAAGCAGCGCTGCCGTAAGTGCGGCACCACGCAGGGCTGAACCGGCAAGACAGAGGGGCGCCGGGATCCGGCGCCCCTCCCCGATTCAAGAAGGTGACATGATCAAACGAGTGCGATGGGCCGAGCTTCCCTCCGGCTTCCGGACCTGCGTGGAGGATCGGACGGGAGCCGTGATCTCCTCCGAGACCGTTCACCAAGGGCTGAGCTGCACTGTGGCACTGACGCTGAACACGGTCCAGGACGGGCTCCTCTTCCTCAAAGGCGTCCGCGACAGCGACGCGGACGGGACCGCCGCTCTCCGCTGGGAGCAGCTCGTCAGCCCGGCCGTGGCGGGAGTCGCGCCGGACATTCGCCACGCGTTCCACGCATACGGCTGGTCCTGTCTGGCGTTCACGTATGTACAGGGCCGGAATGCCGACCTCGGCCCAGGTACCGCCGACCTCGCCGCGGTGGCGGAGGCCCTTGAACGTCTGGGCGAGTTGGCGCCGCCCGATATCCAGCTCCCGCCCCTTACGAACCGGCTGGCCGACTACCTGCGTCCCGGGGAAGCTGACACGCTGGCCGGTGAGCACCTCTTGCACACCGACACCAACCCCCACAACATCATGATCGACAGCAGAGGGACCGCTCACGTCGTCGACTGGGCCATGCCCGCCGTCGGCCCGGCCTGGGTGGATCCGGCATACACCGCCGTCCGCCTGATGGAGTACGGGCAGCCCCCGGACGCCGCACTGGCATGGCTGGACAGATTCGCCAGCTGGCGGCACGCAGAGCCGAAGGCCGTCGAAGCGTTCGTGTCCGCTACCTGCCGACAGTGGACAGACACGGTCGGCGAAAGAGGGAGCCTCGCCAGCAACGCGCGTTTCCGCCACCTCTCCAAGTGACCCGCCTACCGCCCCGGCCGGTCGTCTTCCCCCGTGGACACCGGCCGGGGCTCCTCCCCTCCCAGATCAGGAGCAGCACGTGAAGAGAACGGCGCGGCGCGCGGTCGCCGATATCGGCTGGGGGCTCGGAGTGATGGTCTGCTGCGGCCTCATCGCGCTCGGGCTGGTCCTGGCGGTCCGTACCCCGTGACGGACGAGGACCAGGGGCAGCGGCGCGTGATGGTGGCGCTGATCAGCATGGGCCTGACGCTGATCGCGTGTGGAGCGGCCCTCGCCGCTCTGGTCATCGCGCTCACGGTCCGTGCCATCTGAGAACACACCACTGCCCCTTGTTGGCGGTGTGCGGAGCCGAAGGCCGTCGAAGCGCTCGTGTCCGCGACCTGCCGACGCTGGACAGACACGGTCGGAGAAAGGGGGAGCCTGGCGGGCAACGCCCGATTCCGCCACCTGGCCAGGTGGCCCCACCTACCGGCCCGGCCGGTGCTCATCCCCCGCCGGGTGGTGGGGCTCGAAGCCCGGGGCCTGGAGCCCGGGGCCTGGAGCCCGGGGCCTGGAGCCCGAGCCCTGGAGCCCGAGCCCTGGAGCCCGAGCCCCGGAACCCGGGGCCTGGAGCCCCGGGACGACCTGCGGCAACGGCCCGGAGAATCCCGCCACGCCGGTCGCCTAACGGGCGCCGCCGGTCGGGCCGTACGCCGTGAGGAAGCGGTCGCGGAACCGGTCCATCCGCCAGACCGGCGCGTCCGGTCCTGGCGTGAGGCCGTCCTGCCAGTGCCAGTCCGCGATCCGGTCCATGACGTCCGGGTCGTGGGCGACGATCGAGATCGGTACGTCGCGGCCCGCGCCGGATCCGGTGACCGTGGCGTTGGGCTGGTGGTCGCCGAGGAAGACGAGGACGGTGTCCTTGTCGCCGTACTCCTCCACCCAGGAGACGAGGCTGTTCACCGAGTACTCGATGGAACGCCGGTACTCCGTACGGATGTTCTCCCGGTCCTTCCACACTTCCTTGGGATCCTTCCCGGACCGCTGGATCGAGTCGTAGACGGAGCCGTCGCCGATCTCGTCCCAGTCGAGTATCTCGGGAATGGGCGCCCACGGGTTGTGGCTGGAGACGAGGATGATCTCCGACATCAGCGGCTTGCGGTCCTTCTTGCCGTTCTCCAGCCGTTCGAAGGCCGCCATGCTGTACTGGTCGGGCACCGGGGCCCAGCTGAACTTCGGCCCCTGGTAGCCGAGTTGACGTGAGTCGTAGATGTTGTCGAGCCCGTAGAACTTCCCCTCGGGCCAGGACCGGGTGACGCCCGGCATGATGCCGACCGTCCGCCAGGCGTCGGTGCGCCGGAAAGCGTCGGTGAGGGTGAGCCGGTCGCTGGTGGTGACGGTGCGGTAGCGCTCCTGGTTCTTGATCCACATGCCGGTCAGGAAGGTCGAGTGGCCCAGCCAGCTGCCCGCCCCCGCCACCGGGGAGGTGAGGAAGGCGCTGCGGGAGGAGAACCCGGCCTCGCGCAGCCGTTGGGTGTTCCCGGCGAGCATGGCGTTCACCTCGGGGGCCATCCCCGGGTCCTCGACGGCGCTGCGGCCGTAGCTCTCGACGAAGGCGAAGATGACGTTCTTGCCGCGCAGTCCGGTCAGCAGCTGGTCGGGCGGGGTGTCGCGGAAGGCGTCGATCCGGGCCTCCTTGGCGAAGGTCCGCTTGTCCTTGATGCCCGCGGTCACCTGCTCCGTACTGCTGCGTACGAGGTCGGCCGCGCCGCTCGCGGCCAGCGGCAGATCGGCGACCTGCGCGCCGATCGCCGCGCAGGCGACCCAGACGGTCCCGGCGACGAGCGTGGCGGGGGCCGCCACGGTGCGGTGCCGGTCGGCGAGACGGCCCAGCCGGACGACGGCGAGGGTGATGAGGACGAGCAGGAGGGCGACGAGGAGCACGACTCCGATGACGGCCCCGATCGCGCCCGCGCGGCCGATGGAGTCGTTGAGGAACGACTCGGCGTCGTCGAAGAGGATCCAGTCGAGCACGGGGTCGAAGGGCCGGTCGAGCACCCAGTAGAAGCCCATGTCGAGGAAGTTCAGGATGGTCAGCAGCCCGAGCAGCACACCGGCCGCCACCGCCGCCACCCGGCGCGGTGTCGGCGGCAGGACGAGCAGCAGGGCGACGCCGAAGATCGCCTCCACCGGGATACGGGTGAACGCGCCCGGGGTGAGGGCCGTCACCTGGTTCGGCAGGAGCAGCGCGCAGACCACCAGGACGGCGGCCAGGGCGGTGCCGGTGTACGCCAGGACGCGCAGGAGCCGGGGGCGGATCGACGTACCGGGACCGCTGCCGGTGTCCGTATCGGGGTCCGTGCTGTTGCCGATGTCCGTATCGGTGCCGGTGTTCTTGCCGGTGCCGGTGTCGGTGTCGGCGTCCTTGCCGGTGCCCGTGCCCGTGCCCGTGCCGGAGTCGGCGTCGCAGTCGGCGTCGGTGCCGGTGCCGGTGTCCTTGTCGGCCGGTGGCGAGGGGGCCTGCTCCTGGAGGGGGGCCTCCGTATCCGTCCCCTTGTCGGGATTTCCGTGCGGCTGTTGGTGAGAACGCGTCCAGAGCGACAACCCGAAGGCCCTTCCGTGCGAAGCCCGGTGATGGCACGGCGCCCCAGGCCCGGGGGTCGGAGTCGCCGCCCACTCGTACGGCTGGCCGTCGGCTTCAGTTCAATGACCGTGTGGTCACAGGGGGGCAGGGCCCTGGACAGGGGAAGGACCCGGAGCCGCCGACCCTCTGACGAGGGCGGGCCCGGGTCTGTCGGGATCGGCTCGGCCGGTCGTGCCGTCCGCCGCCTGCTGACTCCCGTCCTGGCGCGCCGACTTCTGGGCACCGTTGCCCACCCCCGTGGGGCAGCCGTGCCCAGCGTCCGCGCGGTCGATCCTGTACCTGGCGCCTGAGTTAAGTCAACTACAGTGGATCGGCTGGAAGAAGCATGCCAGCGATTCGGCGCGCGCCGGGGTTTTTGGCCGGTTTATTCTCCACGATCGTGTGACGAAGGTCCGACCCCGGGATCCGTGCGGCCGTCCGTGTTCGCCCGAAGAGTTCTATGATCCGGCCCATGGCCACCGATTCTCCCCGCGCAGAGGCGTCGGCTCCCCGACCCGGTGACGATGGGGGTTCCTCCGGCTCCCCGGAGTCCCAGGTCTCTCCGGCCTCGCCCGGTTCCTCCGCTGCTCACGGTTCCTCCGCTGCCCGGGGCTTCTCGGCTGCCCGGGGCTCCGCTGATTCCCCTGGCTCCTCCGCTGCCCCGGATGTGCCGAGTTCCACTGATTCTCCGGACTTCGCGGACCGCTTCCGGCGCGTGATCTCGGTCATCTATCCGAAGGATCTGGGTCGGCCCTGGCGCGACTCGGAGATCGCCGAGGGCACCGGGCTGAGCGGGACGTACATCGGAAACCTCCGCAAAGGCACCCAGAAGCCCAGCCTGGAGAACGCGGTGAAGATCGCGAAGTTCTTCGGCGTTCCGCTCGACTACTTCAGCGACTCCGCCACCGCGCGGGCCGTCGAGCGCGATCTGCGGAAGATCGAGGCGCTGCGGGACGCCCGGGTGGAGCGCATCGCGATGCGGGCGGCCGGGCTGCCCCCGGAGATGCAGGACGCCGCGCTGACCGTGGTGGAGCAGCTGCGCAAGGCGGTCGGGCTGCCGGAGGGACGGAGCGACGACGGGGCCGACCCCGGCGGCCGGTCGGATCCCGGCGGCCGACCGGATCCCGGTGGCCGGTCGGATCCCGGTGGCCGGTCGGATCCCGGTGGCCGGTCGGACCCCGGCGGCCCGTCCGGGCCCCGTGGCCGGTCCGGGCCGCGTGGCCGGTCGGCCGGCCGGTCGGACGGCCGGTCCGGGGAGTGACCGGCCACTGTCCCGACCGGCTCACGCCCTTGGGACACTGGCGGTCCATCGACGCCGAGAGGGATGACGTGCGAGACCTGGGACGTACCCGCCGCCGGATGCGGGCCATGGTCAGACGGCTCGACCTGCCGCGCGTGAGCACGGTGGAGGAGCTGTGCGCGGCGGTCGCCGAGCGGCAGGGGCGCCCGGTGGAGCTGGTCCCCCGGCGGATGCGGGTGGGCGAGCCGTCGGGCTTCGTCGAGCGCCGCGCCGATGTCGACGTCATCCACTTCGAGCAGGAGACCTCGGGGCTGCACCGGGCCCACATCATCTGCCACGAACTCGCGCACCTGCTGTGCGGACACCTGGCCGAGCCGCCGGACCCGGCGGAGGAGGCGGACCAGGTCGAACTGCCCACCCTCGACGCCGACATGATCCGGCTCGTCCTCGGCCGCTCGCACTACGACGGTGCGGCGGAGGAGGAGGCGGAGATCCTGGGCGCCGAGCTGACGCGCGGCCTCGTACTGGCTCCCGGGGCCGGGACCACGTCCCAGCTCGCGCCCGCGCTGGAACACCGTAAAGGACAGCATGTCTGACGTCGCGGCCACCCCGCCCGAGGCGTTGTTCAACGCCGTCTATCTCACCATCGGCACGATCGCCTGGGTCGTCGCGGCCCTCAAGTTCCGTGCCTGGCACCGGGATCCGTCCCCCGGTCTGCTCGTCGTCGCCCTGACGATCGCGGCGCCCGCGACGGCGTTCCTGGCCGCTGCCCCGGTGCTGTACCGGACGATCGACCGGGTGGCGCACCGGGGCAATCTGGCGACGCTCGTGGTCTATCTGGGCATCACCGGGTTCTCCGCCGCCGCCGTGGTGCTCGCGCGGATGTGGACCCCGCCGAAGGAGCGCGCGGGGGTACGGGTGTGGGAGGTGGCCGGTGCGGAGACCTGGCGCCAGGTGCGGCGGCGGCTCGCGGCGTTCGCCGTCCTGGTGCCCGTGATGATCGTCCTGTTCTTCGTGGGCGGAGCCGGCAGCCCGGAAACGCCCCTCACGTTCGACACCACCTTCGCGACGCGTCCGGGCATCGCGCTCTTCCTCGTCCTCTACCAGGGGCTGTTCGGCTTCGCGCTGATCGACATCGGCCGGGTGTGCGAGGGCCACGCGGCGCGGCTGCCCGCCGGTCCGCTGCGGTGGGGCATCCGGCGGATCGCGCTCGGCGGGCTGATCGCGTGCGGGTACGTGCTGTGCAAACTCGTCGCGATCGGCGCGGCGTTCGCGGAGGTCACCGGGGTGGAGTGGCTGAGCACGGCCGTCGGCCCCGCCTTCGCCGCGCTCGGCGCCGTCCTGATCACCGTCGGATTCGCCGGACCCGCCGTCGCCGCCTGGGCCCGGCGCCGCCGCGACTACCAGGCGCTGCGCCCGCTCTGGGACCTGGCCTACCGCGCCGACGAGCGACTGGCCCTGGAGGCGCCCCCGTCGGCCTGGACCGAGCGGCTCGCCTTCCAGGACCTGGAGTGGCGCATCGCCCGGCGCGGCCTGGAGATACGGGACGGTCAGCTGACCCTGCGCCCCTGGGTGGACCCCGCCGTGGTCGCCGCCGCCGCCGAAGTCGCCGGCCGGGCGGGCCTGGACGAGGGCGACCGCGCGGCGCTGACCGTGGCCGTGGCGCTGCGCGGCGCGGCGGTGGCCCTGCGGACCGGGACCCCGCCCCGGCCGCGCGAGGACCAGGTCCCGCTGCCCGGCCTGGACACGGAACCGGCCGAGGAACGGACCCACTTGGTGCGGGTCGCCCGCTGGCTGTACGCGCCGTTGACCGGAGAGGCGCTGGCCGTGGCGGAGGGGGCGCGATGAGCGGCGGGAGCGTGATGAGCGGAGGGAGCGCGAAGAGGGGCGAGAGGACGAAGAGGGGCGAGAGGACGAAGAGGGGCGAGAGGACGAAGAGGGGCGAGAGGACGAAGAGCGGCGAGAGTACGAGGAACGGCGGGAGCGCGAAGAACGGCGGAAGCGCGGAATGGGGGGCGGGAGCGCGATGAGGGACGGGAGCGCGATGAGCGACGGAAGCGCGATGAGCGACGGGAGCCGGGGTGACGTGGGTACGCCCGTCACGCGGCCCGGGACACACGACACGTCGGACCCGAGCGCCGCACACCGCACCCCCGACGCCCCGCGCCCCCCGTACAGCCCCTTCGCGCGGCTCGTCCTGGAGACGATGCCGGAGGAGTCCCGCGTCGGGCTCACCCTCGGCTTCGTCCGCACCTACGGCATCCCGGAGATCGCCCGCGTCCTGCACGGCACGGGCCGGATGCTCGACGAGCCGCGCGGCCGGGCCAAGGCGACCGGGGTGGCCATGTTCGGCCTGATCGGACACGGACTCGACAGCGCCGAGGGGCGCCGGATCGTGACGGCGCTGCACCGGGTGCACGACCGGCCGGACATCACACCGGAGTTGATGGCCTACGTGCTGGCCTGCTTCACCGTGTGCCCGCTGCGTTTCGTCGACGCCCACGGACACCGCGCGGCCACCGGCACGGAACGCGACTCCGCCGACGCCTTCCACCGGGGGCTCTCCGACGCCCTCGGGCTGCCGGAACCGCCGGGCGGCGGCCTCGCGGGCGTCGAGGGCTGGATGCGCGACTTCGAGAGCCGCCGCTTCGCGCCGAGCGACGCGGGCCGCGCGCTCTGGCAGGCCACCAGCGACGGCCTTCTGGCCGCCCGGCTGCCGAGGCCGCTTGCCCCGCTGGCCCCGGCCATGGCGGCGGCGCTGCTCGACCCGCCGCTGCGCACGGCGCTGGGGGTACGGCGCGCTCCCGCGCCGGTCCGGGCCCTGGTGACGTACGCGCTGCGGCGCCGCGCCTGCGCCCGCGTCCGGCGTGGTGGTCCCTGACGGCGCGGAAGCCACCGCGCGGGGGGAGCGGGCCGCGCCGGGGGAGCGGGCCGGTGCGTACGGCGACTCGGACCGTACGACGGGACGGCCCGTACGGCGAGTCGGCCCGTACGGCGAGTCGGTCCGCGTGGAGGGGCGGCCCGTACGGCGAGTCGGCCCGTACGACGGGGCGGCCCGTACGACGGGGCGGCCCGTACGGCGGGGCGGTCCGCGACGGGTCAGACCGTACGGTGCAGCAGGAAGTCCAGCAGTGTGTCCAGGTCGCGGCGCGCGCACGGCGCGAGCACGGCGCCGTCCAGGCAGGCGCGGGCGGCATCGAGGTGGCGACGGGCCTCGTGGAGCGTGGCGGCCCGGCCGCCGGCCGCGTCGACGAGCGCGGCGGCGTGGGCCGCGCCAGTGTCGTGGCCGATGTCGTACGCCGCCGCGTGGTGGGTCTCGTACGCCGTCCCACCGCCACTGCCACTGCCACCGCCACTGCCACCGCCACTGCCACCGCCACCGCCACTGCCACCGCCATGGCCGGTGTGGCCGGTGTGGCCGCCACTGCCACCGCCACCGCCACCGCCATGGCCGGTGTCGCCGGGCGGGCGGGCGGAGTCGAGCAGCAGGGCCAGCTCGCGGGCGGCGGGACCGGCCCCGGCGAGGGCGGCGAGCACGGGGTAGGTCTTCTTCCGTTTCCGCAGATCACTGTGTACGGGCTTGCCGGTGACCGCCGGGTCGCCCCAGATGCCGAGCAGGTCGTCCACGGCCTGGAAGGCGACGCCGAGATGGCGTCCCGCCCGGTCCAGCGCCCTGACGGTCGGCGCGGGCGCCCCGCCGAGCAGCCCGCCGAGCGCGGCGGCGCAGCCGAGGAGCGTGCCGGTCTTCTGTTCCGCCATGGTCCGGTACTCGTCGGGCCGTACGGCGCGCGGTCCCGTCCATGGGCGGGCCTCGAAGAGCAGGTCCTCGGCCTGCCCCCGTACCAGCTCGGTCAGTGTTCCGCTCAGCCGTCGCACGGCCGCCGCCGTGTACGCCCCGGGCGTCCTGGCGAGCGTCTCCACCGCGAGCGCGAAGAGCGCGTCACCGGCGAGTACGGCGGGTCCCGTGCCGTACGCCTTCCAGACGGTCTCCCGCTGCCGTCGCGTCGCGTCGCCGTCCATGATGTCGTCGTGCAGCAGTGAGAAGGCGTGGATCAACTCGACGGCGACGGCCCCGGCGACCGCGTCCGCGCCGTCCGCCCCGGCGGCCTCGGCGCCGAGCACGGCGAGGGCCTGCCGCAGCCCCTTGCCCTCGGACGTCCCGGCGGCGGGGGCGCCGCAGGTGTCGCGCCAGCCGAACGAGAAGGCGGCCATCTCCGCCGTCCAAGGATGCAGCCGCCCGACGGCGGTGGCCAGCTCGGGGCGTACCAACTCGCGGCAGCGGTGCAGGGTTTCGGGTGCGGTGAGGGGGTTGAGGGCGAGGTGTGCGGTGCGCGCGGAGGTCGTCGGAGTGGCCGTCATCGCCGCGCCCCCTCGGAGTCGGCGGCCGTCGGCGCGTGCCCGCTCCCGCCCCGGCCTGCGGGGAGCACGGCCCGCCCCTCGCCGGACGGCAGCGGCCCCACGCCCAGCTCCGCCACCGCCTTGTCCACCATGTCCCGCGCGTGCCGCAGCCCGATCCGGTCCAGGGTGTGGCGCAGTTCGGCGAGTTCGGCGGCGGTCTCCGCACGGTCCCGGCCCAGCCGGGCGAGGGCCTTGGCGAGCCCGAGCCGGGACAGGGCCGTACCGCGCGACTCGTCCATCTCGCGGAACTCGCCGAGCGCGAGAGCGTAGTTGTCCCGTGCCTCGGCGTAACGCCCGGCTCGGTAGAAGACGTTGCCGCGCATCTTGTGGTTGTACGCGAGCGCACTCGACAACCGCATCTCACGGCAGGTGACCTCGGCCTCGGAGAGCAGGGTGAGCGCCCGCTCCACGTCCCCGTCGCGTATCGACACCACATCGGCTATCCCGCGCAGCGCCCAGGCGCGTCCCCGCTGGTCGTCGGCGCTCTCCGCCGTCCGCGCCGCCTCCTCGAAGAGGGCGAGCGCGGTGTCGTGGGAACCGGTGTTGCGGTGCATCTGCGCGATGCCCTCCAGCGCCCACACCGTGTGCCGCGCCTCGCCGCGCAGCCGGGCCTCGGCGAGCAGCTGTTCGTGCAGTTCGCCGACGGCCTGGTAGTCGCCCTGGATCCGACCGGTCTCCGCCAGTCCGGCGAGCGAATAGCCGCGTACCACCACGTCGCCGCCGCGTTTGCCCAGATCGGCGGCGAGCCGCAGCAGCCGGTACGCGAGCGGCAGCGCCCCGCGCTGCCTGGCGAGTGTGCCACCGCTCCACAACGCCCATGCCATCGCGCCCTCGTCCGCCGCGTCCCGGGCCGTGCGGTAGCTGGCCTTCCACGCCGCGTCTGCCTCGGCCGCCATCCCCAGCCTGCGGTACGCCTCCGCCACGGCCAGGCCGCACCGTGCCGTCTCGCGCAGCTCCCCGGCGGCCTGCGCCGCCCGCAGCTCTTCCCGGCCTCTGGCCAGCACGTCGGTCAGGGAGGAGTTCACCGAGAGCGAGCCCAGGGCGCCCTGGTACTCGGGCGCGAACGCCTTGCCCCGTACCGTGTCGTCCCGGACCGCTTCCTGCTGCTGTGTCATCCGTGCCACCTGACTCGCTGTCGTGAGTGTTGGGTCGCCCCCCGTGCCCCTCACTAGACGGTAGGAGTTGGCCGGCGGTTCACGAATCCATCTGCCTGTTGATCAGGAGGTCATCCTCGGGTCCCACGGAACACCGCCGACTAGAACGTGAGATGTACGGGTGCGGGCGCCCCGACGGCCCCGCGCTCGCTACGATCGTCCGCGTGTGCGCAGACATCTTGGTCGCCGAAGACGACGCGAAGCAGGCCGAACTCGTGCGCCGCTATCTGGAGCACGAGGGGCACAACGTCACGGTCGTCGCCGACGGCCGTGCGGCTCTCGACGGGGTGCGGCACCGGGAGCCCGACCTGCTGGTGCTGGATGTGATGATGCCCCGGACCGACGGCCTCGACGTGGTGCGGATCCTGCGCGCCGAGTCCCGGGAGGTGCCGGTGCTGATGCTGACGGCCCGCAGCACCGAGGACGATCTGCTGCTCGGGCTCGACCTGGGGGCCGACGACTACATGACGAAGCCGTTCAGCCCGCGCGAACTGATGGCGCGCGTACGGACGCTGCTGCGCCGCAACCGGCGCGCCGACGGACGGTCCGAAGGGCAGCCGGGCGGGCAGCCGGGCGTGCGGTCCGACGGGCAGCCGGGCGGGTGGTCCGATGGGCGGTCGGGCGGGTGGTCCGGTGGTCCGGCCGCCGGGGCCGTGCCCGCCGCCTTCGAGGACGAGTCGCTGTCGGTGGGCGCGCTCAGGATCGATCCGGCCCGGCACGAGGTGTCGGTCGGGGGAAGACCGGTGGTGTGCACGCCCGGTGAGTTCCGTATCCTCGTCGCGATGGCGACCGAGCCGGACCGGGTCTTCTCCCGGCAGCGGCTCCTGGAGGAACTGCACGGCTTCGCCAAGTACATCAGCAACCGCACCGTCGATGTGCACATCATGAATCTGCGCAAGAAGATCGAGCATGCGCCGAGACGGCCCGACCGGTTGATCACCGTGTTCGGTGTCGGCTACAAGCTGACGGATCCGGCGAAGGCGCACCCGGCGAAGGCGGACCTGGCGGAGACGGACCTGGCGGAGACGGATCCGGCGCGGGCCGATTCTGCGCGGGACAACCCGGCGTTGGTCGACCCGGCGCTGGTCGACCAGCCGCTGGCCAACCCGCCGCTGCTCGACCCGGCGCAGGTCGACCCCGTACAGGCGACGAAGAGGGCACACGATGCTTCGTCGTCGTGACATACCGCCCCGTCGTGGCACACCGCCGCCCCCGCG
>NZ_QQNA01000011.1:0-161 GCF_003346515.1 Streptomyces corynorhini
GCTGGCGCAGCGTCTGCGCGGCGTGGAAGAGACCGTCGTCGCCGACGCCGTCCAGGGCGATGGTGTCGCGTCCGTCCACGGCGCCCACGGCGATCCGATAACCGCCGGAGGGCAGATCGCCCCGGTCGGGCGCGCGCAGGGCGCGCAGCGCGTCGCGCGCG
>NZ_QQNA01000011.1:285-101542 GCF_003346515.1 Streptomyces corynorhini
ACGCCCGACCGCGCCGACGCGTCGGCGCGGTCGGGCGTGCTGGCCGAAGGGGATCCCGGCTCCGTCGGGGCGGCCAGCGCGTGCGGCGCCGCGCCGAACAGCCCGCCGATCACCGCCACGGCCACCGCGGTCGCCGTCCGCCTGCCATGTCCGAACTGCATGGGGCTCCCCTCCTGCGGCCTGGTCGGAGCCAGGCGATCCGGCCGAGCGGCCCCGAGCCCACCACCCCCGTGGTGAGGGTGTCAATGCGCGTGGCCATTGTGTCGGATTTGCCCGTTGTGATAGTCAAGACCTGTCCTTCCCTCGCGGGATCGAAGGGGACTCGTAAGGGTCTCGTGGGAGCCTCGCGGGGGTTTCCCGGAGGTCTCGCGGGGGTCTCGTGAGGGGCGCGCGGGGAACAGATCGTGACTCGGCGCACGTTTACCGGCCATACACGTCTGTGGCCCCGCCCGCTGGGTAGGGCTGGCTGTGACCTGTTCCCCTTCCATGGGAGGCGCCATCATGGCGGCATCCGCGCAGCTTCTTCTCTCCGCCCTTTCCAAACAGGCGGAGCCCGCCCCGCTGACCAGCGAGCCCCCGCTCGCGGAGGCGGGCGCGGGACCGCTCACCAGCGAGCCCCCGCTGGCCGACGCGGCACCCCTCACCAGCGAGCCCCCGCTCGCCGACACCGCGCCGCTGACCAGCGAGCCGACCGCGCCCGGCACGGCGGGCGGCACGGAGTACCCAGGAGTCTGAACAATCGAACAGTCGAACAGGAGTAGGTATGGGCTTGGCCAGGCTCGCCGAGCTGCACGGTGTCGCCACCGCGTACTCACCCTCCCCGGGCGTCACCGTCCCGGTCCCCGACGACACGGTCGTCTCCGTGCTCGCCGCCCTGGACGTCGACGCGTCCGGCCCCGCGGCGGTGGCGGAGGCGCTGAGCCGCGCCGAGTCCGCCGCCGCGAGCCGCCTGCTGCCCCCGACGGTGGTCCTGTGGGCCGACGGGGCGGGCGGCGCGACCGCCGCCGCCCCGCCGCCCGCCCTCGCCGCCCTGCCGCCCGGCACGACGCTCCGGGTGGAGACCGAGCGGGGCGGGACGGTGGAGCTGCCGCGCACCGCCCCGGACGACGCCGCCGCCGTATGGGCGCGGCTACCGCTCGGCGTCCACGTGCTGGCAGCCGAGGCCCCCGACGGCCGCGCGCGGCGCGCCACCTTGGTCCACGCGCCCGCCCGCGTCCCGCAGCCGCCCGCCCGCACCCACGGCTTCCTGGTCCAGCTCTACTCCCTCCTGTCCGCCCGCTCCTGGGGCATGGGCGACCTCGGCGACCTGGCCGAACTCGCCGGCTGGTCCGGCCGGGCCCTCGGCGCCGGTTTCGTGCAGATCAACCCGCTGCACGCCGCCGTACCCGGCGCCCCCACCGACCCCTCTCCGTACCGCCCCTCCTCGCGGAGCTTCCCCGACCCGGTGCATCTGCGGATCGAGGACGTACCGGAGTACGCGTACGTGCGCGGCGCCGACCGGGAGCGGCTCGACGCCCTCGTGGAGCGCGCGGCGCGGCTGCGGGCCTCGGTCCTGGAGAAGGACGCGCTGATCGACCGCGACGCCGTCTGGGAGCTGAAGCGCGCCGCCCTGGAGATCCTCGACACCGTTCCGCTCGGCCCCGGCCGCCGCGCCGCCTACTGCGACTTCCTGGCCGACCGGGGCACGGCCCTGGAGGACCACGCCACCTGGTGCGCCCTCGCCGAGACACACGGCCCGCGCTGGTCCCAGTGGCCCGCCGCGCTGCGCGACCCGCGCTCCCCGGAGACCGCCGAGGCCCGGCGGCTGCTGCGCGACCGCGTCGACTTCCACTCCCGGCTCGCCTGGCTGACCGACGAACAGCTCGCGGGCGCCTGCCGGGCCGCCCGGGAGTCCGGTATGGCCGTCGGGATCGTCCACGACCTCGCCGTCGGCGTCCACCCCGAGGGCGCGGACGCCTGGGCCCGCGGGGACGCCTTCGCCGCCGGCATGTCGGTCGGCGCCCCGCCCGACGCCTTCAACGCGCTCGGCCAGGACTGGGGGCTGCCCCCGTGGCGCCCCGACGCGCTGGCCGCGTCCGGTTACGCCCCGTTCCGCGACCTGCTCAAGAGCCTCCTGCGGCACGCGGGAGCGCTCAGGATCGACCATGTGATGGGCCTGTTCCGGCTCTGGTGGGTCCCCGAGGGGCGGCGCGCCACCGACGGTACGTACGTGCGGTACGACGCCGAGGCGATGCTCGCCGTCCTCGCCCTGGAGGCCCATCGCGCGGGCGCCGTCGTCATAGGGGAGGACCTGGGCACGGTCGAGCCCGGCGTCCGTGAGGCGCTGGAGCGGCGCGGAGTCCTCGGCACCTCCGTCCTCTGGTTCGAACGCGACTGGGAGGGCACGGGCCGCCCGCTCGCCCCCGAGACCTGGCGGGCCGGCTGCGTGGCCACCGCCACCACCCACGACCTGCCCTCCACCGCCGCCCGCCTCACCGGCGAGCACGTGGAGCTGCGCCACCGGCTCGGACTGCTCGGCCGCCCGCTGGAGCGGGAGCAGGCCGAGGACCGCGCCGAGGTCGCCGAGTGGCTCGCCGCGCTCACCCGGCTGGGGCTGCTCCCGGAGGGCGACGGCAGCGAGGAGGAGGACATCCGCGCCGTCTACCGCTTCCTGCTGCGCACCCCGGCCCGGATGGTAGGCGTCTGGCTCCCGGACACGGTCGGCGACCGCCGCCCGCAGAACCTCCCCGGCACCTGGGACCAGTACCCGAACTGGCGCCTGCCCCTCGCCGACGCCACCGGCCGCCCGACCACCCTGGAACAGCTCGCGGCCTCGCCCCGTCTGCACCGCCTGATGGACGTCCTGCGCCCGCGCTGACGCGGGCGCGGCACGGCTTGCGGCACCCCGGCCGCGCGGTCCGCCCGGCCATTCGCTACGTTTGCACCGTGGACAAGAAGAACGCTCTGCGCGCCGGGGCCCTGACGGCCGGTACGACGCTGATGATGCTGCTCATGACGTCCCCGGCGCTCGCGCTGACCCGCGACGACGGCGACGACCCGGGACCGGGCCTGAGCGTCGGCGAGACGCTGGGGCTGTTCGTCGTGGCTCCCCTGGTGATCTTCGCCGTCATCACCGGCCTGGTCATGGTTCTCGACAAGTCGCGCAAGCAGGACCACGGGCACGCCTGACCCACCGGTCCTCCGGACCAGCCGGTCCTCCGACGCGCCGGTCCTCCGACCGCCTGTCCTTCCGACCGGCTGTCCTCCGGCGCGCCTGTCTTCCGACCGCCGGTTCCACCGGCCACAGGTCCTTCCGGCCACCGGTCCTTCCGCGACCGCCCCGCACCTGAGGTGCCGGGCGGTCGTCCCCGTCGACCCGGGCGGTACGTCAGCCGGGCAGCCGCCAGAACTGGTTCGGGTTGCCCAGGCAGTCCCAGAGCGCCAGCTCCGTACCGTTCTCGGTGTTGCCCTGGGGGATGTCCAGGCACCGCCCCGAGCCGGTGTTCCTGAGGGCTCCGTCCGGCTGCGGCTCCCACTTCTGGGCGTCGGACCCGTTGCACTCCCACAGCCGTACGGGCGTGCCGTTCTGCGTGCCGCTCCACTCGACGTCCATGCACTTGCCCAGGGCCTTCAACTGGCCCTCGTCCGTCGCCTGCCAGCGCTGGGCGTCGGTGCCGTTGCAGGTCCACATCTGGAGCACCGTGCCGTCCTGCGGGTCGGAGTTGGCGATGTGCACGCAGGTGTCGTTCAGGCCCGTCAGCGGTCCCTCGACGGGGGCGGGTTCCTCGGGCGCCGGTTCCTCGGGTGCGGGCTCTTCCGGGAGCTTCACGTTCGAGGGGGAGGCCGAGGAGCCGGCCGTCCCGGGGGACTTGGAGGTGTCCGAGCCCTCGCGCATGAGGACGGCCGTCAGCGAGCCCGCGACGACGACGAGGACGGCGGCTGCCGCGCCCGCCCACCGGATGGCGCGGCGCCGGTCGCGACCGGGCGAAGCCCCGGCCGTCCCCGCGCCCGCGCCCGTACCCCCTGCCGTACCCGCTGCCGGGGCCAGCGCCGTCATCGGAGCGGTCCTGGGGGCCGTCGCGGCGCCGGCGAGGGTGACGTCCGCGGGCGTGAAGTCCGCGGGAGCGATGTCCGTGGGAGCGGAGTTCGACGCCACCGTTCGCGCCGGATCGGTAACAGGGCTCTCGGCCTCGGCCACGAGCGCGCGGTACACCTGGTTCTCGGTGAGGGAGGCCCGGACGTCGCACCGCCGGATGATCTCCGCCGGGTCGGGCCGGAGCGCGGGATCCGTGGCGACGCAGGCCGTGATCAGTTCCGCGACCCTGCTGTCCACACCGGTGAGGTCGATCTCGCCCTTCATACTGCGGTACACCACCGACGCCATGGTCGAACCGAACGGCGCCCGCCCGGTCGCCGCGTAGGCCATCGTGGCGCCGAGCGCGAACATGTCCGCGGCGGGCCCGACCGGCCCCTCGGTCATCGCTTCGGGCGCGGTGTAACCGAGGCTGCCCACCGTCTGTCCTGCCTGGGTCAGCACGGTGTGGTCCGTGGCGCGCGCGATGCCGAAGTCGATCAGCCGGGGACCGACGGACGACAGGATGATGTTCTGGGGCTTCAGGTCGCGGTGGCTGACCCCGCGCGCGTGCACATCCGCCAGCGCCTCCGCGAGCGCCGCGAACAGGAGCAGGCACACCTCCGCCGACAGCCCCTCCGCCGTCGGCACGGCCGCGCCGAGCGTGGGGCCGGACACGTACTCGGTCGCCAGCCAGTACGGCTTGGAGGTGACGTCGTAATCCACCAGGGCCGCCGTGTAGGCGCTGCGCACCCGGCCGACTGTCTCGACCTCGCGCCGGAAGCGGGTCAGTACGTCGGCGGACTGGGCGAAATCGTCCCTGACCACCTTCACCGCGAGCAGCCGGCCCCCTGGCGAACGTCCGAGGTACACCTGCCCCATGCCTCCGGCACCGATGCGCCCGAGAATGGTGTGGTGGCCGAGCTGGGTGGGGTCATGGGCACGAAGCTGGTTCACGGCGGGACCATCTCACATACCCTGTGGGGGAGTTGAACTGGGTATCGATCTGACGGCCGGGGCCCGGCCGTGACGGGCGAGGTCCGGCCGTGACGGGCGAGGTCTGGTCGGCGCTGACGCCCGCCAGAACCGCGACGTTCGCGGGGCGTCAGACGATGCGCGGGACGGCACCGGCGACGGTGGTGCTCCAGTTGGTGACGAGGGGCTTGTCGACGGTGGCGGTGTCGGGGAGCTTGACCTCGGCGGGGTCGGCGTCCTCTTCGGTCACGGAGATGATGAGGAATTCGAACTCCACGCCGCCGTCCGTGTTGGTGCTCTTGGGGCTGACACCGGTGTAGGCGACGGTGGAGCCGCTCAGCTTGATGGGGTCCTCACCGCCCTGGCCGACGGGGGAGGCGACGCCTTCGGGCTTGGAACCGAAGGAGACCTCGGGAGTGTTGACGTCCAGGTAGCAGGTGATGCCGGACTTGGCCTTGGCGGTGACGAGGTAGTAGCCACCGGCCTGGCTCTCCGAAGTGGCCGTGAAGTCCAGGTCGTTGGTGCCGCAGGACTGGCCGTAGCCGTCCTTCTTGTTGTCGTCGGTGGTGTCGCCGGAGCCGCCCGTGGAGGAGCCGCCCGTGGTCGAGCCGCCCGTGGAGGAGCCGCCCGTGGAGGCGGCGGAGGCGGTGGGAGCCGCGTCGATGTCGTCGGGGTCACAGGCGGTGGTGGTGGCGGCGAGGGCCGTCACGGCCGCGGCGGCCAGGACGAGGCGGGCGGAACGGGTGGCGAGACGCGAACGCATCTTGTATCTCCAGCGACTTGTCGGTTGCGGTGTTTCCTGCTGACACCGATCACACTAGGGCCGAGTCGATCCTGAAATGATCCCGTGCATGTCCGGGTTCTGTCCCACCGCTCCGGTTCCGCGAAAACGCCTCGGATCGCGGCCGATTGCAGCTCAGGGTGGCTGTCCGTGCCCAGGGTCCTGGCCCGTGCGCAGCGCGGCGGCGTAGCGCGCGTGACGGTCCGGACGGCCGTCGCGAACCGGCGGGGCCGCCCAACCGGCGGGCAGGTGTGGAAATCGCCTTTCGTGCCGCGCCCGTCGACGGTTAGTGTTTTCGGGCACGGCGAGTGACCCACGAGGAGTGAAAGACATGCCCGGTCGTCCGAGCGCGCGTTGACGTCGTAGGCCGTGATCGGCCCGTCATCGCGTGCTGCCCCTGAAGTCGCGGCACAGCGAGCCTTCTCCCGCCCGAACCGTCGGCGCCCCTGTGGGGTGCCGGGTGACGGGCCTCGTGGTGAGCGACCCCAGGGAATACTCCGTGCCGTCAGCGTCCCGTGCCGCATCCGAATCCTCACGGCCTGTTCCGCCAAGCCTCTGGCGGGACGGCGACTTCCGTAGGCTCTGGTTCGGCCAGACAGCTTCCCAACTGGGCGAACATGCCGCCCTGGTGATCGTTCCGCTCTTCGCCGTCCTGACCCTGCACGCCGACGCCGGTCAGTTGGGCGTCCTGCGCGCGGTGGGGCAGGCGCCGATCCTGCTGCTCTCGCTCTTCGTCGGCGCGTGGGTGGACGGGTGGCGCACCCGCACGGTCATGGTGCTGACGGACATCGGCCGGACCTTGGTACTGGGCGCCGCCGCCGTGGCCGGTCTGCTCGGCCGGCTCGGTCTGCCCGCGCTGCTCGTGGTGGCCTTCGCCGTCGGGGCGTTGTCGGTTTTCTTCGACGTGGCCTATCAGGCGTCCGTCGTACGGCTGGTGGAACGTGACCAGTTGGTGCGGGCCAACAGCGCGCTCGAAGGCAGCCGGTCGGCGGCCCAGATCGGCGGTCCCGCCCTCGGCGGCGCGTTGGTGTCGCTCCTGTCGGCGCCGGTCGCCGCCGCCTCCGGCGCGCTGTTCTTCGCGCTGTCGTTCCTGTCGATCCGGCGGATCCAGCGGACCGAATCGGTCCCGGAGCGCCCGGCACGTTCCCCCAGGGTCTGGCGGCGGATCCACGAGGGCCTCCGCTTCGTCGTCGGCGACGCCACGCTGCGAGCCGTGTGCCTCGCCTCGGGCGCCTTCCAGCTCTCCTTCGCGGCCATGATGACCGTCTACCTGATCTTTTTGCCCCGGGAACTGGGTCTGTCGGGCACCGCCGTGGGCCTGGTGCTCGCGGCGACGGGACCGGGCGCGCTCCTGGGCTCGGTCCTGGCCGCCCGGCTGCCGAGCAGGTTCGGCTACGGCGCGGTGCTCGTCTCGGCGGCGGCGCTCGGCGACGGCGTCTTCCTGTGCGTGGCCGCGCTGCACGACTCCTCCGCCATGACGGTTCCCGCGCTCCTCGCGGTGAGCTTCGTATGCGGGGCAGGCGGCCAGTTGGTGAATGTCACGGTCATGGCCGTCCGGCAGGCCGTCACCCCGGACGGCATGCAGGGGCGCGCGGCCGCGACCATCACGTTCGTCGGCATGGGGCTGACCCCGCTCGGCTCACTGCTCGGCGGATTCCTCGCGGAGGAGTGGGGCCTGCGCACGGCCCTCCTGGCGACGGCCGCGGCCATGCTGCTGTCCCCGGCGGCGATGGCCCTGTCCCCGCTCGCGCGGCTGGGACGGGCGCTCCCGGGCGGGCGGGACGCACCGCCGACGGCCTGAGGGCGACGAGACGGGCCACGGCGCCGACGGCCGCTCAGTCGAGACAGAACTCGTTGCCCTCGATGTCCCGCATCCCGAGGCACGACTCGTTGAAGCCATCGGCACGCAGCAGTCGCCCACGGACCGCGCCGAGCGGGATCAGCCGTGCGCACTCGGCCTCCAGCGCGGCCAGCCGCTCCTCACCCACGAGGCCCGTGCCGACCCGCACGTCGAGATGGACCCGGTTCTTGACGGTCTTGCCTTCGGGAACGCGCTGGAAGAACAGCCGTGGGCCCGCGCCCGTGGGATCAAGACAGGCGAACGCCGAACCCTGACGCTCAGGTGGCAGCGAGCGGTCGAAATCGTCCCACGTGGCACATCCCGCCGGGGGCGGCGGTACGACATACCCCAGCACCTCGCACCAGAAACGAGCGACGCGCTCGGGGTCCGCGCAGTCGAAGGTGATTTGGACCTGCCTGATCGATGCCATCGCGCCATCGTATGAGCGGGTGCGTCGTGCGCGGGCATCCTTTTTCGCGCCCCGGACCTCGCCTGGTCGGTAGCGGTTCCGCTCGTACGACTCCGCGGAGCGAACCCGCCGGTCCCGTCAGGACGTCGCGGGCAGTCGCCCTCCGAGCAGCTCCTCGGAGCGTTCCCACAGCCTGCGGGCCAGGCCGGGGTCGGCGGCCTGGGAGTTCTTCGGCCGCACGTCCTTGCGCTTGTAGTAGTACGCCCCCGGCCGCCAGTCCCTCCCCGGGGTGCTCTCGGCGAGCCACACGATCTGGTCCGCGCCCTGCTCGGGCGTGGACAACAGGACGCGGCCGATCACCGGTCTCGTGCCGAGGAAACGGACGGTACGCATGATCGGGCTGGTGGTGTCGGAGGCGAAGTTCGTCTCGATGTTGCCCGGGTAGAAGCAGGCCGCCGAGAGGCCGTCGGCGTGGTGGCGCCGGTGGAGTTCCGTCGTGAACAGGATGTTCTCCAGCTTCGACGCGCCGTACGCGCGGACCGGGTCGTAGTCGCGGTCGTGATCGAGGTCGTCCAGGTGGATCTCCTTGCTGAACCGCACCGTGCTGGAGGTCTGGAGCACCGAAGCCCGCGAGGCGATGAGCCTGTCCAGGAGCAGCCGCGTGAGCAGGAACGGCGCGAGATGGTTGACCTGGAACGTCTTCTCGAAGCCGTCCACGGTCTTCGTCCGGGTGCCGAAGACCCCGCCCGCGTTGTTGGCGAGCACGTCGATCCGCGGGTAGGCGGCGCGGAGTTCGGCGGCGAGCCGCTCGACGTCGTCGAAGCGGGTGAAGTCGGCGACGAAGCTGTCGGCCCCGAGTTCCGCGGCGACAGCGCGGGTCTTCTCGGCGGAGCGGCCCACGACGGCGACCGTATGCCCGTCCGCGTGCAGCTTCCGCGCCGCGGCTGCCCCGATGCCGTCACTCGCGCCCGTGACGACGATCACCTTTTTGTCGCTCATCGCTCATCGCTCCCTCTGTCGAGGCATGCCATCCCGTTCGTGGGACACGGTACCATTTTCGATTCATGGTGCCGTGGAGTGGAGTGGAGTGGTGTGGCGTGAGGTGGTGGTCCGGACCGGCCCGAGCGCGGCCGGGTACGCTCGGCTCCGTGCCCCGCAAGACGAAGAAGGCCCGTCGGCTGGTCGCCGACGGGCACGTGTACCTGTGGAGTATCCGGCACAGCCACCGGGTGCTGGACGACGGCCGGTCCGCGGACTGCCGCCAGACCCTCACACTGCACCCGCAGCCGCCCGGCACCGGCGGCTCCCTGCGCGTCGTCTTCGCCGACGGACCGGGCCGGTACGTACCGGGTGGAGCCCCCATGGGGTCCGGAGACGTGGGACAGGTCCGCGGCGCCTCCCTGAACCTGCACCGACCAGGCGCCGTCCGGGCCCTGCTCGACGCGGCGCTGGCCATCGGGTGGCGGCCGGGGGAGCGGCGGGCGGTGGAACTGGACGGCTGGCCCCTGCTGGACGCGGCGGACGCGGCCCGCGCCGGACGCGGCGAGCCCCGCCCGGACGGCGGACGCCCGGAGGGCGGACGGCGCCATGTGCCGGACGGGGCCTGAGGACTGGCCGGCTTCGGCGGAGGGCCCGGTGGCGGTTCGCGTCCCGGCCCGGCGACGCCCGCGCGCCGTACGGGGCCCGGCGACGCCCGCGCGCCGTAACGGGGCCCGGCGACGCCCGCGCGCCGTAACGGGGCGCACTCGCCGCGCCCACCGCACGGTCGGGATCAGTACGCGCCCCGGGCGTGCCCTGCGGGCATGGGACCCGTGGGCCGGGCCCGGCGACAGCCCACAGGTCGTCGCCGGGCCCGGCCCACGGGCACGCTACGCCGCCGCCTCGTCCGCCGCCTGGGCCCTCAGCGCGCGCTCCACGCCCGCGCGTGACTCCGAGATCAGCCTGCGCAGCGCCGCGTTCGGGCCCGCCGCCGCGAGCCAGGCGTCCGTGGCGTCCAGGGTGGCCTGCGAGACCTGGAGCGAGGGGTAGAGGCCGACCGCCACCTGCTGGGCCATCTCGTGGGAGCGGGACTCCCAGACGGCGGCGACCGCCGCGAAGTACTTCTCCGTGTACGGGGCGAGCAGCTCGCGCTGGTCGGTCTGGACGAAGCCGCCGATCACCGCCTCCTGGAGGGAGTTGGGCAGCTTGTCGCTCTCCACCACCGACGCCCACGCCTCGGCCTTGGCCTCGGCCAGCGGGCGGGCCGAGCGCGCGGCGGCGGCGTGGCGTTCGCCGGCGGCCGTGCGGTCGCGCTCGTACTCGGCGGTGATCTCCTCCTCGTCGTGCAGGCCCACCGCCGCCAGCCGCTGGACGAACGCCCAGCGCAGCTCGGTGTCGACGGCCAGGCCCTCGATCGTCTCCGTACCGTCCAGCAGCGCCTGGAGCAGGTCGAGCTGTTGCGGGGTGCGCGCCGTCGCGGCGAACGCCCGCGCCCACGCCAGCTGGTGGTCGCCGCCCGGCTCGGCCACCCGGAGGTGGGCCAGCGTGGCGTCCGTCCACCGGGTCAGCCCGGCCTCGCGCCACGCGGGCGCCGCGTACAGGTCGAGCGCCAGCTTCACCTGGCGGTGCAGGGACTGGACGACGCCGATGTCCGACTCCTTGGCGATGCCGGACAGCACCAGCTCCAGGTAGTCGCGCGTGGCGAGTTCGCCGTCGCGCGTCATGTCCCAGGCCGACGCCCAGGACAGCGCGCGCGGCAGCGACTCGGTGAAGTCGCCGAGGTGTTCGGTGACGACCCGCAGCGACTCCTCGTCCAGCCGGACCTTCGCGTACGACAGGTCGTCGTCGTTGAGGAGGACGACCGCCGGGCGCGGGGTGTTCGCCGGGAACGGCACCTCGGTGCGCGCGCCGTCCACGTCCAGCTCGATCCGGCTCGTACGGACCAGCTTGCCGTCCTCGCCCAGGTCGTAGCAGCCGACCGCGATCCGGTGCGGACGCAGGACGGGGGAGCCCTTCGCGCCCTCCGGCAGCGCCGGGGCCTCCTGGAGCACGGCCAGGGACGTCACATGGCCCGCGTCGTCCAGCTCGATCTCCGGACGCAGGATGTTGATCCCGGCCGTCTCCAGCCACGCCTTCGACCAGGTCTTCAGATCACGCCCGGAGGTCTCCTCCAGCGCGCCCAGCAGATCCGACAGGCGGGTGTTGCCGAACGCGTGCGCCTTGAAGTACGCCTGCACGCCCTTGAAGAACTCGTCCTGGCCGACATACGCGACGAGCTGCTTCAGTACAGAAGCGCCCTTGGCGTACGTGATGCCGTCGAAGTTGACCAGCACGTCGTCCAGGTCGCGGATCTCCGCCATGATCGGGTGCGTCGACGGCAGCTGGTCCTGCCGGTACGCCCAGGTCTTCATGGAGTTGGCGAACGTCGTCCACGAGTGCGGCCAGCGGGACTCCGGCGCGTACGCCAGGCAGGCGATCGACGTGTACGTGGCGAACGACTCGTTCAGCCACAGGTCGTTCCACCACTCCATGGTGACCAGGTCGCCGAACCACATGTGCGCCAGCTCGTGCAGGATCGTCTCGGCGCGCGTCTCGTACGCGGCGTCCGTCACCTTCGACCGGAACACGTACTGGTCGCGGATGGTCACCGCGCCCGCGTTCTCCATCGCGCCCGCGTTGAACTCCGGCACGAACAGCTGGTCGTACTTGGCGAAGGGGTAGTCGTAGGCGAACTTCTCCTGGAACCAGTCGAAGCCCTGCCGCGTCACCTCGAAGATCGCGTCCGAGTCGAGGTACTCGGCGAGCGAGGGCCGGCAGTAGATGCCGAGCGGCACGGACTGCCCGTCCTTCTCGTACGAGCTGTGCACCGAGTGGTACGGGCCCACGATCAGCGCGGTGATGTACGACGAGATGCGCGGCGTCGGCTCGAAGACCCAGGTGTGGTCGCGCGGCTCGGGCGTCGGCGAGTTCGAGACGACGGTCCAGCCGTCGGGCGCCTTCACGGTGAACTGGAAGGTCGCCTTCAGGTCGGGCTGCTCGAACGACGCGAAGACGCGCCGCGCGTCCGGCACCTCGAACTGGGTGTAGAGGTACGCCTGCTGGTCGACCGGGTCGACGAAGCGGTGCAGCCCCTCGCCGGTGTTCGTGTACGCGCACTCCGCGACGACCGTCAGCTCGTTGTCGCCCTCGTGCAGCCCGTCCAGCGCGATCCGCGCGTCCTTGAACGCCGCCGCGGCGTCCAGGGCGGTCCCGTTCAGCACGACCTCGTGCACGGCGGGAGCCACCAGATCGATGAACGTCCCGGCTCCGGCCTCCGCGCTCCGGAAGCGCACGGTCGTCGCGGACCGGAAGGGGCCCCCCTCCTGCGCGCCGGAGAGGTCGAGGTCGATCTCGTACGAATCCACGGTGAGCAGCTTCGCCCGCTGCTGCGCCTCTTCGCGGGTCAGATTGGTGCCGGGCACGCGGTCATCTCCTCGGTATGTCCTCGATCTGTGACGTTCGGGTTCATCCTTCCACGCGGGCGCCGGTGCAATGAGGTGGCTATCCAGGTAGCTATTCAGTGGCTGTCTGAGTGGCTGTCCGAGTGGCTATTAAGGTGGCCAGTCAAGTAGCTATGAAATTCCTACCCAGGTAGCATTGATGGCATGAAGATCAGTGTGAGTCTGCCGCAGGAGGACGTGGCTTTCGTCGACGAGTACGCGAAGAGAGCCGACGCCGAATCCCGGTCCGCCGTGATACACGCCGCGATCGAGCTGCTCCGTGCCGCCGAACTGGAAGCGGAGTACACGGAGGCGTTCGCGGAGTGGGACGGGAGCGAGGACGCCGTTCTCTGGGACCGGACTGTCGGGGACGGACTCGCCGATGCGTAGGGGCGACATCTTCCTCTGTGACCTGGAACCGAGCGGGGGCGGCGAGGCCAGCAAGGTCAGACCGGCCGTGATCGTCTCCAACGACGGCGCCAACCAGTCGGTCGGTCTCCATGGCAGAGGCGTGATCACTGTGGTGCCTCTGACCTCGAACACCTCGCGCGTTCTGACCTTCCAGGTCTTTCTCAGCGCGGACGAATGCGGGCTGGCCAAGGACTCCAAAGTCCAGTGCGAGCAGGTACGGGCCATCACCCCGGACCGGCTCAACGGCCGGGTCGGCTCCGTACCGCGCCAGCGCATGGCCGAGATCGACACGGCGCTCCGCCGGCATCTGGGGCTCTGACCTCCGCCTACGGTCGGGCGGCCCGGCACGAGGGGCGCGGTTCGTCGAAGCGTGAGGTCGTGGCCGTTGTTCCCGGCCGCCGTCCGGCGAAGGCTGGTCCCTATGGAACAAATAATCGAACAGTCGCCGGACCGGGGTGCCTTGGCGCCCGCCGTGCTCGCCGTGGCCGTCGCCACGTTCACCGTGGTCACCACCGAGATGCTGCCCGTCGGCCTGCTGACCACGCTCGGCGACGGGCTGGGCCTCAGCGACGGTACGGCCGGGCTCACCGTCACCCTGCCCGGCGTGGTCGCCGCCCTCGCCGCGCCCGTGCTGCCCGTCGCCGTGCGCCGCGCGGACCGGCGGAGCGTGCTCTGCGCGCTGCTGGCGCTGCTGGCCGGGGCCAATCTGCTCGCCGCGCTCGCGCCCGCCTTCGGCGTGCTGCTGGCGGCGCGGGCGCTGGTCGGGGTCTGCATCGGGGGCGTGTGGGCGGTGGCTGCGGGGCTGGGCGTCCGCCTCGTCCGCGCCGAGGACGCCGGGCGGGCCACCGCCGTGATCTTCAGCGGGATCGCCGTGGCCTCCGTGCTCGGTGTGCCGACCGGGACGCTGATGGGCACCCTGGCCGGCTGGCGCTGGACGTTCGCCGCGATGGCGGGGCTCGCCCTCGCGGTCGCCGCGTTACTCGCCCTGCTGCTGCCGCCGCTGCCCCCGCGCGGTGCCGTGCGCCCCGCCGAGATCGCCGGGCTGCTGCGGATCCCCGCGCTGCGGGCCGGGCTGCTCGCGGTCGCGCTCCTGGTCACCGGTCACTTCGCCGCGTACACGTACGTACGGCCCGCCCTGGAGCGGGTGCCGGCGATCAGCCCCGAGGCGGTCAGCGGGCTGCTGCTCGGGTACGGGGTCGCGGGCGTGGCCGGGAACTTCCTGGCCGGAGCGGTCGCCGCCCATACCCCGCGCCGGGCGCTGCTGACCGTCTCCGCGGTCCTGGCCGGGACCGTCCTGCTGACCGCGCGGGCCGGGGGCTCGCTCCCGGCCACGGTGACGCTGCTGGTGGTGTGGGGGCTGGCGTACGGCGGTGTCTCCGTCAGCGCGCAGAACTGGCTGATGGCCACCGTGCCCGCGCACCGCGAGGCGGGCTCCGCGCTCTTCGCCGGGATCTTCAACGCGGCGATCGCCCTGGGCGCGCTGGCCGGCGGCCGGGCCGCGGACCGCTTCGAGGTCGCCGGGGCGCTCTGGCTCGGCGGCACGCTCGCCGCGCTCGCGCTCGGGGCGGGCCTGGCGGGCCTGGCGGGGCGGCCGGGGGCCGGGCGGGAGCCGGGGCGCGGCTCACGTACGTACTGAGCGGCCCCGGACCCGGCCGTACTGAGCGGCCCCGGCCCCGTTTCCCGAGGCTCAGGCCGTCAGCTCGGCCGCCACCAGCTCCGCGATCTGGACGGCGTTCAGCGCCGCGCCCTTGCGCAGGTTGTCGCCGGAGACGAAGAGGGCGAGGCTGTTCTCGGCCGTCTCGTCGTCGCGGATCCGGCCCACGTACGAGACGTCCTGGCCCGCCGCCTGGAGCGGCGTCGGGATCTCGGACAGCGCCACGCCCGGCGCGTCCCTGAGCAGCTCGTACGCGCGCTCCACGCCGATCGGGCGGGCGAAGCGGGCGTTGATCTGGAGGGAGTGACCGGTGAAGACCGGCACGCGGACACAGGTGCCGGAGACCTTCAGCCCGGGGATCTCCAGGATCTTGCGGGACTCGTTGCGCAGCTTCTGCTCCTCGTCCGTCTCGAACGAGCCGTCGTCCACGACGGAACCGGCCAGCGGCAGCACGTTGAAGGCGATGGGGCGCCGGTAGACGGTCGGCTCGGGGAACTCGACGGCCCCGCCGTCGTGCGTGAGCCGGTCCGCCTCGGCCACGACCTTCTGCGCCTGCCCGTGCAGCTCGGCGACCCCGGCCAGCCCGGAGCCGGAGACGGCCTGGTAGGTGGTGGCGACCAGCGCGGTCAGCTCCGCCTCGTCGTGCAGCGGGCGCAGTACGGGCATCGCGGCCATCGTGGTGCAGTTCGGGTTGGCGATGATGCCCTTGGGGCGGTCCGCGACCGCGTGCGGGTTGACCTCGGAGACGACCAGCGGCACCTCGGGGTCGCGCCGCCAGGCGGAGGAGTTGTCGATCACGACGGCGCCCTGGGCGGCGACCTTCTCGGCGAGCGCCTTCGAGGTGGCGCCACCGGCCGAGAAGAGCACGATGTCGAGGCCCGTGTAGTCGGCCGTCGCGGCGTCCTCGACCGTGATCGCGCGGTCCTGCCACTCGATGACCGAGCCCGCGGAGCGGGCGGACGCGAACAGCCGCAGCTCGGCCACGGGGAAGCCGCGCTCGGCCAGGATGCTGCGCATGACCGTGCCGACCTGACCGGTGGCTCCGACGATTCCGACCTTCACTGAGGCTCCTTCGCTCACGGCTGTGCCCGTACCTGTTCGCTGTGCCCGTACCTGTTCGGGGCGCGTTCCCGGACGCGGTTGTGGGGGACCACGTCCCCTCATCATGCGTCTGTCCCCGGCCCGCTTGTCCAATCCACTGTCCAAGGGCCGGGACACGGAAGGGCGGGCGCCCCGGTGGACGCCCGCCCCGATCACCGCGTGCCGTCACCGGCCGTCACCGGCCGGTCCCGGCGGTTACGGTGTGACGCTCTCGATGATCACGCTGCCGGTGCCCGCCGCCGTACCGCGCGCGTTCACCAGCTTCACCTCGCCGAAGAACTGCCGGCCCGCCGGGGCCGCGCTGTTCACCAGGATCTCGGCCGAGACCTTCGCCGTGCCGCCGCTCGCGATCTTCACCGGCCCGGTGCCGGTCGTGACCTCGCCGAGCGACGCCGAGTAGTAGACGTCCCGGTAGTCGTACGCCGTCGACCCGGCCGGGACCGAGTAGGCGTCGACGACGATCTCGTACGTACCGGCGGCCGGGTTGGCCAGGCTGACCCGCTCGTCCGACGAGGCGGTGGTGGACTGGCCGACCACGACCCCGTTCCGTACGACGTAGAGGTCCAGGTCGGCGGCCGGGTCCGCGGTGTTGCCGATGGTGATGTCGAGCCGCTCGACGCCCGCGCCGATGGTCACGGTCGACACCTGCTCCTCACCGTCCGCGATCGTCGGACGGGCGACCTTCGCCGAGCCCAGCGAGCCGCCGGCCAGCGTGCCGTCGATGGCGGCGAAGCTGTTGGTGACGTTCCAGGAGACCGGCGAGGGAGTGCCGATCTTCGCCTCGGGCAGCGTGGTGACCGCCGGGTCGAAGGCGGTGCCCAGGACCGACACCTCCAGCGTGTAGGGGTTGTCGAGCAGCGGCGACGTACGGCGCGCCTCGACCTCGACCTCCCAGACGCCCGGCAGCGGATCCGGGTACGAACGGACGTCCGGACGGCAGGTGTTGGCCGGGTTCGAGTAGTTCGGGTAGCAGTTGACCGTGGAGCTGTTCTCGATCTGCTTGCCGTACGGGTGGAGCGTGATGAACCGGGTCTGGCTGTCCTTGGCGAGTCCGCCGAGCGCCACCTCCAGGGTCTTCGCGCCCTCCGGGACGGTGATGAAGTACGACTTCGAACTGTTGCGCTGTACGGAGTTCTTCTCGGAGAACGCGTACGACGGCTTCGCCAGCGGCTTCGCGACGACCACGGTGGCGAGGATCTGCTTGTCCACGCCCTGCGTACGCGGGTCGTCGACCTCCAGGATCGCGCTGTGGGTCCCGGCGGAACCGGGCTTCGCCTGGACCTTCACGGTCACCGGCCGGTTCAGCGGCAGCTTGACCTTGTCGCTGCCGAGCAGCTTGTAGGTGCCGTCGTTGTACTTCCACTTCAGCCGGTGCTCGACGGCGCCCGCCTTGCCCGTGGTGCGGGTGACGACGACGTCGTACGTACGGCTCTGGCCGGCCTTCAGGCCGCCCTCGCGGTCGTACACGCCCGTGCCGAAGCCGGGGTCCTTCAGGTACTGGTCGAGCGTGGTGCTGACCGGCGCCTTGACCGCGAACTCGTTGACGTCCGTGCCCGAGGCCCGCTGGATGGCCTTCCACGCGTCGACGATGTCGATCAGGCCGGAGCCCTGCTCGTGCGCCTGGACGCCGGAGATCTTGGTGGCGGTGCTGGTGAGCGCCGTCCGCAGCCGTGCCGGGGTGAGGCTGATCTTCTTCTGCTTGGCGGCGGAGAGCAGCAGCGCGCTCGCGCCCGCGAC
This sequence comes from Streptomyces corynorhini, assembly GCF_003346515.1. Taxonomy (GTDB): domain Bacteria; phylum Actinomycetota; class Actinomycetes; order Streptomycetales; family Streptomycetaceae; genus Streptomyces; species Streptomyces corynorhini. The sequence continues at coordinate 17,702 of NZ_QQNA01000011.1, forward strand.
CTGCGGCGAGGACATCGAGGTGCCCTGCAGCATGGAGTAGCCGGCGGGCAGCTGGTAGCCCGCCTCGGCGACCGGACCGCCGGGCTGCCAGGTCGGGGTGGTGTTGATGGCGGCGCCGGGGCCTGTGATGGTCGGCGTGAAGCCGCCGTCCTCACGCGGACCGCGCGAGGAGAAGGGCATCATCGCGTACTTCTTGGTCACGCCGGAGCCGTAGTTGGCGGCCCAGGTGTCCTTGGAGATCGCGGCGCCGACCGAGACGACCTTGTCGGCGAGGCCCGGGTCACCGATGGTGTTGAGGCCGGGGCCGTCGTTGCCCGCCGAGATCACCAGCTGGACACCGTAGGTGTCGATGAGCCGCGTGTACATCTGCGCGCGGGCGTTGTTGCCGTCGTTGAGGGTCGGCAGGCCGCCGATCGACATGTTGACGATGTCGACACCGCGGTTGACGACGAGGTCGATCATGCCCTCGGTGAGCGCGATGTTGGTGCAGCCGCCGCTCCAGGTGCAGGCGCGCGAGGAGACGATCTTGGCGCCGGGGGCGGCGCCGTTCATCGCGCCGCCGAACAGGCCGTTGGCGGCGGTGATCCCGGCGACGTGGCTGCCGTGCGCGCCCTCGACCACACCGATGCTGACGTAGTCGGACTTCGCGCCGGCCGCGTTGTAGACGACGTCCTTGCGGACCTCGACGGTGAAGGGGATACGGGTGGCGACCTTGCTGGACGGGTCCTGCTCACCGAAGTAGCCGACCTGGAAACCGTCCTTGTACGGCTTCATCGGCACGCTGTCGGTGAAGTCGCCGTCGTTGTCCAGGTCGACCCTGACGGTCCCGTCGGCCGGGTTGTAGAGCACGCCCCAGACGTCGGTGGTGGTGCCGTTGCGGTTGAGGTCACCGGCCATCTCGCCGCCCAGGGTGGCGGATTCGGCGAAGGTGGTGAACCTGTACGAGCCGGCGGGTGCCTTCCAGGTACGCCCGGCCGCCGTGAAGACGGGGCCGGTCACCGAGGTGTTCATCCGCAGCCAGGTGCCGTCGCCGTCGGAGACCGGGTCGGTGGCGGTCACCCAGTCGACGATCTTGCGCTCACCGGTGCTGGTCTTCTGGAGCGCCGGGTGGGCGATGTCCACCCCGGAGTCCAGGACGCCGATGGTGACCCCGCGGCCGTCGGCCTTGGGGTTCTTCTTGACGAAGTCCACCGCGCCGGTCTCGAAGGACGGGTTGTACGGGTTCTTCGCCGAGGTCTTCCGGTCCGGCGCCGGGTAGAGCTTGACGCCCGGGTTCTTCTTGTCCGTGCCCTTCGCGCCCTTCGCGGTGTCCGCGCCGGGCGTCGGGTCGTCCAGCATGATCTCCTGCTTGAGATCGATGCCCTGGACCGAGGAGAGCTTCTGGGCCGCCAGGATCGCGGCCTCCGCCTTGGCGGTGGGGAGCGTGGCGCGTACGTAGCCGAGCTTGTCGTACGTCTTGCCGACCACGGAGCCCTCGACGGCGTCCAGTTGGCCCGCGACCTGCTGGGTGGCCCCGGGGGTGGTGGCGACCATCATGGTGACGTTCTTCTCGCCCTCGGCCTTGGCCTTGGCGAGCAGATCCGCGTCGGCCGTGTCCAGCTTGCCGGGGTCGGCGGCCGATTTCACGGGCGCGGGAACCGTGGGGGTGTCGGCGCGCGTCGCGGAGAGCGCGGGCGCCGCACCGGAGGCGATCAGCGCTGCCACCAGCCCGGCCGCGGCCGTCACCCTGGCCACGCGTCTCGGCCCGGATATGGAGCTGTCGGATTCGGAGGTCATCAGCATCCTGTTCGGTGAAAAGACAGTCCGGATTTCGGTACCGGCTGACCGGTCAGCTTTTCCTACGAACCAGGGATTTGTGGAGGGTTGCCGGGCACGGGATGCGGTCATGGCGGAGATCCGCCATGGCGCGAGGCGCGCCACTGGGAATCAACCCGCCCAAAACGGCGCGGAATCAGCCCGGAAGCCCTCCGCTGACGACGAGTTCGGGCCACCGGCACCCCTCGGCCCACCGGCGCTCCTCGGGCCACCAGCACCTCTCGGGCCCCCGGCGCTCCTCGGGCCACCAGCACCTCTCGGGCCCCCGGCGCCCCTCGCGCCCCTGAGCGGCCGGAAGGTGACGAACCCTCCGGAGCGCGACCGGGCATGAGGCCGCGGGCGGCCCCGCGACGGCCGCCCGCACTCCCGTACCGCCCCGGATCATCTGGGCAGGACCACCACCCGCGCCGCCGGATCGCGGTCGTCCGCCGCCAGCAGCGCCGTGCGCACCACCGTCGCCTGCTGTTCGAGCGATTCGCGCAGCTTCTTCGGCGTCAGATGCACGACCGTGATGCCCAGCCGCTCCAGATGCTCGCGCTTGCGCACGGCGGCCGACCACTGCTCGTCGTCCTCCTCCTCGTCCCACCGGCCGGCCTGCCGGGGCGCGCGGGTGTCCAGCTCGACCGCCACCGAACGCTCCGGCCAGTAGGCGTCCACCGCGCCCAGTCGCGGCCCGTCCGGCAGCCGCAGATCCACGTTCCACACCGGCTCCGCCAGACCGTACGTCCGCACCAGCTCGTACAGCCGCCCCTCGGCCAGGCTGCGGCCCTCCGCCAGCAGCGCGTCCACCGCGTCGACCACGTACGGGCGCACCAGCAGCCCCGACTGGTTCAACTCCCGCACCACCACGGTCGGCTCGCAGTGTCCGTCCCGCACCGCCTCGGTCAGCAGCGCCACCACCGAGTCCGCGTCGGACAGCTGCGCCACCGCGTCCGCCACCGCGCGCGCGACGGGCGCCACCGGCAGATCGCCGATCAGCTCGGGCCGGGGCAGGGCGTGCGCCCGGATCAGCCGGGCGTACCCGGCGGACCGCAGCCGCCGGGTACGGGGGACGAGCACGTCGATCCGCTCCGCCGCGACCGGCGGCGGAGCGGACTCGGTGAAGCCGTGCAGCGCCAGCGCGGCCAGCCCCGTGATCATCGCCGAGCCGTACGGGGCCGACGCCGCCCGGCCACCGCCCCCGGCCGCGCCGGACGCGGGGCGCGGCCCCGGCTGGGCCGGGACGTCCCGGCCGCTCGCCGCGCCGGGCCGCCCCGCGTACAGCAGCGCCCCGCGCAGCCGCTCCTCGGCGGTCGGGGTCCCGGTGTGCAGCAGATAGACGCCGGGCAGCAGATGCCGCCAGGAGCCACCGGGCCTGCACAGGGCGGCGGCCCGGCCGGCCGGGACGCCGTAGGCGCGCAACTGCGCGAGCGAGAGCACCCGGCCGCTCGCGTCGTCGGAGAGACGGCTGAGAGGGAGCGGGAGGCCGAGGGGGCGGAGGGAGACCGGGGTGTTGTTCTTCATGTCCCGGGATCTGCCCCGCCGCCCCCACTCCTCAACCCCTGTAACCGATTCGTCGACAAAACCGGACAAGCTCGTACTAAAGTAAGTGCGTTCGACTGCCGATCACACAGCCCGCCCCCAGGCCCGGTCCGAGGCTGAAGACGGGCTGATCGGATCTGGGGCGTGTTGCGAAAGTCCCGCCTGGCCCGCGACGCCCGGCACGCACGCTCGCCGCGTTGTCGGAGTCGTCCGAGTACGTCCAGTACGAGGACGATCCTCCGCCTTGCGGGAGCGCTCGGCATCCGAAGGACGCGTCAACGCCGAGGCGGAGGGAGCGAAGCGAGCGCAGCGCACCGGACGCCGCCGGGCCCGCCCTCCGGGCGGACGGCGCTACTTTCGCAACACGCCCTAACGGCTCGCCGCGTCGCACTCCTGTCCGCGCAGCCCGCGCGCCAGGTCGTCGGCCGCCTCCAGCACCAGCCGACGCAGCGCCGGTGCCGCGTTCCGGTGGCCCTCCAGCCAGCTGTCGGCCGCCTCCAGGGCGCCTCGGCCGTCCTGGAGCCCCGGGAACAGACCGCGCACCACGTCGATGCCGATCTGGATCGAACGCTCCGTCCACACCCGGTCGATCGCCTCGAAGTACCGGGCGGCGTACGGCGCGATCAGCTCCCGCTGGCCCGGCTGGACGAAGCCGCCGATGGCCGCGCCGACCAGCGCGTTCGACAGGGCGTCCGACTCGACGACCTGCGCCCAGACCTGCGCCTTGACCGCGGCCGATGGCCGGGCCGCCATGCAGCGCACCTCGTGGCGCTTGCCCGACGCGGTGTCGTCGCGGGCCAGTTCGGCGCCGATGGCGCTCTCGTCGGCCAGCCCGTGCGCGGCCAGCGGCTCCAGGAAGGCCCAGCGCAGCTCCTGGTCGACGCTCAGCCCGTCGATCTTCGCGGTCCCGTCCAGCAGCCCGCGCAGCAGCTGGAAGTCCGCGTCCGAGGTCGCGACCGAGGCGAAGAAGCGGGCCCACGCCAGCTGGTGCTGGCTGCCGGGCTCCGCGTACCGCAGCTCGCGCAGCGCGCCCTCGGCGAGCAGCCGCCCGCCCTCCTCGCGCCAGTCGGGCGCGGCGTAGTGGACGAGGGCCGAGCGGGCCCACGCGTGCAGCATCTGGAGGACGCCGATGTCCGTCTCGCGGCCCGCGTGGGTCAGGACGAGCGCCATGAAGTCCCGGGCGGGCATGAGCGCGTCACGGGTCAGGTTCCACATCGCCGACCAGCACAGGGCGCGCGCCAGCGGGTCGGAGAGGTCGCCGAGCCGGTCGCGCAGGGTGTCCAGCGACGCCGGGTCGAAACGGATCTTGCAGTACGTCAGGTCGTCGTCGTTGACGAGCACGAGGTCGGGGCGCTCGGCCCCGGTCAGCTCCCCGACGACCGAGCGCGGCCCCTCGATGTCCGTCTCGGCGCGCGCGAACCGTTCGAGGCCGCCGTCGGGCAGCCGCCGGTACAGCCCGACGGCCACCCGGTGCGGACGCAGCGTCGGGTGGGAGGCGGCGGCCTCCTGGATCACGGCCAGCTCGGTGACGCGGCCGTCCGCGTCGTACATGACCTGCGGGGTCAGCGAGTTGAGCCCGGCGGTCTCCAGCCAGGACCGCGACCAGGCCGTCAGGTCGCGCCCCGAGGTCTCCTCCAGCACGGAGAGCAGGTCCCCCAGCCGGGTGTTGCCGTACGCGTGGCGCTTGAAGTAGCCGCGGGCGCCCGCCAGGAACGCGTCCCGGCCGACGTACGCGACGAGCTGCTTGAGCACCGAGGCGCCCTTGGCGTACGTGATGCCGTCGAAGTTCAGCTTCGCGTCCTCCAGATCACGGATGTCGGCCGTGACGGGATGGGTGGACGGCAGCTGGTCGGCGCGGTACGCCCAGGACTTGCGGTTGTTGGCGAAGGTGGTCCAGGCGCCGGTGAAGCGCGTCGCCTCCACGAGCGCGAAGACCCCCATGAAGTCGGCGAAGGACTCCTTCAGCCACAGGTCGTCCCACCACTCCATGGTGACCAGGTCGCCGAACCACATGTGCGCCATCTCGTGCAGGAGCGTGTTCGCCCGGCGCTCGTACGCGGCCTGGGTGACCTGGCCCCGGTAGATGTACTCCTCGCGGAAGGTCACCAGGCCCGGGTTCTCCATCGCGCCGAGGTTGTACTCGGGCACGAACGCCTGGTCGTACTTCCCGAACGGGTACGGGTAGTCGAAGTTGTCGTGGAAGAAGTCCAGCCCCTGCTTGGTCACCAGGAAGATGTCGTCCGCGTCGAAGTGCCGGGCCAGGCCCTTGCGGCACATCGCGCCGAGCGGGATCTCCAGGACCGTGCCGTCGTCGAACGTGCGGCGGTAGGAGTCGGTCACGTAGTGGTAGGGACCGGCGACGACGGCCGTGATGTACGTCGAGATCGGCTTCGTCTCCGCGAACCGCCAGCCCCCGTCGGTCAGCGTGCCCGCGCCGTTGCTCCACACCGTCCAGCCCTCGGGCGCGCTCACCTCGAAGCGGTAGGGGGCCTTCAGATCGGGCTGCTCGAAGTTGGCGAAGACCCGGCGGGCGTCGGCAGGCTCGTACTGCGTGTAGAGGTAGACCTCGCCGTCCTCCGGGTCGACGAAGCGGTGCATGCCCTCGCCGGTCCGGCTGTAGGCGCACTGCGCGTCCACCACCAGGACGTTCTCCGCGCCCAGGTCCTCCAGCGCGATGCGCGACCCGTCGAAGACGGCGGCCGGGTCGAGGTCGGTTCCGTTCAGCGTCACGGCGGTCACGCTCGGCGCGATCAGGTCGGCGAAGGTGGCCACGCCCGGATCCGCGCAGCGGAAGCTGATCGTCGTCACCGAACGGAACGTCCGGGGTCCGTCGTCCGCCCCGGCGTCCCCGACCGCCGACCGCAGGTCGAGGAAGACCTCGTACCCGTCTACGGACAGCAGGCGGGCCCGCTCACGGGCCTCGTCACGGGACAGGTTCTCACCGGGCACGGTCACTCCTTCTCGGCTCTCGTTCATGGCTTGTTCGGCAGCCGGGACGATCCTCGCACGCGCCGCTGACACGACGGGCGCGGGAATGTCCCCGGCGGTGTGCGGCGTTTGCCCGGTGAGGTGCGTACGCAGCCCTGATCCGGGCCGACCCCGCTGAGGAGAGACATGTCCGACAAGACTCCCGTCGACTTCTGGTTCGATCCGCTGTGCCCCTGGGCCTGGATGACCTCGCGCTGGGTGCTGGAGGTGGAGAAGGTCCGGGACATCGAGGTCCGCTGGCACGTCATGAGCCTCGGCGTGCTGAACGAGGACAAGCTGGACCAGCTGCCCGAGGAGTACCGGGAGAACATGCTGCCGGGCGGCAAGTCCTGGTGGCCGGTCCGCGTGGTCATCGCGGCGCGCGAGAAGTACGGCGACGAGGTCGTCGGCTCGCTGTACACCGCGCTCGGCACCCGCTTCCACAACGAGGGTCAGGGCGCGACCCGCGAGGCCATCGCCGGTGCCCTGGCCGATGCCGGGCTGCCCGCCGACCTCATCGAGTACGCCGACTCCGACACGTACGACACCGAGCTGCGCGCCTCCCACAAGGAAGGCATCGACAAGGTCGGCCAGGAGGTCGGCACCCCGGTCATCGCCGTCCCGGGGGCGGACGGGGAGCAGATCGCCTTCTTCGGCCCCGTGGTCACCCCCGCGCCCAAGGGCGAGGAGGCCGCGAAGCTCTGGGACGGCACGCTGATGGTGGCGTCGATCCCCGGCTTCTACGAGATCAAGCGGACCCGTACACAGGGCCCGATCTTCGACTGACGCCCGGCCCGCCCGCTACCCGCCCGTTACACCCGCCCGCTGCACCCGCCCGGTACGGACGGAAGGGCCCCCGCGAGTCCTTTCCTCGCGGGGGCCCTTCGTCATTCCGTCCGCCGGTGAAGGTTGAGAAGACGATCACGAGGCAGGACGTTCGGGGGGCCGGTCAGGGGGCCACCAGCAGGCTGTGGGCGCGCTCCTTGGCGGACGCGTACCGCTTCGCCACGTCCTGCCAGTTCACGACCTTCCACATGGCCTCGATGAAGTCGACCTTCTGGTTCTTGTACTGGAGGTAGAAGGCGTGCTCCCAGGCGTCGAAGACCAGGATCGGCACCGAGCCCTGGCCGACGTTGCCCTGGTGGTCGTAGATCTGCTCGACGATCAGCCGGGCGCTGACCGGCTCGTACGCGAGCACGCCCCAGCCCGAGCCCTGGGTGGTCGCGGCGGCCTTGGTCAGCTGCGCCTTGAAGCCCGCGAAGGAGCCGAAGGACGCGGCGATGGCGTCCGCCAGCTCGCCGACGCCGTCCGCCGCGAGCGGCTCGCCGCCGCCTTCGCCCGCCATGTTGTGCCAGTAGATCGAGTGCAGGATGTGGCCGGAGAGATGGAACGCGAGGTTCTTCTCCAGTCCGTTCACGGCTCCCCACGCGTCCTTGTCCCGCGCCTCCGCGAGCTGTTCGAGGGTGTCGTTGGCGCCCTTCACGTAGGCCGCGTGGTGCTTGTCATGGTGCAGCTCGATGATCTGCGGGTTGATGACGGGTTCGAGCGCCGCGTAGTCGTAGGGAAGTTCAGGAAGCGTGTAGGGACGTTCGTGAAGCGTGGCCATGTGTCCAAACCCTCCGGCCTCTTATTGCACATCTTATGCAACTGCACGCTAGCAGCAAGACGGCGGGGCGGCGCGCGCGGCGTGTCCGGCGCGCCCGGGTCGCGCCCCGCCCCCGCCGCGGCCGCTTGTGACACCTCCGACAACGTCCTGACCTCCGCTTTGTCGGCGTCTGACGGTGATCGCCCACAGCTGCCTGGACTAACGTCGTACCGTCCCCGAACGCCCTCGCACCCCTGATGACCGCGGAGTCCCCATGAGCACTGCTGCCGCAGCCCCCCGTACCGGAGTGGTCCTCGCCGATCTCCTCCCCGCCACCCGCACCCGCTCCGTCGCCCTGGTCGTCGGCGGCGCGGTGCTCACCGGCGTGGCGGCGCAGATCGCCGTCCCCGTCCCCGGCTCCCCGGTCCCGGTCACCGGTCAGACCTTCGCGGCGCTGCTGGTCGGCGCCGGTCTGGGCGCCCGCCGCGGTTTCCTCTCCCTCGCGCTCTACACGCTGGTCGGGATGGCCGGGGTGCCGTGGTTCGCCGCCGGTTCCTCCGGTCCCGGCGGCGCCTCGTTCGGTTACGTCCTCGGCATGCTGCTCGCCGCCACCGTCGTGGGCGCGCTGGCCCGCAGGGGCGGCGACCGCTCCGTACCGCGCACGGCGGGCACGATGGTGCTCGGGTCCGCGGTCATCTACGCGGTCGGCGTGCCCTACCTGGCGCTGTCCACCGGCATGTCGCCGAGCGCCGCCGTGGCCGCCGGGCTGGTGCCCTTCCTGCTCGGCGACGCGCTCAAGGCGGCCCTCGCCATGGGCGCGCTGCCCGCCGCGTGGAAGCTCCTCGGCCGCCGGGGCTGACGGACGCGCGCCCGGTCCCGGCCGTACGGGAAGGTGCCGTCAGCGCCTGACGGTCTCGTCCCGCGCCGCGTCCGGTTCCGCGGCCGGGGCCGCCGCCTTCGCGCCGCGCTCGCGGAAGTCCCTGACCAGGGCGATCGCCACGACGACCGCCGCCACCAGCAGGGAGAGCAGGACCTGCTCGCGCGCGTCGTCGTCGGTGAGCATGTAGACCAGGACGAAGGAGATCATCGCGATGGTCGCCCAGGTCAGATACGGGAACAGCCACATCCGTACGACGAGCTTCTCCGGCGATTCGCGCAGGATGATCCCGCGCATCCGCAGCTGGGTGAAGCAGATGACCAGCCAGACGAAGAGGGCCACCGCGCCCGACGAGTTCAGCAGGAACGCGAAGACCGTGTCGGGCCACTGGTAGTTGAAGAAGACGGCCACGAAGCCGAAGAGGACTGACGACAGGATCGCCGCCTGCGGCACCCCGCGCCTGGTCACCTGGCCGAAGGCCCTGGGCGCGTCGCCGCGCTGGCCGAGCGAGAAGGCCATCCGGGACGCCGTGTAGAGACCGGAGTTCAGACAGGAGAGCACGGCGGTCAGCACGATGACGTTCATGACCTGTCCGGCGTGCGGGATGCCGATCGAGTTCAGCGCCGCGACGTACGAGCCGTCCTTGGTGATCGACGCGTCGTTCCAGGGGAGCAGCGTCAGGACGACGAAGACCGAGCCCAGGTAGAAGACCGCGATGCGCCAGATCACGCTGTTGGTGGCCTTGGCCACGGCCCGCTGCGGGTTCGACGACTCACCGGCGGCGAGCGTGACGATCTCGCTGCCCATGAACGAGAAGACGACCATCAGCACACCCGTGAGGATCGCGCCGGGCCCCTTGGGGAAGAACCCGCCCGCGTCCGTGAGATGTCCGAAACCGGCGCCGGGGTTGTCGGAGCCGGGCAGGACGCCGAAGACGGCCAGCAGTCCGACGACGACGAACCCGCCGATCGCCACCACCTTGATTCCGGCGAACCAGAACTCGAACTCGCCGAAAGAGGAGACGGAGACGAGATTGGTCGCCGTCAGCACGACCATCACGATCAGCGCCCACGCCCACTGGGGCACGGCCGGTATCCAGCCCTCCAGGATCTGCGCGCCCGCCGTCGCCTCGACCGCGAGCACCACCACCCAGAAGAACCAGTAGAGCCAGCCGATGGAGAAGCCGGCCCAGCGGCCGAGCGCCTGGTCGGCGTAGGAGGAGAAGGACCCGGAACTGGGCCGTGCCGCGGCCATCTCGCCCAGCATGCGCATGACGAGCACGACCATGAGGCCGACCAGCGCGTACGACAGGAGGATGGCGGGGCCTGCGGCGGCGATGCCGGAGGCCGAGCCGACGAACAGACCGGCGCCGATGACGCCGCCGATCGCGATCATCGACAAATGACGGTTCTTGAGACCGGCGTGCAGGCCGTCGGAGGAGGGCTGTGGATTCCCAGGCTCGCTGGGAATCCCGCCTTCCTTCGTGGGGGACGGCAGGGAGCTCATGCGTCAATCCTTACGTCTACGGTCCACTCGAATAACGAGTCCCGGCATTCAAGCGCCTGACCCCCGGAGAGTGGAAGTGGCAATGCCGTCTCTTTACCCGGGGTCCACTGCGCCGTAATGGCGGGTTGACCTCGCACACCGATACCCAACGGAGCGTCCGCCACACCACGCGTGCCACACTTCACACCATGCGCGTGTACCTCGGTTCCGACCATGCCGGCTACGAACTCAAGAACCACCTCGTCGAGTGGCTCACGGCCCACGGCCACGACCCCGTCGACTGCGGGCCCCACCTCTACGACGCCCAGGACGACTACCCGCCGTTCTGCCTGCGCGCCGCGGAGCGCACGGCCGCGGACCCCGACGCCCTCGGCATCGTGATCGGCGGCTCCGGCAACGGCGAGCAGATCGCCGCGAACAAGGTCAAGGGCGTCCGGGCCGTCCTCGCCTGGAGCGAGCAGACGGCGGCGCTCGGCCGCGAGCACAACGACGCGAACGTCATCTCGGTCGGCGGCCGGATGCACACCAGGGAAGAGGCGACCAGGTTCGTCGAGATCTTCCTCGCCACGCCCTACTCCGGCGAGGAGCGTCACGCGCGCCGCATCGCGATGCTGGCCGCGTACGAGACGACCCACGAGCTGCCGCCCGTACCGGCGCACCACCCCCAGCCGGAGAACTGACACTCCCGTGCCGCCGGGCCCGGTCCCGCACGACCGCGCCCGGCGGCACAGCCATGCCCGGACCCGCGTCGCATGTCCCGCGTCGCATGTCCCGCGTCGCACGTCCCACGTCGCACGTCCCGCATCCCACGTCCCGCGTCAGAAAGGCAGGACCCCGTGCCCGAGGGGCATACGATCCACCGCCTCGCCGAGGACCACCTCGCCCGCTTCGGCGGCCGTCCCGTACGGGTCAGCAGCCCGCAGGGCAAGTTCTCCGACAGCGCCGCCCTGCTCGACGGCCGGGTCCTCGACGCGGTGGACGCCCACGGCAAACACCTCTTCCTCGGCTTCGGGGGCACCGGCTGGGTCCATATCCACCTCGGCCTCTTCGGCAAGGTCGGCTTCGGCGGCGCGCCCGCCCCGCCGCCCACCGACACCGTCCGGCTGCGGCTCGTCTCCCCGGCCGCGCACATGGATCTGCGCGGCCCCACCACCTGCGCCCTGATCACCGACCCCGAGAAGCGGGCGATACACGACCGGCTCGGCCCCGACCCGCTGCGCGCCCGCGACGACGGCACCGGCGACGACGGCGAGAAGGCGTGGGCCAGGATCTCCCGCTCCCGTACGACCGTCGCCGCCCTGCTCATGGACCAGAAGGTCATCGCGGGCGTCGGCAACGTCTACCGCGCCGAGGTCCTCTTCCGGCACGGCATCGACCCCTACCGCGCCGGCCGGGAGCTGCGCCGCGCCGAATGGGACGCGATCTGGGCGGATCTGGTGGCGCTGATGCGCGAGGGCGTACGGAACAACCGCATCGACACCGTCCGCCCCGAGCACACCCCCGAGGCGATGGGCCGCCCGCCCCGCGTGGACGACCACGGCGGCGAGGTCTACGTCTACCGCCGGGCGCGGATGGCCTGCCTGCTGTGCGGCGGCGAGATCCGCACCGAGACCCTCGCCGCCCGCAACCTCTTCTGGTGCCCCGGCTGCCAGCGGGCCTAGTATCCGCGAAGTCCCGCCCGGTCGACGGGCGGACGGCGCTCCTTCGCGGACACGCCCCGGGGGCTCAGAACCCGTGCGGCAGCCACGGCGCCACGTCAGAACCGAACGCCGTGGACGCCTCCGCCAGCGCGCCCGTGCGCACCTCCCGCACCCGCCCCGCGCGCGCCAGCGCGGCCAGCGACGTACCGCCCAGATAGGCGGCGGCCAACTCCCTTACGCCCAGCGTCAGATCGGGCCGGTCGGCGGTGCGCTCGCAGGAGGCGCCCTTGGCGTCGCCGCTCAGCCGCCAGTTCCCCTCGTTCCACGGACAGAAGGCGTCCTCGACGCCGAGGACCACATCCACCGGGGCGCGGTACGTACGGGCCTCCAGCGCGGCCCCCACCTCCACCGGCCGCAGATACAGCGAGTCGCGCAGCCGCAGCGCGCACCGGCGCACGTCCGAGACCACGTACTGGAACGGGTCGTCCGGGGGCCGGTTGTCGGCCAGGACGGTCGAGGTCAGATCGATGGAGAAGAGGAAACGCCAGAGCGAGACGTACGCCGCCGCGTCCCGCGCGTACAGATCACCCAGCTCGATCGTGCCCTTGGGCCCGGCCATGTCCCACTCGGGCTTGTTGCGGAACAGCGTGAACCCGACCACCTCGCCGTGCCGCTCCGCCAGCACGCACTGCAGCGGTGACGCGCCGTCCTTGGGCCGCCCGCCGTCGAGGACCGGCAGCCGCTCCCAGCCCGGCCGCCGCGCGAGCATCCCCGGCCGCCCCGCCACCTGCGCCGCGTAGACCGCCTCGCACGCTTCCCGTACGGCGGGATCATCCGGCTTCACCCGGCGCAGACGTACCTCCTGGGACCCGTCGGCCGCCTCCGGCGCGGCGGGCGGCGCGATACGCACCCGCGAGGTGTCGATCCGCGCCGTGAGCTGCTGGGCCGCGAGCCCGTACCCGAACCGTCCGTAGATCTCCGGCTCGGACGCCGTCAACACGGCGAGCGGCTCGCCCCACGTACGGACGTCGTCGAGCTGGCGCCGCATCATCGACGTCAGCACCCCGCGCCGCCGGTACGTCGCCGCCACGCTCACCATCGTCACGCCCGCCGTCGGTACCAGCGCGCCGCCGGGCACCGAGAGCCGGAAGCTGAAGGCGCCCGCCGTACCGACGCACTCCTCGCCGTCCCAGACACCGAGCGAGCGCTCGAACTCGGTCAGGTCCCGCCACAGCGCCCGCTCCGCGCCCGTCTCGGGCACCCCGCCGAACGCCAGCTCCAACGCCCCGAACCAGCTGGCCCATTCGGCCGGGCGCAACACCCGCAGTTCCGTAGTCATATGCCATCAGTACCAGGGGTACGACAACCGGGCGACCCGATTTCGAACGCAATGTCACAGGGGTCCCCCTGCACGCGGGGCGGGCGGATCGATAGGGTCCACAACAATGGCCGGTGGCGTGCGCGCGGATTCGTACTCGGCCCGGATGCGCAAGACGCTGCACCGGGTCCGCACCGGCGTGCGCAAATCCGGGGTCGACTACTTCAGGGGCGACGGCTCGGACTGGATCGCGCTCGTCGGCCTGATGCTCACCGTTCCTGCCATCGCCCTCGCCACCATCGCCGTCCCGGTCTGGTTCGCGCCCTCGGCGCTCGTCCTGCCGATCGTGGCCGGCGGACTCGTCCTGCGGCCCGCCAGCCTGCTCAGCCTGTACGCCGCCGCGGCGGCCGCCCTGATCGTCGAGTCGATGGTCCTCGGCCCCTACCCGGAGGGCCCGGCCAGGGTCACCCCCGGCACGGTCCTCGTGGTCGCCGCCTGCGGCCTCTTCGGACTGCTCATCGCCCAGTTCAGAGCCCGGGTCGGGGTGCCCTGGCGGCGCGGCGGCACGATGCTCTTCGACCTGCGTGAACGTATCCGCGTCCAGAGCGCCCTGCCCTGGCTCCCCAAGGGCTGGCACCACGAGATGGCGCTGCGCCCGGCCGGTGGCCAGTCCTTCTCCGGCGACTTCGTGGTGGCCGCGCGGACCAACGGCGGACGCTCTCTGGAGGTCGTCCTCACCGATGTCTCCGGCAAGGGCATGGACGCCGGCTCCCGGGCGCTGCTGCTGTCCGGCGCCTTCGGCGGGCTCCTCGGCTCGCTCCCGCCGCACGGCTTCCTTCCCGCGGCCAACGGCTATCTGCTCCGGCAGGACTGGGACGAGGGCTTCGCCACCTCCATCCACCTGGTGCTCGACCTCGAATCCGGCGACTACGAGCTGCTCTCGGCGGGCCACCTGCCCGCCCTCCAGCTGCACGCGGGCAGCGGACGCTGGGAGGAGAAGTCGGGGGAGGGGCCGCTGCTCGGCGTGTACGACGGGGCCCAGTTCGACCCGGCGAAGGGCTCGCTGCGCCCCGGAGACGTCCTGATGCTCTTCACGGACGGTCTGGTCGAGGCCCCGGGGCGGGACATCTCCGAGGGCATCGACCGGCTCACCGGCGAGGCGGACCGCTATGTGGTGCCCGGCTTCGAGGGCGCGGCCTGGCATCTGATCGAGGCGGTGGCCAAGGACGTCAACGACGACCGGGCGCTGCTGCTGATCTGCCGCGAAGCCTGAAGCGGAACCGTCCCGGCGCCGCCGTTCCCTGCCGTACTCATGGTTCGCCCCGTCGACCGGGGCGGCCGACGGGGCGGGTGGTGCGGGAAAGGGGGACTGGAGTCCGCGGGTGGAAGGGACCGGTACGGGGACGAGCGCGGCGGGTGCGGGTGCTGCGAGTGCGGGTGCGAGTGCGGGTGCGGGTGCTGCGGGTGCGTCGGCGGATATAAGAGCATCGGAAGCGGTCAGCTCGTCACTGATGCCTCCGCGCTCTTCTGGGTATCCGTAGTGTCCGTCCCTTCGGCGGCAGGCGGAGCGTCCCCTGGGGGACCGGTGCCGCCGTCCTTGGCGCCACCACCGCCACCGGCCCGGCCACCCGGGAGGATCCGGGCCAGCCAGTGCGACCGGCCGGCCGCGAGCGGTCCGAGGACCGCGAGGACCAGGACGTATCCGGCGATGAAGGGCGCGAGCCTGCTGTCCAGCCCGGCTCCCGCCGCCATCGTCGCGAGGATCAGCGCGAACTCACCGCGCGCCAGCAGCGTGGTCGAGATATTGGCCGCGGGTTGCGCGCCGAAACCGAAGATCTTCGCCGCGGCCACTCCGGCGCCGACGTTCATCACGACCGTCAGGATGACGGCGATGAGGACGGGCCAGAACACCGAGGGCAGATCGCCCGGGTTGATCGACAGACCGAAGGAGAAGAAGAAGATCGCGCCGAACGCGTCCCGCAGCGGGTGGACGAGTTCGCGGATCCGGTCGCCCGACGTCGTCGCGCCGAGCATCAGACCGACCATGAACGCGCCGATCGCGTCGGCCACGCCGAACCACTCGGAGACACCGGCGATCAGCACCGCGGCCCCGAGGAAGGAGATGACGAGCAGCTCGTCGTCCTTCGTGTTGATGAACCGGCTGATCACCTTCGTGCCGAACCGGGCGGCGAGCGCGAGGAGCAGCAGGAAGCCGAACGCCTTTCCACCGTCCACGAGCGCGGCCTGAGCGCTGTCCGCACCGGACAGGATCGGCTGCAGCGCGGCGAGGTAGAGCGCCAGGAAGATGTCCTCGACGACGATGATCCCGAGGATGGGTTTGGTCTCGGGATTGCCGATCCGTCCCATGTCGACCAGGACCTTGGTGACGATCGCGGACGAGGAGATGCCGAGCACACCGGCCAGGACCAGCGCCTCCGACGTGCCCCACCCCATCGCGAACCCGAAGCCGAGACCCGCGCCCACGTTCAGCAGCAGGTACACGCCCCCGGCGAGGGCCATCTTCCGGCCGCCCTCCTTGAGGTCGTCCAGGTGGAATTCCAGGCCGAGGTAGAAGAGCAGCAGGACCAGGCCGAGAGCGGAGAGCATCTCCAGCTCGTGCGGGTCCTTGACCAGCACGATGCCGGGGGTGTGCGGGCCGAGGAGGATCCCGGCCAGGGTGAACAGGGGAATAGTGGGCAGCCCGATACGGCTGCCCAGACGGGCGAGCACGGCGGCGGCGAGGAAAGCGCCGCCCATCGCTATGAGGGTCTCTGCGTGTCCGATGGGATCGTTCCTCCATCATCGAGTCAAAGGAGCGTCAAGGAATCGTCAGTAATTAGTTTACCAAATGGTTTACTGAGTAACTGTCAGATTCGTGGTGGACGCTGCTTCGGCCCCTGTTCCACGGGTGATCAACAAGCCTGTGTGCGGGGGCGGTTACCGCGCGTTGAGACATGGGTCACGGAAGTGACGGGCCCTCCGGGCGCGGCGGGGCGCCCCTCGGCCGGACCAGGCTTTACCGAGGGGCGCCGGAGATATGTATGTGTCATGTACGGAACAGTGCTCGTGATCAATACGTCTAGCCGGTGCGGCGGAACGCCCACTTCATCTCGGGCTCGGTGACGGGGCGCAGCAGCCGCCGCACCGGCGCCGTGCACAGCGCCGTCACCGCGACCGCGGCCGCCACGGTCACCACGACCCTGCCCAGCGGGGTCGTCGGCCACGCGTGGTCGTCGAACAGTCCCGCGTACACCGCGCCCTTGATCACGAACCCGTGCAGCAGATAGCCGCAGATCGTGCCCGCGCCCAGCGCCGTGAACCAGGTCCGGCGGCCCGGTACCCAGGACAGGAAGGCGGCGGTCAGCAGCAGGGAGCAGCCGAACAGCGCGAAGGTCATCACCGGCCCCACCCACCCGGGGGAGTCCAGCTCCTGCGCGCTGTTGTCGTGGTAGAGCCACGCGGTACGCATATGGGTCGCGGCCCAGTACGCGAACGCCGCCGCTCCGGCCAGCACCGGCAGCGCCAGCAGCCGGACCTCGCGCCGCCGTACGAGCTGGAAGTGCTCGGGCCTGAGGCAGAGTCCCACGACGAAGTACGGCGCGAATTGGAGCACCCGCTGCAGTCCGAGGTCCTCGCCGATGCTCGGGGTGAGCGAGGCGAGCGCCGCGACGACGAGCGCGACCGCGAGCGGATGGCGCAGCGTCAGCCAGAGGGGCGTGGTCAGCCGCCAGATGAACAACGCGGCCAGGAACCAGGTGAGATACCAGGGGTCGAGCAGGCTGATCGGATGGCCGGGGGAGTCGTCCGCGTACCGCTTGAAGAGGGAGTACGCCACCTCGAAGACCACGTACGGCACGACGATCGTGGTCAGCAGCCGCCGCAGCTGACCGGGCGCGGCGGTGAAGCGCCGGGAGAAGTAGCCGGAGATGACGATGAAGGCCGGCATGTGGAAGGCGTAGACGAGCAGATAGAGCGCCTTCGTGGCGCGGCTGCCGGCCATGACCGGCTCCCAGGCGTGCGCCACCGCCACCAGGACGATCGCCAGGAACTTGGCGTTGTCGAAGAACGCGTCCCGCCTGGTGGACACGGCGGGGCGATCCGGGGCGGAGCCGGCCGGGGGCCGTCGGGCCGGTACCGGCGTGTCGGCCACCGTGGAAGGGGTGGTTCCGGTGGTCGTTCCAGGCTCCTCGACCTGGTCGACCGAGGGCCTCGCATATCCATTCGGCGCCTGGGGCATCACTCCACGCTAACCGCGCCCGAGGTAATTCGTAAAACGCGCGCGCCGGGTGGTGTATTCGCAACTGAAACCGACGGCAACCAGGTGATATGCACTAATTAATCGGCCTTAAATGGCGCATATCGCCCAGCTCTGTCCTGTGCTGCAACGCTGAGTTAATTCGCTGTCGATCGCTCCGTGCCGCTCGTCGGAATGGTGTGTGAATAACCTGTGCGCACAGAAGATCGGGTCGGTCGAAATTGCGTCCGTATTCATCGGCGGTCCCGCCGGGCCCCGAAGGTGTGGCGGGCGGGGCGGCGTGGCGCGCCGAGGTGCGATTGGCGTGAATCCGATGGCGAGGAATCGTCACGGGGCCCCACCCGCGCGGAGGTTGATGGCACGATGGTGCGAGCGGGAATACCGGGGTACATGGCGTCGTACTCCCCGGGGGTGCTCCCGCGGGGCTGGGCTAGGCGGACCGACCGAGGGTGTGATCAGTAGTGGCCATTTCACTGTCTGTGGTGCTTCTGTTGGCGATCATTCTCGTCGTGCTGATCCGCGGTGGCTCGATCAAGGCGGGGCCGGCGATCGTCGCGATCCTCTTCGGCTTCTTCCTCGCCTCCACCAACATCGCGCCGACGGTGAACAACTTCCTCAACTCGCTGGCCGAGACCATCAACAAGATCAGCTTCTGAAACGAATCCGGCCCGCCCCGCGGAGAGATCCACGGAACGGGCCGGAGGCGATGGAGCGGGCGACGGGAATCGAACCCGCGTAGCTAGTTTGGAAGACTAGGGCTCTACCATTGAGCTACGCCCGCACAGAGCGCGCCGCGTCTCCTGCGAGTGCGGCACGGACAACATCGTAGCGGGTCCCGACCGTTCGGCGCACACGCGCAAAGCGCCGGTCAAAGATGGCGGCGCGGGGCCCGTGGGCATGTACCCTACGTGTCGCACCGACGGGGTGTGGCGCAGCTTGGTAGCGCGTCCGCTTTGGGAGCGGAAGGTCGTCGGTTCGAATCCGGCCACCCCGACCATCTCTTTCGAGATCGCATCGCGCGATCACATTGTGGGGCCGTTCCCGCTTGCGGTTACTATGCAAGCTGCGTGCCCGTGTGTCTGCAGAGTCTCTGAAGAACCGGGCCGATCCGCTGGGGCCGCCGCAGTGCGGTGGTCGCGGCAGAACCCAAGAATCAGCCACCAAGGAGACCGAACCGTGAAGAGCGCCGTGGAGACCCTGAACCCGACTCGGGTTCGGCTCACAGTCGAGGTGCCCTTCGAGGAGCTCAAGGACAGCCTCGACGCGGCGTACAAGAAGATCAACCAGCAGGTCACGGTGAAGGGCTTCCGCAAGGGCAAGATCCCGGCCCGGGTCATCGACCAGCGGTTCGGGCGTGGTGCTGTGCTGGAGGAGGCCGTCAACGACGCCCTCCCGAAGTTCTACACCGAAGCGGTCAACGAGGGTGAGATCAACGTCCTCGGCCAGCCCGACGTCGACATCACGGAGCTGAAGGACGGCGAACTGCTCTCCTTCACCGCCGAGGTCGACGTGCGTCCGGTCATCGAGATCCCGGACTACTCCGGCATCGCGGTCACCGTCGACCCCATCGAGGTCAGTGACGAGGACATCGACAAGTCGGTCGAGCAGCTCCGTGACCGCTTCGCCTCGACCAACCCGGTCGAGCGCGCCGCCGCCGACGGCGACGTCGTGACGATCGACCTGGAGGCCAAGGTCGACGGCGAGGTCCTGCCCGACGGTGTCGCCGAAGGTGTGCAGTACACCATCGGCTCCGGCGACCTGCTGGACGGTATCGACGACGCCGTCACCGGTCTGGAGGCCGGCGGTGAGACCACCTTCACCTCCGAGCTGAAGGGCGGTGCCGCCGAGGGCAAGGAGGCCGAGGTCACCGTCAAGGTCACCCAGGTCGCCGCCCGCGAGCTGCCCGCGCTGGACGACGAGTTCGCCCAGCTGGCGAGCGAGTTCGACACCCTCGACGAGCTGAAGGCCGACAGCCGCAAGCGCCTTGAGAGCAGCAAGCAGTACGAGCAGGCCACGCAGGCCCAGGAGCGCGTCCTCGACGCGCTGCTGCAGCTGGCCGAGGTGCCGATCCCCGAGAAGCTTCTCGCGGAGGAGATCAACACCCGCAAGCACAACCTGGAGCACCACCAGCTCGGTCAGATGGGCCTCGACCTCGCCAAGTACCTGGAGATCCAGGGCAAGACCGAGGAAGAGTTCGACGCCGAGACCAAGGAGCAGGCGGAGAAGGGCATCAAGACCCAGTTCATCCTCGACGAGCTGGTCAACAAGGAGAAGCTGAACGTCAACCAGGAGGAGCTGACCGAGCACCTCATGCGGCGCGCGCAGTCCTCCGGCATGTCCCCCGACCAGTTCGCCCAGGCGGTCGTCGAGGGTGGCCAGGTGCCGATGCTCGTCGGCGAGGTCGCCCGCGGCAAGGCCCTCGCGGTGGTCGTCGAGGCCGCCACGGTGACCGACACCAACGGCAACCCGGTCGAGCTGGACGACGAGGACGACGACGCGGCCGAGGCCGCCGAGGCGTCCGCGGACGCCCCCGCCGTCGAAGCCACCGAGTCGGCCGACGCAGACAAGGACGCCGACAAGGCCGAGGCGAAGACGGCCGAGGCCACGACGGACGAGGCGAAGACGGACGAGGCGAAGGACGAGAAGGCCGGAGCCTGAGCGTCCCGCACCTCATGACTGGACGGGCCCCGGACGCGACCACGCGCCCGGGGCCCGACCTGTCCCGGCCCGCCGGGACAGGGAGCCGCCCGCCGGGCCCAGGGAGGCCGCCAGGGGCCCGTCCCGGCCTCAACTACCTTGCGCTCCCAGCGAACAGCCACGGAAGCGGGATGGCGCCCGCCGACCAGCGCGTTAGGGTCCATGAATACGAGGGCAGGGGAGTATCCCGTCCCCGGTACGAAGACGCTGAGACGGCCAAAGCCGTCAGAGACGAGCAGGTGTATACGTGACGAATCTGATGCCTTACGCCGCCGGTGAGCCGTCCCTCGGTGGTGGCCTCGGCGACCAGGTCTACAGCCGGCTGCTCGGGGAGCGGATCATTTTCCTCGGCCAGCAGGTCGACGACGACATCGCCAACAAGATCACGGCGCAGCTCCTCCTTCTCGCGGCCGAGCCCGACAAGGACATCTACCTCTACATCAACAGCCCCGGTGGGTCCGTCACGGCCGGTATGGCCGTCTACGACACCATGCAGTACATCCCCAACGACGTCGTCACCATCGGGATGGGCATGGCGGCCTCCATGGGGCAGTTCCTGCTGACCGGCGGCACCTCGGGCAAGCGGTTCGCGCTCCCCAACACCGACATCCTGATGCACCAGGGCTCCGCCGGTATCGGCGGTACGGCCTCGGACATCAAGATCCAGGCCGAGTACCTGCTCCGTACGAAGAAGCGCATGGCCGAGATCACGGCCCACCACTCGGGCCAGTCGATGGAAACGATCATCCGCGACGGCGACCGCGACAAGTGGTTCACCGTCGAGGAGGCCAAGGAGTACGGCCTGATCGACGAGATCATCTCCGCTGCTTCGGGCGTTCCGGGCGGCGGCGGTACCGGGGCCTGACGTACCCACGTACATCCGCCCCGCATCAGCCCGCCCAGCCCACTCGAACGCCACAGGATGGTGAACACTCCCATGAACAACTACTCCGCGAGCGGCCTCTACTCCGGCCCGCAGGTGGACAACCGTTACGTCGTGCCGCGTTTCGTGGAGCGCACCTCACAGGGTGTGCGCGAGTACGACCCGTACGCCAAGCTCTTCGAGGAGCGTGTCATCTTCCTCGGTGTGCAGATCGACGACGCGTCGGCCAACGACGTCATGGCGCAGCTGCTGTGCCTGGAGTCGATGGACCCGGACCGTGACATCTCGATCTACATCAACAGCCCCGGCGGCTCGATGACGGCCCTCACGGCCATCTACGACACGATGCAGTTCGTGAAGCCCGACATCCAGACCGTGTGCATGGGCCAGGCCGCCTCGGCCGCCGCCGTCCTGCTCGCCGCCGGTTCCCCCGGCAAGCGCCTCGCGCTGCCGAACGCGCGCGTGCTGATCCACCAGCCGTCCAGCCAGACCGGCCGTGAGCAGCTCTCCGACCTGGAGATCGCGGCCAACGAGATCCTCCGGATGCGTTCGCAGCTGGAGGAGATGCTCGCCCGGCACTCCACCACGCCGATCGAGAAGGTCCGCGACGACATCGAGCGCGACAAGATCCTCACGGCCGACGACGCGCTCGCGTACGGCCTGGTCGACCAGATCGTGTCGACCCGCAAGACGACGGCCGCCGCAGCGGCCGCCTGACAACCCGGCGCCCTTGGCGCGGACTCGCACCGGTCGTCGCGGACAACCCCACGACCACGCGAACCGTGCCAAGGGGGGCCCGAACGGGGGCCCGAGCAAGGTACCGTCGGATATGAGGCACAGGAGCCGCTGAACCAAGCTGCTCCCAGGCGAAGGGGAAGCACCTCGTGGCACGCATCGGTGATGGCGGCGACCTGCTCAAGTGCTCGTTCTGCGGGAAGAGCCAGAAGCAGGTGAAGAAGCTCATCGCAGGTCCCGGTGTCTACATCTGCGACGAGTGCATCGATCTCTGCAATGAGATCATCGAGGAAGAACTCGCGGAGACCTCCGAGGTGCGGTGGGAGGAACTGCCCAAGCCGCGCGAGATCTACGAGTTCCTCGAAGGCTATGTCGTCGGGCAGGAGCCCGCGAAGAAGGCCCTCTCGGTGGCGGTCTACAACCACTACAAGCGCGTCCAGGCCGGTGAGAACGGCGGTGGCGCGGGTCGCGAGGACGCGATCGAGCTGGCCAAGTCCAACATTCTGCTGCTCGGCCCCACCGGCTCGGGCAAGACGCTCCTCGCGCAGACACTGGCGCGGATGCTGAACGTCCCGTTCGCCATCGCCGACGCGACGGCGCTGACGGAGGCCGGTTATGTCGGCGAGGACGTCGAGAACATCCTGCTGAAGCTGATCCAGGCGGCGGACTACGACGTCAAGAAGGCCGAGACCGGGATCATCTACATCGACGAGATCGACAAGGTCGCCCGCAAGAGCGAGAACCCGTCGATCACCCGCGATGTCTCCGGCGAAGGTGTCCAGCAGGCGCTGCTGAAGATCCTGGAGGGGACCACCGCCTCGGTCCCGCCGCAGGGCGGCCGCAAACACCCGCACCAGGAGTTCATCCAGATCGACACGACGAACGTGCTGTTCATCGTGGGCGGCGCCTTCTCCGGTCTGGAGAAGATCATCGAGTCGCGCGCGGGAGCGAAGGGCATCGGCTTCGGCGCCACGATCCGCTCCAAGCGCGAGGTCGAGGAGAGCGACCAGTTCCAGGAGGTCATGCCGGAGGACCTGGTGAAGTTCGGGATGATCCCCGAGTTCATCGGCCGGCTGCCCGTCCTGACCTCGGTCCACAACCTCGACCGCGAGGCGCTGCTCCAGATCCTGGTCGAGCCGCGCAACGCGCTCGTCAAGCAGTACCAGCGCCTCTTCGAAATCGACGGTGTGGAGCTGGACTTCGACCGTCCCGCCCTGGAGGCCATCGCCGACCAGGCGATCCTGCGCGGCACCGGCGCGCGCGGACTGCGCGCCATCCTCGAAGAGGTCCTGCAGTCGGTGATGTACGAGGTGCCGTCCCGCAAGGACGTCGCCCGGGTCGTCATCACGGCGGAGGTCGTCCGCGACAACGTGAATCCGACGCTGGTCCCGCGCGAGCCGCGCATCGTGAAGAACGACGGCCGCCACGAGAAGTCCGCGTAGCGGCGCACCCACCGCACCACACAGGGGCGCCCGGCCAGTGCGACTGGCCGGGCGCCCCTGTGGTGTGTCGACCGCGCGCGGATCAGGCCTTGGTGCGGGAGCTGTTGTAGAACTTGGCCGCCAGGTCGGCCACCTCGTCCTGCGGCGTGGTCTTGCCCGTGAGCAGCCCGGCCACGTCCCCGACCGAGACCACACCGACCGTGGAGTAGTCGGCCCAGATGCAGGTGGGCACCTCGAACTCCTTCGGGCCCTTCGACGCGGTCCCGTCGCCGTTCGGATTGGTGAACTTGATGTTCTGGCACTTCATGAGCGCGCCGTCGAAACCGTCCGGTGTGACCAGCTTGGCCGTGCCGACCAGCTCGGCCTTGGTACCGGAGACCGAGTCCTCCTTGGTGACACCGTTGAAGGAGTTGTCGATGACCTTCGCCGGGTCGTCGACCTCTCCCCACCAGCCCTGCAGCGAGGCGGACTTCGCCGTCGCCCCGCTGCCCGCCGAGTAGGCGGCCGCGACCTGGGTGGGGTCCTTGACGCCCTCCGCCTCGATCTCGGACTTCTTGTCGCCGGTCAGCTTCTCGCTCTGGGGCTCCTGGGCGCGCTTGTACGCGTCGACGGACTCCGTCGGCGTCAGTTTGTAGCCCTTCGTGCCGTCCGCGACGTCGCTGTTGCTGGCGCCGCCCGACGTGAGGAAGTACACCACGGTGCCGATCACCGCGAGCGCCACCACGGCCGCGCCGACGATCAGGCCCGTCTTCTTCTTCGGCGCGCCCTGCGGGGGCGGGTACGCGCCCCCGCCCCCGTCCCCGCCCCACTGCGGCTGCTGGCCGTAGGGGCCGGGCTGCGGGGGCTGCTGCTGGCCGTAGGGCCCGGCGGGCTGGCCCGGCTGCTGCTGCGGATAGCCGTACCCCGGCGGCGGCGGGGGCTGCTGCGGCGGGACGCCCTGCGGGGCCTGGGGGGCCTGCGGCGGGTAACCGTAGCCGGGCTGGGGCTGGCCCTGCGGCTGCTGACCGTAAGGACCCGGCTGGCCGTACGGTCCCGGCTGCTGCGGCTGCTGCTGCCCTCCGTACGGTCCCGGCTGGTTGTAGCTCATGTGTGCAGTCCCCTGTCAGATGTTTATGCGTTTCGAACATCCTGACCTAACGGGAGGCCGCCGAGGGCTCCGGGGGCCGCACCGTTACGGAACAACCCGTTTCAATACACAGCTGTGACACCTCTAAACTGAGCCCCGTGACCGAGAACACTCAGCAGCAGCCAGCCAGCAACCCCGAACTGCCGACCCAGTACGTTCCGGCCGAGGTGGAGGGGAAGCTGTACGAGCGCTGGGTAGAGCGCGGTTACTTCGCGGCGGACGCCAAGAGCGACAAAGAGCCGTACACCGTCGTCATCCCGCCGCCCAACGTCACCGGCAGCCTGCACCTCGGGCACGCCTTCGAGCACACCCTGATCGACGCCCTCACCCGCCGCAAGCGCATGCAGGGCTACGAGACGCTGTGGCAGCCCGGCATGGACCACGCCGGCATCGCCACCCAGAACGTCGTCGAACGGGAGCTGGCCAAGGAGGGCAAGTCCCGCCACGACCTGGGGCGCGACGCGTTCGTCGAGCGCGTCTGGCAGTGGAAGGGCGAGTCCGGCGGCCAGATCTCCGGCCAGATGCGGCGGCTCGGGGACGGCGTCGACTGGTCGCGCGAGCGCTTCACGATGGACGAGGGGCTGTCCGAGGCCGTCCAGACCATCTTCAAGAAGCTCTACGACGACGAGCTGATCTACCGCGCCGAGCGCATCATCAACTGGTGCCCGCGCTGTCTGACGGCGATCTCCGACATCGAGGTCGAGTACCAGGACGACGACGGCGAGCTGGTCTCCCTCAAGTACGGCGACGGCGAGGACTCCGTCGTCGTCGCGACCACCCGTGCCGAGACGATGCTCGGTGACACCGCCGTCGCCGTCCACCCCGACGACGAGCGGTACGCGCACCTCATCGGCAAGCGGATCAAGCTGCCGCTCACCGACCGTACGATCCCGGTCGTCGCGGACGAGCACGTCGACCCCGCGTTCGGCACCGGCGCGGTCAAGGTGACCCCCGCGCACGACCCGAACGACTTCGAGATCGGCCGCCGCCACGACCTGCCGAACATCACGGTCATGGACGAGCGCGCCGTGATCACCGTCCCCGGCCCCTTCGAGGGGCTCGACCGGATGGAGGCGCGCGCCGCCATCGTCGCCGCGCTGCGCGCCGAGGGCCGCATCGTCGCCGAGAAGCGCCCGTACACCCACTCCGTCGGGCACTGTTCGCGCTGCAAGACGACCATCGAGCCCCGGCTCTCGCTCCAGTGGTGGGTCAAGGTCGCCCCGCTCGCCAAGGCCGCCGGTGACGTCGTCCGCGACGGACAGGTGAAGATCCACCCGGCGGAGATGGAGCCCCGCTACTTCGGCTGGGTCGACAACCTCCGCGACTGGTGCATCTCGCGCCAGCTGTGGTGGGGCCACCGCATCCCCGTCTGGTACGGGCCGGACGGCGAGGTCGTCTGCGTCGGCCCCGACGACGAGGCGCCCACCGGCGAGGGCTGGACGCAGGACACGGACGTCCTGGACACCTGGTTTTCCTCCGGACTGTGGCCGTTCTCCACGCTCGGCTGGCCCGAACAGACCGAGAGCGTCGAGAAGTTCTACCCGAACTCGGTCCTCGTCACCGGCTACGACATCCTCTTCTTCTGGGTCGCCCGGATGATGATGTTCGGCCTGTACGCGATGGACGGCACCCCGCCGTTCCATACGATCGTGCTGCACGGCATGGTCCGCGACCAGTTCGGCAAGAAGATGTCGAAGTCCTTCGGGAACGCGGTCAATCCGCTGGACTGGATGGACACCTACGGCTCGGACGCGGTCCGCTTCACGCTGGCCCGCGGCGCCAACCCCGGGGTCGACGTGCCGATCGGCGAGGACTGGGTCCAGGGCTCCCGCAACTTCGCCAACAAGATCTGGAACGCGACGCGCTTCGCGATGATGAACGGCGCGACCGTCGAGGGCGACCTGCCCGACGCGGCCGAGATGTCCGCGAGCGACCGGTGGATCCTGTCCCGGCTGAACTCCGTGGTCGCGGAGGTCGACGCGTACTACGAGGACTACCAGTTCGCGAAGCTGTCCGACACCCTGTTCCACTTCGCGTGGGACGAGGTCTTCGACTGGTACGTGGAGCTGTCCAAGACCTCCTTCTTCGCGGGCGGCGAGCCCGCGCGGGTCTCCGGGCGGGTCCTGGGCGAGGTCCTCGACGTCACGCTGCGGCTGCTGCACCCGGTCATCCCGTTCGTCACCGAGACGCTCTGGACCACGCTCACCGGCCGCGAGTCGGTCGTCATCGCCGACTGGCCCGCCACTGTGCTGGTTCCTGGGGCTGACGCCCCGGGCGGCTTCCGGGACGCGGCGGCCGAGCGTGAGATCGGGAACCTCCAGCAGGTCGTCACCGAGGTCCGCCGCTTCCGCTCCGACCAGGGCCTCCAGCCGGGGCAGAAGGTCCCGGCCCGGCTCGACCTGTCGGGCACCGCGCTCGCCGCGCACGAGGCGGCCATCCGCCAGGTGCTGCGGCTCCAGCCCGCCGAGGACGGCTTCCACGCGACGGCGACCCTGCCCGTCGCGGGCGCCACGGTGGAGCTGGACCTCTCCGGCACGATCGACGTCGAGGCGGAGCGCAAGCGGCTCACCAAGGACCTGGCCGCCGCCGAGAAGGAGAAGGCCCAGGCCACCGCGAAGCTCGGCAACGAGGCGTTCCTCGCCAAGGCCCCGGACAACGTCGTCGACAAGATCCGCGGCCGGCTCGCCAAGGCCGAGGCCGACATCGAGCGGCTCGCCGCACAGCTGGCGGCGCTGCCCCAGGGCTGACGCCTCCCGGACCGCGCACGGCCCCCGGCCCACCGGCCGGGGGCCGTGCGCGTGCCCGGTTCGTTACGGGACGGGGCGCGCCGGGACCGCTGTCGGTGGTCCTCCGTAGACTGGGGGCGTGAGTGAGCAGCGTCCTTCCGACCAGCCCGGCGAGCCCGACGATTTCGACGAGATCGTCGCCGCCGCGACCGACCGAGACCCCGACCTCGCGGTGATCGAGGCCGGCAGCCGCACCCTGCGCGCCCAGGCGGGTCCGCCCGCAGGTGACGACGTGCCGGGCCGCCCGGAGGACCCGGAGGTGGACAAGGCGCTGCGCGCCGTGGAGCGGCAGCTCGCGGAGCGCTGGGGCGAGACGAAGCTCGACCCTTCGCTGGTGCGGATCGCCGCGCTGATGGACGTGCTGGGGGAGCCCCAGCACGCCTACCCGTCGATCCACATCACGGGGACGAACGGCAAGACGTCCACCGCCCGCATGATCGAGGCGCTGCTCAGCGCGTTCGAGCTGCGCACCGGCCGCTACACCAGCCCGCACGTCCAGTCGCTCACCGAGCGGATCAGCCTGGACGGCGCCCCGGTCTCCGCCGAGCGGTTCATCGAGACGTACGCGGACATCAAGCCGTACGTCGAGATGGTCGACGCGGCGCAGGAGCACCGGCTCTCCTACTTCGAGGTGCTCACCGGCATGGCGTACGCGGCGTTCGCCGACGCCCCGGTGGATGTCGCGGTGGTCGAGGTCGGCATGGGCGGCAGCTGGGACGCGACGAACGTCATCGACGCCTCGGTCGCCGTCGTCACCCCGATCGACCTGGACCACACGGACCGGCTCGGCTCCACCCCCGGCGAGATCGCCGGGGAGAAGTCCGGGATCATCAAGCGGGGCTCGACGGTGATCCTGGCGCAGCAGCCGGTGGACGCCGCGCAGGTCCTGCTCAAGAAGGCCGTCGACGTGGATGCGACGGTCGCCCGCTCGGGCATGGAGTTCGGTGTGGTCGCGCGCGAGATCGCGGTCGGCGGCCAGCTGCTGACCCTGCGCGGTCTCGGCGGCGAGTACGAGCAGGTCTTCCTGCCGCTGTACGGCGCGCACCAGGCGCACAACGCGGCGGTGGCGCTCGCCGCCGTGGAGGCGTTCTTCGGTATCGGCGCCGAGCAGGCCCGCCCGCTGGACATGGAGACCGTCCGCAAGGCGTTCGCCGCGGTCACCTCGCCGGGCCGGCTCGAAGTGGTCAGGCGCTCCCCGACGGTGGTGCTGGACGCCGCGCACAACCCGGCGGGCGCGCGGGCGGCGGCCGACGCCGTCACCGAGTCCTTCGGTTTCAGCCGGCTGATCGGCGTGCTCGGCTCCCTGGGCAAGAAGGACGTGCGCGGGGTGCTCGAAGCGCTGGAGCCGATCTGTACGGAGCTGGTGGTCACGCAGAACTCCAGCCACCGCGCGATGGACGTGGACGAGCTGGCGGCCGTCGCCGTCGAGGTCTTCGGCGAGGACCGCGTCCAGGTGGAGGCGCGGCTCGACGACGCGCTGGAGGCGGCGATCACGCTGGCCGAGGAGGAGTCCGAGTTCGCCGGCGCCGGAGTGCTGGTGACGGGCTCGGTCATTACGGTCGGCGAGGCCCGGCTGCTGCTGAAGAGGGGCTGAATCCCATGCGAACGCTCTGCGCGTCCACCCTGATCGGTGAGTTCTTCGTGATCGGCTTCGCCGGTCTGGTCGCCATGAAGTCGGACGACCTGTCGATGGGCACGGTCTGGACGGTCTGCGGCGTCGGCATGCTGCTCTCCGTGGTGCTGTGCGGGATGGTCACCCGGCCCGGCGGGGTGCGGCTGGGCTGGGCCTTCCAGATCCTGCTGATCGCCAGCGGCTTCGTGGTCCCCGCGATGTTCGTGCTCGGCCTGATCTTCTCGGTGCTCTGGTGGGCCTCGGTCCACTACGGCCGCAGGATCGACGAGGCGAAGGCCCGCTGGGCGGCGCAGGCGGGGGCGGAGACCGGCGCGGGAGCCGCGTAGTCCTGGGTCCGGGGCGGGTCGGGACCGGTGCCGGGGGCCCGGTAATCTCAGCCCACCGCACTCTTTTGGCTGCAAGGAGCCGCACACATGACCCAGCGCACTCTCGTCCTTCTCAAGCCGGACGCCGTCCGCCGCGGACTCGTGGGCGAGATCATCGGCCGCATCGAGCGCAAGGCGGGCTGGACCGTCAGCGCGCTGGAGATGCGCACGCTCGACCAGGACACGCTGGAGCAGCACTACGGCGAGCACAAGGGCAAGCCCTTCTACGAGCCGCTCGTCGCCTTCATGGCCTCGGGCCCCGTGGTCGCCCTGGTCGTCGACGGCGAGCGGGTCATCGAGGGGGTACGCGCGCTGTCCGGTCCGACTGACCCGATCGCCGCGGCCCCCGGGTCCATCCGGGGGGATTTCGGCACCATCGTCCGGGAGAACCTGATTCACGCCTCGGACTCCGAGGAGTCCGCCATTCGGGAACTTAAAATCTTCTTCCCGGGACTTTCCTGACCTACTGTCAGCCAAACGGCGCTGACGACCTGGGGCGACCGAAGGAATTCGGTCGCCTTTGGGCATATCTAGGCCACTTCCGGGAACGCATCGCACCGACACTTCGTCACCCTTATTGAGGTGGGCCAGCGCGCCGCCGCCCTTCCGGCGGCACTACGATGGAAACCTCCACGCCAAAGCACCCACCTCGCCATCCTGAAAAGCCATCAACGCTTGGGAAGGCCAGACGCATCCTCATGGGGAACAACATGTCGTTCATCGGCCGTGACATGGCTGTCGACCTCGGGACCGCCAACACGCTGGTGTACGTCAGGGGCCGGGGCATCGTGCTCAACGAGCCGTCCGTGGTCGCCATCAACACCAACACGGGCGGCATTCTCGCGGTCGGCTCCGAGGCGAAGAAGATGATCGGCCGGACGCCCGGCAATATCGTCGCCGTCCGGCCGCTGAAGGACGGCGTGATCGCCGACTTCGAAATCACCGAGCGCATGCTGCGCTACTTCATCCTGAAGATCCACAAGCGCCGCTACCTCGCCCGCCCCCGTGTCGTCGTCTGCGTGCCCTCCGGCATCACCGGAGTCGAGCGCCGCGCCGTCATCGAGGCGTCCACCCAGGCCGGCGCGCGCCAGGTGCACATCATCGAGGAGCCCATGGCCGCCGCCATCGGCTCCGGCCTCCCCGTCCACGAGGCGACCGGCAACATGGTCGTCGACATCGGCGGCGGCACCACCGAGGTCGCGGTGATCTCGCTCGGCGGGATCGTCACCGCGCAGTCCATCCGGGTGGCCGGCGACGAGCTGGACAACGCGATCATCCAGCACGTCAAGAAGGAGTACTCGCTCCTCCTCGGCGAGCGGACCGC
Organism: Streptomyces corynorhini; assembly: GCF_003346515.1. Taxonomy (GTDB): domain Bacteria; phylum Actinomycetota; class Actinomycetes; order Streptomycetales; family Streptomycetaceae; genus Streptomyces; species Streptomyces corynorhini. Next base: position 48,177 of record NZ_QQNA01000011.1, read on the forward strand.
CGAAAGCATCAAGATCACCATCGGGTCGGCCTACGACCTGGACAAGGACGAGCACACCGAGATCCGCGGCCGCGACCTGGTCTCCGGCCTGCCGAAGACCGTCGTCATCTCCGCCGCCGAGGTCCGCAAGGCCATCGAGGAGCCGGTCAACGCGATCGTCGACGCGGTGAAGACCACGCTCGACAAGTGCCCGCCCGAGCTGTCCGGCGATGTGATGGACCGCGGGATCGTGCTCACCGGCGGCGGCGCCCTGCTGCGCGGCCTGGACGAGCGGCTGCGCCGCGAGACCGGGATGCCCATCCACATCGCCGAGGATCCGCTGGACTCCGTCGCGCTCGGATCCGGCAAGTGCGTCGAGGAGTTCGAGGCGCTCCAGCAGGTGCTGGACGCGCAGCCCCGCCGTTAGCCCAGGCGACTTCGAGTGCGGCGGATCGTTGGTACACAGGCAGAATCATTCCTACGAGGAAGGCACGGCCGCCGCACGTGAGGGACACACGAGAGAGCCGTCTGCTCCTGGTGCTGCTGATCGCCATCGCGTTCGCCCTGATCACCGTGGACATCCGCGGGGGTGAGGACTCCCCGGTCGACGGCGCGCGGCAGGCCGCCGCGACGGTCTTCGGACCGGTGGAGAACGGGGTGGCGTCAGCGGTCAACCCGGTCGGCAACGCCATAGGAGCCGTACGGGACTCCGGCGCGCGCCACGACCGGATCGCCGCGCTCCAGCGGGAGAACACCGCGCTCAAGCAGCGGCTCGGCAGCGACGACCGCAACCGCAGCCGGGTGCGCGAGCTGGACAAGATGCTCAAGGCGGCCGGCGCCGGCCAGTACGGCATCAAGGGCGCCCAGGTCATCGCCATAGGAGCGGCCCAGGGCTTCTCCTGGACCGTCACCATCGACATGGGCCGCGCCGACGGCGTCAAGCGCGACATGACCGTCATCAACGGCGAGGGGCTCGTCGGCCGCGTCACCACCGTCGGCCCGAACACCGCGACCATCCTGCTCGCCAACGACCCGGGCTTCACCGTCGGTACGCGGATGGAGGGCAACGACGAGCTGGGCTTCGCCACCGGACAGGGCGACCGGCCGCTCTCCGTACAGCTCCTCAACGGCAAGGCCAAGATCAAGAAGGGCGACCGGCTGGTCACATTCGGCTCCAGCAAGGACAAGCCCTTCGTGCCCGGCGTCCCGGTCGGCGAGGTCGTCCGCGTGGACCCGTCCGGCGGCGATCTGACCCGTACCCTCTCGGTACGGCCCTTCGTCGGCTTCACCAAGCTCGACATCGTCGGTGTCGTCGTGGAAGCGCCCCGGCAGGACCCGCGCGACACGGTGCTGCCCCCCAAGTCCAAGCCCGTTCCCACCCCCACCGTCACCGTCACGGTCACCCCGTCCCCGAACGGCAACGCCGAGCTGAACCCCAACGGCGAGGCCGACCCCGAGGCCGTCGGAGCCGTCACCGGCGACACCTCCGCACCCGCCGTCGCCGACGGCCGGCCCGACGGCAGACCCGACGCGCAGACACCCGGCGGCGATGGCCGGGCGGACGGCGACGGCCCGGCAGACGAGCAGGAATAGAGCTGATCCCCATGCGCTTCAACCGGATTCTGCTCTCGGTCACGCTGGTCGTGGTCGCCCTGGTGGTCCAGGTGTCCGTCCTCGCCCGGCTCCAGCTCCCCGGCGCCGTACCCGACCTGGTGCTCCTGGTCGTGCTCGCCCTGGCCTTCGTGTACGGGCATGTCAGCGGCGCGCTCATCGGCTTCGGCGCGGGCCTGCTGGCCGATCTGGCGCCGCCCGCCGACCACGCCGCCGGCCGCTACGCCCTGGTGCTCTGCGTGATCGGCTATCTGGCCGGTCTGGTACGCCCCGAGAAGGGCCAGCTGCGCTCGGCGTTCGTCCCGATGGCAGCGGTCGTCGCGGCGGCCCTCGGCTCGACCCTGCTCTACGCGGGCGTGGGCGCTCTCGTCGGGGACACCGCCGCCCGCCATGTCGGCCTGGCCGGACTGCTGTTCACCGCCGTCGTCTACGATCTCCTGCTCGCGCCGTTCACCGTCCCGCTGGTGATGTGGCTGGCCAGACGCGCCGACAACGATCCGCTCGCCGAGTCGGGCGGCGGTGCCGGCAGCGATGTCGCGGCGGGCTGGATCACCAGCGGCACCGGTCTGCGCATCGGCGGCCAGCGCGGCGGTCTGCGCCTCAAGGCGGCCCGCGGCCGCGCCGCGCGCGCAGGCCGTATCAAGGGGGTCAAGCGCCTGTGAGCACACCGCCCGTGAGCGCGCCGCCGCTGCCCACCCCCGCCCCCTCGCCCGTCACCACCCTTCCCACGAGGGGCCCTTCGCAGCCATGAGCAATATCCCCGAGACCGGCAGGACCCCCCGCGTCCAGATCCGGCTCATCGCCATCCAGGTCCTCGTCTTCTCCCTGCTCCTCACCCTCGGCGGGCGCCTGTGGTACCTCCAGGTGCGCAACGGCCAGGAGTACACCGACGAGGCCAAGAACAACCACGTACAGCAGGTCGTCCAGCCCGCCGTGCGCGGCTCCATCCTCGACAACCGGGGGATCCCGCTCGCCGACAACGAGACCCGCCTCGTGGTCTCCGCCAGCCGTACCGACCTCATGAAGATGAGGGACGACGGCAAGGCCGTGCTGACCCGGCTCGCCGACGTCCTCGGGATGAAGCCCGACGAGGTCATCAACAAGGTCCGGCTCTGCGACTCGAAGACCCCCAAGCCCTGCTGGAACGGCTCGCCCTACCAGCCGATCCCCGTCACCGACGAGGCCACCACCCAGCAGGCCCTCCAGATCCGCGAGCGCGCCGAGGACTTCCCCGGCATCACCGCCGAGCCCACCGCCGTACGCCGCTACCCGGCGCCAGGACTGGCCAACACCGCGCAGGTCCTCGGCTATCTCTCGCCCGTCACCGACGACGAGATCGCCAAGGCGCAGGACACCGACTCGCCCTACCTGCGCTCCGACCAGGTCGGCCGCTCGGGACTGGAGCGCACCTACGACAAGCAGCTGCGCGGCAAGGCCGGGGTCACCCGCTACGAGGTCGACAACCTCGGCCGGGTCATCGGCGAGGCCCAGAGCGACAAGGCCGAGCCCGGGGCCAACGTCGTCACCTCGATAGACGCCCGGGTACAGGCCGTCGCCGAGTACGAGCTGAACGAGGCGATGAAGGCGGCCCGCAAGGAGCTGGACCGCAACACCGGCGTCAACTACAAGGCCGACTCCGGCGCCGTCGTCGTCATGGAGGCGAAGACCGGCCGGGTCGTCTCGATGGCCTCCCAGCCCAGCTACGACCCCAACGCCTGGGTCGGCGGGATCTCCGCCAAGGACTACGCCAAGCTCACCGGCAAGAAGTCCAACTTCCCGCTGCTCAACCGGGCCATCCAGGGCCAGGCCGCCCCCGGCTCGATCTTCAAGGTCATCTCCTCCACCGCCGCCGTCAACGCCGGATACCCCTTCAACGGCAACTACCCCTGCCCCAGCTCGTACAGCGTGGGCAGCCAGGTCTTCAAGAACTTCGAGTCCAAGGGGTACGGCTCCATCACCCTCGGCAAGGCCCTCGAAGTCTCCTGCGACACCGTCTTCTACGGGCTGGCGCACAAGGAGTGGCAGAAGGACGGCGGCACCAAGCCCAAGAAGTCGGCCAACAACTGGTTCTACAAGACCGCCCACCAGTTCGGCCTCGGCAAGGAGACCGGCATCGACCTCCCCAACGAGGTGGCCGGACGCGTCCCGGACCGCGACTGGAAGCAGAAGTTCTGGGAGGCCAACAAGGGCGGCTGGTGCAAGCAGGGCAAGAAGGGCGGCACCTACGTCGAACAGCTCGCCTACGAGGGCTGCCTCGAAGGCAACCTGATGCGCGCCGGTGACTCCGTCAACTACTCCATCGGCCAGGGCGACACCCTCGTCACCCCGATCCAGATGGCCACGATCTACTCCGCGATCTCCAACGGAGGCACCCTCTTCAACCCCACGGTCGGCAAGGCCGTCGTCAGCGCCGACGGCAAGCGCGTCGAGGAGATCGCCCCCAAGTCCCACGGCAAGCTGCCCTTCGACCGCGCGACGCGCGACGACATGGACAAGGCCCTCGCGGGAGTGGCGACCACCGGCTCGGCCGCCTGGCGGTTCGGCGGCTGGCCGCAGGACAAGATCCCGATGCACGCCAAGACGGGTACGGCCGAGGTCTACGGCAAGCAGACGACCTCATGGTTCGCCTCGTACACCAAGGACTACACGATCGTCATGACGATCTCCCAGGGTGGCACCGGATCCGGTGCCTCGGGGCCCGCCGTCCGCAAGATCTACGAGGCGATGTACGGACTGGACAAGGAGGGCAACCAGGACATGAAGAAGGCGCTCATGCCCACGCCCGCCAAGGCGCTGCCGAAGATCCAGCCCGACGGATCGATCGACGCCCCGCAGATCAAGCCGTTCGAGCCGGAGAAGGAACAGCCCGCCGACCAACCGGTGCTCGCGGGTCCGCCCGCCGGCACCGGCCGGAGGGACTGAGCGATGGCCGGCACAAGCGGCTTCTCGGTCTCCGGCTACGGCCCGGAGCGCAGCGCGTGGGCACGTCTCTCGGCACGCGACTCGATGGTGCGCAGGCTCGACTGGCCACTCCTGTTCTCGTCGCTCGCCCTGTCCGTCCTCGGCTCGCTGCTGGTGTGGTCGGCGACCCGCAACCGCACCTCGCTCAACCAGGGCGACCCGTACTACTTCCTCTTCCGCCACCTGCTCAACACCGGCATCGGCATGGCGCTGATGGTCGCCACGGTCTGGCTGGGCCACCGCACCCTGCGCGGCGCGGTGCCGGTGCTGTACGGATTCTCCGTGCTGCTCGTCCTGCTGGTCCTCACCCCGCTGGGGGCGACCATCAACGGCGCGCACTCGTGGATCGTGGTCGGCGGCGGCTTCACCGTCCAGCCCTCCGAGTTCACGAAGATCACCATCATCCTGGTGATGGCGATGATGCTGGCCGCCCGGGTGGACGCGGGGGACCAGCTCCATCCCGACCACGGCACGGTCGCCAAGTCGCTGGGCCTCGCGGTCATCCCGATGGGGATCGTCATGCTGATGCCGGACCTCGGCTCGGTGATGGTGATGGCGGTCATCGTGCTCGGTGTGCTGCTCGCCTCCGGCGCCTCCAACCGGTGGATCATCGGCCTGATCGGCGCGGGCGTCGTCGGGGCGATCGCCGTCGCGGCGCTCGGGGTGCTCGACGAGTACCAGATCAACCGGTTCGCCGCCTTCGCCAACCCGAGCCTCGACCCGGCGGGCGTCGGCTACAACACCAACCAGGCGCGGATCGCGATCGGCTCCGGCGGACTGACCGGCACCGGCCTCTTCCACGGCTCGCAGACCACCGGACAGTTCGTCCCCGAGCAGCAGACCGACTTCGTCTTCACCGTCGCGGGCGAGGAGCTGGGCTTCCTGGGCGCGGGGCTGATCCTGGTGCTGCTCGGCGTGGTCCTGTGGCGCGCCTGCCGGATCGCCCGCGAGACGACCGAGCTGTACGGGACGATCGTGGCCGCCGGGATCATCGCCTGGTTCGCGTTCCAGTCGTTCGAGAACATCGGGATGACGCTCGGCATCATGCCGGTGGCCGGGCTGCCGCTGCCGTTCGTGTCGTACGGCGGGACCTCGATGTTCGCCGTCTGGATAGCGATCGGGCTCCTCCAGTCGATCCGGGTGCAACGCCCCATAACGGCATGAATCCGGTGGAAAGCCGCATCGGTGCCGGTTAGGTTCGTCCCATGGGCGACACCGAGCGGCGGACCGTACGGAAGGCCGGAGGAAAGTCCGGACGGAAGACCGTGCGGACCTACGAGAACCCCGGCCACGACGCCGCCCTCCCCGATCTGACCGGGGTCGGCGGCGTCGCGGCCGTTCTGCCGCAGGGCGTCGCGGAACTCGACACGGTCCACTACGACACCGCCGATCTGCGGCTGGCCGCCGCCTCCGTCACCCTGCGCAGGACGGCGGGCGGCGACGCGGCGGGCTGGCTGCTGGAGCTGCCCGGCGCCGACGGCGCCCGCGACGCGATCGGGCTGCCGCTCAGCGGCACCGTCCCGCCCGCGCTGGCCGCGCTGGTGCGCTCCCGCGCCCGGGGCGCCGCGCTGGTCCCCGTGCTGCGGCTGCGCACCTCGCGGGACGTCACCCGGCTGTTCGACGCGCGCGACGCGCTGGTCGCCGAGGTGGGCGTGGACACCGTACGGGCCCGGCGGCTCGACGGGAGCGGCGCCACCGCCGAGTGGACCGAGACCGGACTGGCGCCGGGCGAGGACGCCGCCCCCGCGCTCCTGGACGCCGTGGACGCGGCGCTGCGCCGGTCCTGGCCGCGACGCGGCGCCCCGGGGCCCCAGGCGGTCCGGGCGCTGGAGCGGACGGCCACGGAGCGGCCGGGAGGGGACGGGGCGCCGGGCGAGCCGGTGGCGGGGGAGAGCGCCGCCCCTGGCCCCGGTCCTGCCCCTGGCCCCGGTCCCGTCACCGCCGGAGAGCAGGTGCTGGCGTATCTGCGGGAACAGGCCGACGCCGTCGCCGCCCACGACCCCGCCGTCCGCCGCGACCTGCCGGACTCCGTGCACCGGATGCGCGTCGCCACCCGCAGGCTGCGCTCCGCGCTCCGTACCTACCGCGCGCTCCTCGACCGGCCGGTCACCGACCCCGTCGCCGGGGAGCTGAAGTGGCTCGCGGCGTGCCTCGGCGTCGACCGCGACCACGAGGTCCTCGCCCTGCGGCTGCGCGCCCGAATCGACGCGCTCCCCGCCGACCTGCTCCTCGGCCCGGTACGCGCCCGGCTGCGGAGCTGGGAGGGCGTCCGGCGGGCGGGCGCCCGCGCCCACACCCTCGCCGTCCTGGACAGCGCCCGGTACCTGGCCCTGCTCGACGCGCTCGACGCCGTCCTGGCCGATCCGCCGCTGCGCCCCGCCGCCGCCGCGCCCGCCCTGCAGGCGCTGCCGGGACGCGTCCTCAAGGCCCACGCCCGGCTGGCAGGCCGCGTCGACCGGGCGCTGGCGCTCCCGCCGGGCCGCGAGCGGGACCGCGCGCTGCACGAGGCGCGCAAGGCGGCCAAGCGCGCCAGATACGCGGCCGAGGCGGCGCGGCCCGCGCTCGGCGGGACCGCCGAGCGGTACGCCGCGCGGATGAAGGACGTACAGGCACTCCTCGGCGACCACCAGGACAGCGTGCTGGCCCGCGACGCCCTGCGGGAGCTGGCGCGCGAGGCGCACGCGGCGGGCGAGCCCACGTTCACCTGGGGGCTGCTGTACGGCGGGGAGGCGGCCCTGGCCGAGCGGCTGGAGCGGGAGCTGCCGAAGCTGTGGTCGAAGGCGTCGGCCCACCGAATCCGGACGGCGCGTGGCCGCTGGACGCCGGGGTAGTCTGGATGGTCATCCCCGGTCCGGAGACGGGCCGTGCCCGCCCACGAAAGTCGCGAGATGTCTGCTGCTGCGTCGGTCTTCCCACAGCTCGAAGCACTGCTCCCGCATGTGCAGAAGCCGATCCAATACGTCGGCGGTGAACTCAACTCCACCGTCAAGGAGTGGGACGACTGCGACGTCCACTGGGCGCTGATGTACCCCGACGCCTACGAGGTCGGGCTGCCCAACCAGGGCGTCATGATCCTCTACGAGGTGCTCAACGAGCGCGCGGGCGTCCTCGCGGAGCGCACCTACAGCGTCTGGCCCGACCTCGAAGAGCTGATGCGGGAGCACAAGCTCCCGCAGTTCACCGTGGACTCCCACCGCCCGGTGGGCGCGTTCGACATCTTCGGGCTGAGTTTCTCCACCGAGCTGGGCTACACCAACATGCTCACGGCCCTGGACCTCGCGGGCATCCCGCTGGCGGCCCGGGACCGTACCGTCGACCACCCCATCGTGCTCGCGGGCGGACACGCCGCCTTCAACCCCGAGCCGATCGCGGAGTTCGTCGACTGCGTGGTCATCGGCGACGGCGAGCAGGCCGTCCTGGAGATCACCGAGATCGTCCGCGCCTGGAAGGCGGAGGGCCGCCCCGGCGGGCGCGAGGAGGTCCTCTTCCGGCTGGCGAGGACCGGCGGGGTGTACGTCCCCGGCTTCTACGACGTCGAGTACCTCGCGGACGGCCGGATCGCCCGCGTCGTACCCAACCGCAGCGGGGTCCCGTGGCGGGTGTCCAAGCACACCGTCATGGACCTCGACGAGTGGCCCTACCCGAAGCAGCCCCTCGTCCCGCTCGCCGAGACCGTCCACGAGCGGATGTCCGTGGAGATCTTCCGCGGCTGCACCCGGGGCTGCCGCTTCTGCCAGGCCGGCATGATCACCCGCCCGGTGCGCGAGCGCTCCATCACCGGCATCGGCGACATGGTCGAGAAGGGGCTGAAGGCGACCGGCTTCGAGGAGGTCGGACTGCTCTCGCTCTCCTCCGCCGACCACAGTGAGATCGGCGACGTCGCCAAGGGCCTCGCCGACCGCTACGAGGCGGACAAGATCGGCCTCTCCCTGCCCTCCACCCGCGTGGACGCCTTCAACGTCGACCTCGCCAACGAGCTGACCAGGAACGGCCGCAGGTCCGGTCTGACCTTCGCCCCCGAGGGCGGCTCCGAGCGGCTGCGCAAGGTCATCAACAAGATGGTGTCGGAGGAGGACCTGATCCGTACGGTCTCCACCGCGTACGGCAACGGCTGGCGGCAGGTGAAGCTCTACTTCATGTGCGGCCTGCCCACCGAGACCGACGAGGACGTCCTCCAGATCGGCGACATGGCGGTGAACGTGATCGCCGAGGGCCGCAAGGTCTCCGGCCAGAACGACATCCGCTGCACCGTCTCCATCGGCGGCTTCGTACCCAAGCCGCACACCCCCTTCCAGTGGGCCCCGCAGCTCAGCGCCGAGGAGACCGACGCCCGGCTGACCAAGCTCCGCGACAAGATCCGCGGCGACAAGAAGTACGGCCGCTCGATCGGCTTCCGCTACCACGACGGCAAGCCCGGCATCGTCGAGGGCCTCCTCTCCCGGGGCGACCGCCGCGTCGGCGCCGTCATCCGGGCCGTATACGAGGACGGCGGTCGCTTCGACGGCTGGCGCGAGCACTTCTCGTACGACCGCTGGATGGCGTGCGCGGAGAAGGAGCTGCCCGCCGTCGGTCTGGACGTCGACTGGTACACCACGCGCGAGCGCTCCTACGAGGAGGTCCTGCCCTGGGACCACCTGGACTCGGGCCTCGACAAGGACTGGCTCTGGGAGGACTGGCAGGACTCGCTCGACGAGACCGAGGTCGAGGACTGCCGCTGGACACCGTGCTTCGACTGCGGGGTCTGCCCGCAGATGGACACGTCCATCCAGATCGGCCCCACGGGCAAGAAGCTGCTGCCGCTCACCGTCGTCACGTAGCCCCGGGCGCACAATGGTGCGATGCCCCGATTCATCGCACCCGACATCCGGGTCCACGCCTCCTTCCTCGACGCGATGAAAGAGTTCGTCGAGGAGGACGCGGGGGAACGGTCGCTGCTCCGCCACGAGATGGAGCGGTACGGCGCCACCTGGCACCGGCCCGAGGTCTTCGCGGAGTACGTGGCGCGGCTGAACGCCGAGCCGCTGGAGGAGACGCCCAGGTCCGAGGGGTGGGTGCCCAGCACGACGCTCTGGTACGCGGAGGGCGGCACCTTCCTCGGCCGCCTCTCGATCAGGCACCGGCTCAACCCGTTCCTGCGCGAGTTGGGCGGCCACATCGGCTATGCCGTCCGGCCCACCGCGCGTCGGCAGGGGCACGCCACCGCGATGCTGATCGCGTCGCTGCCGGTGGCGCGGCGCATCGGGATCGACTCCGTGCTCGTCACCTGCGACACCACCAATGAGGGCTCGCGGAAGGTCATCGAGGGGGCCGGCGGGGTGCTGGAGGACGAGCGGGGCGGAAAGCTGCGGTTCTGGGTGGCCACGGGCGGGTAGGAACGCGGAGTACGTGCGTACGAGCCTGCGGAACCGCCGGGCGGCCGTGCGCGTACTCTGGGTAGTACAACGATCGTCCCGGCGCGGCACCCGCACCCGAGATCTCTCCGCGACCGCGCGGGTGAACCGGGATCCGGGGTGGCCCCCACGTCCAAGGGCGGCGCGTCACCGCGTACCGCTCGCACCGAGGAGAAGAACCACTGGGCAAGCGACAGCCCGAAGGCCCGCCGCCCGCACCGGCGGTGCAGCGCATCCGACTGCGCTACACCAAGCGTGGCCGCCTCCGGTTCACCAGTCACCGTGACTTCCAGCGCGCTTTCGAGCGGGCGCTGCGCCGTGCCGAGGTGCCCATGGCCTACTCGGCCGGATTCACCCCGCACCCCAAGGTGTCGTACGCCAATGCCGCACCCACCGGCACGGGCAGCGAGGCCGAGTTCCTGGAGATCGCCCTCGTGGAGGCGCGCGACCCGGACAAGCTGCGCGAGCTGCTCGACGAGTCGCTGCCCGCGGGCCTCGACATCATCGACGCCGTCGAGGCCCGTACGTCGGGACTCGCCGACCGGCTGACCGCTTCCGTATGGGAGCTGCGGCTGGAAGGCGTCAGCCAGGAGGAGGCGGCACACGCCGTGTCCGCGTTCCTCGCCGCCGAGACGGTGGAGGTGCAGCGCCGGGGCAAGAACGGTCTGCGCACCTTCGACGCGCGCGGCGCCGTGGCCGGCCTGGAGGTCGACCCGCAGCCGACCCGTCCACAGCCTGATAGGCCGGGGGTCGGGCCCTGTGCGATACTGCGGCTGGTGGTTCGGCACGTAACACCTGCCGTCCGACCCGACGACGTCCTGTCCGGTCTCCGAGCTGTGGCCGACCTGGCGCCGCCGGTCCCCGCAGCGGTGACCAGGCTGGCGCAGGGGCTCTTCGACGAGGAGAGCGGCACGGTGACCGACCCGCTCGCGCCCGACCGCGAGGCAGACCGGCCCGCCCCAACCGAGGCCGCCGGATCCGCCGCCGCGAAGGCGCCTGAAGGTGCAGGTTCCGCGTAGGAGCGGTCGTTGTAGCGCAGCCCCAGGACTCGGGAGCCACCTGGGTCGGGCGGCGCACTGACCAGAAGACTTTCGCCAGGCCGTGCGTACATCGCGTAGGGAACCGGCGACCACAGACATACAGCTCCCGTGCGGCGCCCGCGCCCCGGACGGCGGCAACCGCGCACCGCGCGGGCCGCGGCCGGACCGGAACAAGGCGCGGCGCCCGGGAGCGTGACGGGAGAAACCCCCGCATGCTCGAGTCCACCGAACCCGGTACCCCCGGGGACACCAGCGCCAACGAAGAGAACAACTCACCCAGCGACACGCTGCCGCCGCGCCGCAGGCGCCGCGCCGCGTCCCGCCCGGCAGGCCCGCCGGTCGCCGCCGAGGTCAAGGACCCCGGAAGCGTGACGGAGACGATCACACCGGCCGCCGCTTCGGGCTCCGCGGAGCCCGCCGCCCCGGAGGAGCCGGTGGCGGCGCCGCGTGCGCGTCGCCGTGCGGTCCGTAAGACGGCGGCGCCGGAGCCGGTCGCGGCCGAGGCCGCCGCTCCTGAGGCCGCCCCCGAGGCCGCCCCTGAGGCCGTCGCTCCCGAGGCGCCCGCCTCGCAGGAGCCGGTGGCGGCGCCGCGTGCGCGTCGCCGTGCGGTCCGTAAGACGGCAGCGCCCGAGCCGGTCGCCGCCGAGACACCCGCTGCCGAGGCCGTCGCTCCCGATGCGCCCGCTCCTGAGGCCGTCGCTCCCGAGGCGCCCGCCGCCGCTCCGGAGACGCCCGTCGCCGAGGAGCCCGCCGCCGCGCCGCGTGCGCGGCGCCGCGCCACCCGTAAGGTCACCGCGCCCGCCACCACCGCCTCCGAGGCCGCGGCCGAGATCGTCGCCGAGCCGGTGCAGGCCGCCGAGGCGCCCGCCGTGGCGGCGCCCGCCGCCGAGGAGACCCCGGCCGAGGAGCCGGCCGCCGCGCCGCGCGCCCGCCGCCGTGCCACCCGCAGGGCCACCGCGCCCGCGGGCGCGCCGGAGCCCGTGGAGTCCGCGGAGGCCGCGGAGAACGACACGACGGCCCGGGGCGAGAGCCTGCCGGACGACACCGTCACCCGGATCGCCGCCGACGAGGAGCACGTCCAGGCCGCCGAGAAGGCCGCCACCCGGGGCCGTACGCGCCGCAGGGCCACCGCCCCCGCGACCGCGCCCGCCGCCGCTGCCGCCGAGCAGCCCCCCGCCGCCGCGCCCGAGCCCGTCAGGGAGAAGCGCGCCAAGGAGAGCGGCCGGGCCAAGGAGGAGCGGGCCGAGGCCCCCGAGCGCTCCTCCCGCCGCCGTACGGCCCGCCCCGCCGTCGCCGTCTTCCAGGCCCCCGTCTTCACCGAGCCGATGTTCCAGACCCCGGAGACGGCCGCCGCCATGGCCGCCGCCGGTTACGGACAGCCCGACGAGGCGGACGAGGAAGAGGACGCCACCGATGCCGTGACGGCCGCCGAGGCCGCGCCCGAGCCGACCGCGGCGCCCGAGCCCTCGGGCCGCCGCAGGCGCCGCCGTCGCGGCGAGGCCCCGGCGGAGCCCGCCGAGACCGAGCGCACCGCCACCACCCGTCCGGAGCGCGAGAGCGCCGAGGAGCACGAGGACGCCGAAGCCGCCGCCGAGACGGAGCCGGTCGCGGAGGGCGACGACTCGGACGAGTACGAGGACCGTCCCTCGCGCCGCCGTCGCCGGGGCGGTCGCCGCCGTCGCCGGGGCGAGTCGGCCGAGGACTCCGAGCGCGACGAGCGACGCGACGACTCGGACGACCGGCACGAGGACGCCGCCGAGCACTCCGACGGCGGCGCCGCCGAGCGGGACGACCACCACGACGACCAGCGCGACAGCGCCCCGGCCGACGAGGACGAGCACGAGGACAACGAGGCGGCCTCCGGTGGCGGCTCCTCCAGCAGCCGCCGCCGTCGGCGCAGGCGCCGCCGCAGCGGCGACAGCGGCGCCGAGGCCGAGTCGGGCTCGGGCTCCGGCACCGGCTCGAACGGGGACGACCCGGAACGTACCGTCGTCAAGGTCCGCGAGCCGCGTGAGCGGCGCGCCAAGGAGACCACCGAGCGCGAGCCGGGCACCGGCGCCGACGAGGTGCAGTCCATCAAGGGCTCGACCCGCCTCGAAGCCAAGAAGCAGCGCCGCCGCGAAGGCCGCGAGCAGGGCCGCCGCCGGGTGCCGATCATCACCGAGGCCGAGTTCCTGGCCCGCCGCGAGGCCGTCGAGCGGGTGATGGTCGTCCGCCAGAGCGGCGAGCGCACCCAGATCGGCGTCCTGGAGGACAACGTGCTCGTCGAGCACTACGTCAACAAGGAGCAGGCCACCAGCTACGTCGGCAACGTCTACCTGGGCAAGGTGCAGAACGTACTGCCGTCCATGGAGGCCGCCTTCGTCGACATCGGCAAGGGGCGCAACGCCGTCCTGTACGCCGGTGAGGTCAACTTCGAGGCGCTCGGCATGGCCAACGGCCCGCGCCGTATCGAGACCGCGCTCAAGTCCGGCCAGTCGGTGCTCGTCCAGGTGACGAAGGACCCGATCGGCCACAAGGGAGCCCGGCTGACCAGCCAGGTCTCCTTGCCCGGCCGCTACCTCGTGTACGTGCCCGAGGGCTCGATGACCGGCATCAGCCGCAAGCTGCCCGACACCGAGCGGGCCCGGCTGAAGACCATCCTCAAGAAGATCGTCCCCGAGGACGCGGGCGTCATCGTCCGTACGGCCGCCGAGGGCGCCAGCGAGGACGAGCTGCGCCGGGACGTCGAGCGGCTCCAGGCGCAGTGGGAGGACATCAAGAAGAAGGCGAAGAGCGGCAACGCGCCGACCCTTCTCTACGGTGAGCCCGACATGACCGTCCGGGTCGTCCGCGACATCTTCAACGAGGACTTCTCGAAGGTCATCGTCAGCGGCGACGACGCGTGGCAGACCATCAGCGGCTACGTCGCGCACGTCGCGCCGGACCTCTCCGACCGGCTCTCGCGCTGGACCAGCGAGGTCGACGTCTTCGCGACGTACCGCATCGACGAGCAGCTGATGAAGGCGCTGGACCGCAAGGTCTGGCTGCCGAGCGGCGGCTCGCTGGTCATCGACAAGACCGAGGCCATGATCGTGGTCGACGTCAACACCGGGAAGTTCACCGGCCAGGGCGGCAACCTGGAGGAGACCGTCACCAGGAACAACCTGGAGGCGGCCGAGGAGATCGTCCGCCAGCTGCGGCTGCGGGACCTCGGCGGCATCGTCGTGATCGACTTCATCGACATGGTGCTGGAGTCCAACCGGGATCTGGTGCTGCGCCGACTGCTGGAGTGCCTGGGCCGCGACCGTACGAAGCACCAGGTCGCCGAGGTCACCTCGCTCGGTCTGGTCCAGATGACCCGTAAGCGGGTGGGCCAGGGCCTGCTGGAGTCGTTCTCCGAGACCTGCGTCCACTGCAACGGCCGCGGTGTGATCGTCCACATGGAGCAGCCCACGACCGCCGGTGGCAACGGCAAGCGCGCCAAGAAGCGCGGTCGCGGCGGTGCCTCGGGTACGGAGCACGAGCACGAGCACGAGACGGCGGCCACGGAGAGCGAGTCCGAGGCCGAGGTCGCGGCGGAGGTGGCCGCCCCGGTCGCGCTCGCCGAGCCGGAGTTCGTCCCGGACGAGGAGCTGTACAGCAGCGTCGCGGAGGCGGAGGCCGCCGTACGCGGACGCTCGCGCCGCCGGGCGTCGCGCAAGGCGTCGGCCCCGGCCGGGTCGCCGCGCGGTACGGAGCCGAAGGCGGAGGCCGCGGAGGTGGCGGAGGCCGTCGAGGCCCCCGTCGCGACCCCGGAGCCCGCGCCCGCCCCGGCCGCCGAGCCGGAGGCGCCCGCCGAGGAGGCGGCCCCCGTGGGCCGTACCCGCCGCCGGGCCACCCGTAAGGCGTCGGCCCCGGCCGGTTCGCCGAAGGCGGCCGACGCGGAGACGGCGGCGGCCGAGGTGGTCCTGCCGGTCCGTACCGAGCCCGCGCCGGAGCCCGTCGCGGCCGAGCCGGTCGCGCAGGAGGCGCCCGCCGCCGAGGAGGCCCCCGTGGCCGCCCCGCCGCGTGCGCGCCGCCGGGCGACCCGTAAGGCGACCGCGCCCGCCGGTTCGCCCTCGGGCGCCGAGGACGCGGGCGTCGTCGTGGTCGAGCCGGCCGCCGAGCCGGTGGAGCCCGTACCGGCCGCCGAGCCCGCGGCGGACACCTCGGCCACCGAGGAGGAGTCCGCTCCGGCCAAGAAGGCGGTCCGCAAGACGGCCAAGAAGGCGCCCGCCAAGAAGGCCCCCGCGAAGAAGGCGGCGGCCAAGAAGACGGTCGCCAAGAAGGCCACGGCGAAGAAGACGACGGCCAAGAAGACCACGGCCAAGTCGACGTCGAAGAAGACCGCCGCCGCCGAGCAGCAGTCGCCGCGCGGAGTGTCGGCGCCGACGGACAACTGACCGTCGGTGGTACGCCGTTGAGCAGACCGGTGCCCCGTCCTGTGGTTCCAGGGCGGGGCACCGGTCTGTCCGGCCCCGCGCGTCCGGGGTGCGCGTGGCCCGTGCGTTAACGTGTCGGCAATTTGATGAGAAACTCCTGATAATCTTACCGACGGTCGCCGATGTGTGCCTTCCCTGCCTGGAGACTGCGGCGATTGTCCGCCCTGGCCCGCCGTCTCTCCCTCCTCAGGCAGAGCGTGGGTGTCGCGCCGGGGGGTGACGCGGCCTCGTCCGATGTCCGCCGCGCTCCAGACCTCAGTCCCGAGATCTCTCGCGGTGTTCAAGGAGGACGTCCATGCCGAGCAGTGACGCGCGGCCCATCCCGGCTGCCAGCCCGGTCATCGGTGAAGAGGAGATCGATGCCGCCGTACGTGTCATGCGTACCGGCCGTGTCGTGCAGGGCCCCGAAGTGGCCGCTTTCGAGGCGGGCTTCGCGGAGCTGGTGGGAGGCGCCCACTGCGTGGCCGTCAACTCCGGCACCTCGGCCCTCCACCTGCTCCTCCTCGCCCTGGGCATCGGCCCGGGTGACGAGGTGATCGTGCCGTCGTTCTCGTTCGCCGCGTCGGCGAACGCGGTCCGGCTGGTCGGCGCCGACGTCGTCTTCGCCGACATCGAGCCGGACAGCTTCTGCCTGGACCCGGCCGCGGTCGAGGCCGCGATCACCCCGCGCACCGCCGCGATCATGCCGGTGCACCTGTACGGTCACCCGGCCGCGATGGACCGGCTGATGCCGCTCGCCGAGAAGCACGGCCTCGCCGTGGTCGAGGACGCCTGCCAGGCACACGCCGCGGCGCTCGACGGCACGCCCGTCGGCGCCTTCGGCTCCGGCGGGACGTTCAGCTTCTACCCGACCAAGAACATGCACGCCCTGGAGGGCGGCATGGTGACCACCGGTGACGCCGAAGTCGCCCGTACCCTGCGGCTGCTGCGCAACCAGGGCATGGAGCAGCGGTACGCCAACGAGATCGTCGGCGCCAACATGCGCATGACCGACGTGTCCGCCGCCGTGGGCCGCGTCCAGCTGACGAAGCTCGACGGATGGACCGAGCGGCGCCGGGCCAACGCCGCGTACCTCGACGGGCACATCACCGCGCCGAACGTGGTCACGCCCACGGTCGCCGAGGGCGCCCGGCACGTCTACCACCAGTACACCGTCCGGATCCGGGGGGACCGCGACGCGGCGATGGCACGGCTCTCGGAGGCGGGGATCGGCAACGCCGTCTACTACCCCACCCCGATCCACCGGCTGAAGCCGTACTGGGAGCCGGACCAGAAGGCCGGTCGCGGCTGGGAGCTGCCGGAGACGGAGCGCGCCGCGGCCGAGGTCGTCTCGCTGCCCGTGCACCCCGCGCTCACGGCGGAGGACCTGGAGCGCATCGTCACCGTCGTCAACGGATTGGGAGAGAGTCTGTGAGTACTGGGGGGCTGAGAGCCGGGCTGATCGGGCTCGGTTCGATGGGACGTCATCACGCCCGGGTACTGGCCGGTCTTGAGGGCGTCCGGTTGGTCGGGGTCGTCGACCCGATGGGGGACAAATACGGAGCGGCGCAGGGAGTCCCTGTGCTGTCGACCGTCGACGAACTGCTGGAACTCGGCGTCGACTACGCGGTCGTCGCCTGCCCCACCGCGCTGCACGAGAAGGTCGGCCTCCAGCTGGCAGGGGCGGGCGTCGCCGCCCTTCTGGAGAAGCCCCTCGCCGACACGGTCGAGGGCGCGCGTCGGCTCGTGGAGGCTTTCGAGGCCCGCGCTCTGGTGGCCGGTGTCGGCCACATCGAACGCTGCAACCCGGCCCTGCTCAGCCTGCGCGCCCGGCTGGAGGCCGGTGAACTGGGCGACGTCTACCAGGTCGTCACCCGTCGCCAGGGCCCCTTCCCGCACCGCATCGCCGATGTCGGCGTGGTCAAGGACCTGGCCACCCACGACATCGACCTGACCGGCTGGGTGACGGGACAGGAGTACACCTCGATCTCCGCCCACACCGTGTCCAAGAGCGGCCGTCCGCACGAGGACATGGTCTCCGCCGTCGGCCGCCTGACCGACGGCACCATGGTCAACCACCTGGTCAACTGGCTGAGCCCGCTGAAGGAACGCTTCACCTCGGTCACCGGCGAGCGCGGCTGCTTCATCGCCGACACCCTCACCGCCGACCTCACGTTCCACTCGAACGCGGCCGTCACCACCGAGTGGGAGGCCCTGCGCGCCTTCCGCGGCGTATCCGAGGGCGACATGATCCGCTACGCGATCCCCAAGCGCGAGCCGCTGCTCGTCGAGCACGAACTCTTCCGGGACGCGGTCCTGGGCGAGCCGAGCGACA
The DNA here is from genome assembly GCF_003346515.1 of Streptomyces corynorhini. Classification (GTDB taxonomy): domain Bacteria; phylum Actinomycetota; class Actinomycetes; order Streptomycetales; family Streptomycetaceae; genus Streptomyces; species Streptomyces corynorhini. The sequence goes on from NZ_QQNA01000011.1 coordinate 65,914, forward strand.
TCTGCACCCTGCGGCAGGGGCTGCGCACGGTCGAGGTCGCGGCATCGGTACTGGAGTCGGCCGCCAGCGGCCGCACGGTGGTTCTTGAGACAGGAGAGCTTGCCAACCATGGGGGCTGACAAGGTGACGCCGGAGCGCCGCGAAGGCACCCGCGGCCGGATCGTGATGCTGGTCGACAACGGGGTCAACGGCGACTCCCGGGTCCAGAAGGAAGCGCGTTCCGCGGCCGAGGCGGGCTGGGACGTCGTCCTCCTGGGCAAGTCGCCCACCAAGAAGCAGCAGAGCTGGTACCTCGGTGACGCCGAGGTGCGGCTGCTGCACGTGCCCGCTCCGATGAACCGGCGGCGGCACGAGTACCGCCGCGCGATACTGCGCTCCCCGCTGGCCTACCCGGCCGGCCCGCTCGCCGCGTACCGCAAGCAGCGGGTGAAGGCGTGGCGCTCTGAGCTGAACATCCGGCTCATCGAGGCCAGGCTGAAGGGCTCGGCCCCGCGCAAGGCGGCTCTCGTACCCCAGCGGGTCGCGGCCAGGATCCTCAGCAAGTGGGTCGGCCTGCGCCTGGAGCGGACGTACGCGCTGGAGCGCCGCCGCAAGGAGATGACCTCCAAGCTGGACCGCTTCACCACCGCGTTCTGGAAGCGGAGCATGGGCGACCGCGCCTGGCGCCGGCTCGATCCGTTTCTGCTGGATCTGGAGCTGGCGTACGGGAAGGTCGTCGACGCGCTCGAACCCGATCTGATCCACGCCAACGACTTCCGGATGATCGGGGTCGGCGCCCGCGCGAAGCTGCGCGCGCAAGCCGAGGGCAGGGACGTCAAACTCGTCTGGGACGCCCACGAGTTCCTGCCGGGGATCAAGCCCTGGAACCCGCATCCGCGCTGGCACATCGCCCAGATCGCGCACGAGCGGGAGTTCTCCAGGTACGCCGACGCCGTCACCACGGTCTCCGCGACCCTCGCCGACATGCTCGCCGAGAGGCACGGGCTGACCGCGACGCCCGAGATCGTACTCAACGCGCCCGACGCCGAGGTCTCGCCGGAGCAGGCGGCGGAGCCGGTGCCCGATCTGCGGGAGCTGTGCGGGATCGGGCCGGAGGTGCCGCTGGCCGTATACAGTGGCGCCGCCGCTCCGCAGCGCGGGCTCGACGTCATGGTCGAGTCGCTGCCGCGGCTGCCCGGCACACACGTCGCGTTCATCGTCCTGCGGCCGGGCTCCGAGTACATGAACACGCTGCGGACGCGCGCCGAAGAGCTGGGCGTGTCGGACCGGGTCCACATCCTCCCGTACGTGCCGCACTACCAGGTCGTGCGGTTCCTGGCGACGGCGGACGTGGGGGTCATCCCGATCCACCACTGGCCGAACCACGAGATCGCCCTGATCACCAAGTTCTTCGAGTACTCGCACGCCCGGCTGCCCTTCGTGGTCAGCGATGTGAAGACCATGGGCGAGATGGTCGCCGAGACCGGCCAGGGCGAGGTCTTCAAGGCCGAGGACGTCGCTGACTACGTCCGCGCGGTCAAGGCCGTACTGGCGGATCCCAAGAAGTACCGCCAGGTGTACGACGGGAAGGGGCTGCTCGACACCTGGACCTGGGAGGCGCAGGCCGACGTGCTCGACGGGGTGTACTCGCGGCTGCTCGGGCAGACCCCGGCCGCCGCCCGTACCGACCGAGAGAGAGCCGTGGGAGCGACCGTATGAGTTCCGTACCCGACGTCAGCGTCGTCGTCGCCGTATACAACACCATGCCGTACCTCACCGATTGCCTGAACTCCCTCGTGGGGCAGACCATCGGGCTCGACCGCCTCGAAGTCGTCGCCGTCGACGACGGTTCGACGGACGACAGCGGCGCCGAACTCGACCGCTTCGCCGCCCGCTACCCCGGCACGGTGAAGGTCATCCATCAGGAGAACTCCGGTGGCCCCGCCGCGCCGAGCAACCGGGCGCTGGATGTCGCCACCGGCCGGTACGTCTACTTCATCGGGTCGGACGACCACCTCGGCGAGGAAGCCCTCGCCCGGATGGTCGGCTACGCGGACGAGCACGAGTCCGACGTGGTCATCGGCAAGATGGTCGGCACCAACGGCCGCTACGTCCGGCAGTCGCTCTACCTGAAGAACGACCCGGACGTCAGTCTGTACGGCAAGGAACTGCCGTTCGCCCTGGCCAACACCAAGCTCTTCCGCCGCGAACTCGTCGAGAAGCACGGGCTCCGCTTCCCGGAGGACATGCCGGTCGGCAGCGACCAGCCCTTCACCATCGAGGCGTGCGTACGGAGCCGGAGGATATCGGTCCTCGGTGACTACACGTGCTACTACGCGGTGAAGCGCGGCGACGCCAGTAACATCACGTACCGGGCCGATCATCTGGCGCGGCTCCGCTGCGTCGCGGCCGTCATGGAGCACACGGCCGCGCTGATCGAGCCGGGCCCCGACCGCGACGCCGTGTTCAAGCGCCACTTCACCTGGGAGATCTCCAAGCTCGTCCAGGACGACTTCACGCGCCTCGACCGTGTGACCCAGAGCGCGGTGTGCGAGGGAGTGGGACGGCTCGTCGACGCGTACCTGTCCGACGCCCTGCGCGACTCGCTCGGCGTCAAGCGCCGGGTCCGGCTCCTGCTGGCCCAGCGGGGCGCCGTGACCGAGCTGGAGCGGGCGATCCGCGAGGAGGGGGCGCGCGGAGCGCCGCCCTTCCTGCTGGACAAGGGGCGGGCCTTCGCCCGTTACCCGGGTCTGCGGGACCTGGGTGTCGCCCTGCCCGACCGCGCCTTCGAGGTGCTCGGGGAGGCGGTGACGGGCCGGATGTCCGCCGGTACGCGGCTGGTCTCCGCGCACTGGGAGCAGAACTCCGACGCGATGACGTTCGTCCTGGTGGCGCGGGTCCCGGTGGTGGGGGAGCGCTCCGGCGTGGTGGCGCGGCTGGCCCGGGGAGCCATGCCCGACACCGCCGACAAGCCGGGTGCGCGCCGTCTGCCGGCCGGCCATGAACTTCCCGCGCCGGTGGGGGAGTTCGCGTACGAGGAAGCGCCCGACGGATCCAGCACGATCCTGACGGCCCGCATACCCGTCGACCGGGCCAGGTCCAAGCGCGGCGTGCGGGTCTACGCCGACGTCGCGGGCAGCACGTACGAGATACCGATCCGCAGCAAGGGAGTGCCACTGCCGCTGGCACGGCGCTGGGGGCAGGACGACCCGTACCGTGCCTCGGCGCGTACGAATCCGAAGGGGCGGCTGGTGGTCGCCACCGCGCCGCTGTGGGAAGCCCCGTCCGGCCCCGGCGCGCGCCTGCGCAGGCTGCTGTCCCGGCTGAAGAGGAAGTGAATCCGATGAATATCTGTGTAGTCGCGCTCGGCAAGATCGGTCTGCCGCTCGCGGTGCAGTTCGCGGCCAAGGGCCACCGGGTGATCGGCGCCGACGTCAACGAGAAGGTCGTCGAGCTGGTCAACGCGGGCACCGAGCCCTTCCCCGGCGAGCACGATCTCGACGTCAAGCTGAAGCGGGCCGTCGGCGAGGGCCTGCTCTCCGCGACGACGGACACCACGGCGGCGGTCGCGCAGTCCGACGCGGTCGTGGTCGTCGTCCCGCTCTTCGTGGACGCCGAGGGCGTACCGGACTTCGGGTGGATGGACTCGGCCACCGAGGCGATCGCCAAGGGCCTGCGGCCGGGCACGCTCGTCTCGTACGAGACCACCCTGCCGGTGGGCACCACCCGTACGCGCTGGGCACCGATGCTGGAAGCGGGCTCGGGACTCACCGCCGGTGCGGACTTCCCTCTGGTCTTCTCCCCGGAACGGGTGCTGACCGGCCGGGTCTTCGCGGACCTGCGCCGGTATCCGAAGCTGGTCGGCGGCATCGACGAGGCGTCGGCGCTCCACGGTGTCGAGTTCTACGAGTCGGTGCTCGACTTCGACGCCCGCGAGGACCTGCCGCGGCCGAACGGTGTCTGGGACCTGGGTACGGCGGAGGCGTCCGAGCTGGCCAAGCTCGCCGAGACCACGTACCGGGACGTCAACATCGGGCTGGCGAACCAGTTCGCGCGCTTCGCCGATCAGAGCGGCATCGACGTCAAGAAGGTCATCGAAGCCTGCAACAGCCAGCCGTACAGCCACATTCACCAGCCGGGTATCGCGGTCGGCGGCCACTGCATCCCGATCTATCCGCGGATGTATCTGTGGAACGACCCGTCGGCCACGGTCGTACGGTCGGCGCGCGAGGCCAACGCGGCGATGCCGGAGTACGCCGTCGATCTGCTCGCCGCCGCCTACGGCGATCTGACCGGGGTGAACGTCCTGGTGCTGGGGGCCGCCTACCGCGGCGGCGTCAAGGAGACCGCCTTCTCCGGGGTCTTCCCGACGGTCGAGGCGCTGACGGCGCGCGGCGCGGTCGCGTATGTCTCCGACCCGATGTACACGGCGGCGGAACTGACCGCGCACGGCCTCACGCCGCACGACGGCGAGAAGGTCACCGCGGCGATCCTCCAGGCCGACCACGCCGAGTACCGCGAGCTGACCCCCGCCGACCTGCCGGATGTCACGGTGCTGGTCGACGGGCGCCGCACCACGGACCCGGAGGCGTGGCAGGGCGTACGGCGCGTGGTGATAGGCGGCTGACGTCCGCTGACGCCGTGAGGGGTCCGACAGGGCGGCCGGAAGGCGCTGTCGGGCCCCTCGCCGCGGGCCTCTCGCCGCGGGCGCGCGCCGGGGCGCGGCTACGGCAGGCGCGCGTCCGGCTCGGCCGTGACCTCGGCCAACGCACCCTCCGGGCTCTCCCGGTAGAGCGCGCCCGTCTGCGGGCACTCCCACACCCCCGGCTCCTCCTCGCGGGCCACGAGCCGTACCCCGGCCCTGCCGACCCAGCCGACAGCGCGGGCGGGCACCCCGACGACCAGAGCGAAGTCCGGCACGTCCTTCGTCACCACGGCACCGGCGGCGACCATGGACCAGCGGCCGATGCGCACCGGGGCGACACAGACGGAGCGGGCGCCGAGGGAGGCTCCCTCGGCGATCTGCACGCCGACCGCCTCCCAGTCGTCGCCGCGCTTCTGCTTGCCCTCCGGGTCGACGGAGCGGGGGTTGTGGTCGTTGGTGAGCACCACGGAGGGGCCGATGAAGACGCCGTCGGCCAACTCGGCCGGTTCGTACACCAGGGCGTAGTTCTGGATCTTGACGTTGTCGCCGATCAGGACGCCGGTGCCGACGTACGCGCCCCGTCCCACCACACAGCCTTCGCCCAGTCGTGCCCGCTCACGGATCTGGGCGAGATCCCAGACGCTGCTGCCGTCGCCGATCACGGCGGTCGCGTCGACCTGGGCGGAGGGCTGGACCCTGTAGTTCACTCTGCTGCCTTTCCGATGGTGATATGGCCCGGCGAGCATATGTCCGGGGCCCGGTCCAGCAGCAGCCGGTCGAAGTGGGCGCCGGTCCTCTCCCAGTCCCAGGTGGCCAGGGCGTGTGCGGACGCCGCGCGGCCCGCCGCCAGCCAGCTCTCCTCGGTGGCGGTGACTTCCCTCACCCGGGCCGCGGCTTCCGCGGGGGTGGTGACCACCCAGGACTCCGGGAAGAGCGTGCGGGCACCATGGGGCGTCCCGGCGAAGAAGGGCCAGTCGCGTACCACCGGAACGGCCGCGCTGGCCGCGCCCTCGACGGTGCTGAGCGACCAGCTCTCGCGGACGGAGGAGCTGAGGACGACCCCGATCTCGGTGAAGGCCGCCGGAACGTCCTCGCTCCGGCCCAACTGCCGGGCGGCGCCGGACTCCCGCAGCGGCGCCAGCTCCGCTTCGTACGCTCGCCGGTAGCGCTCCACGCCGGGTGCGGCGGAGTTGAAGGGACCGCCGACGAGCTGGAGCCGGTACCGGGCGTCCTCGCGCCGTACGAGCCGCAGGACCTCCAGCGCCCAGCGCGGGTCCTTGGCGATCTGGCTGGTGCCCATGAGCCCCAGGGTGAACCGCGCGTCCGGGGTCTTGGGCCGGACGAAACGACGGGTCAGGACGGCGTTGTCGATCACATGGAGCCGCGGCGCGCTCTTCTCCCCGAGCCCCGGCACGGCCGACACGGACAGATCGCGCAGATGCTCACTGACGAAGACGAGGTCGTCCACGCGCGAGAAGTCGACGAGATGGGGCCAGTGGGTGAGCGCCTCGTAGCTGTGCAGCCGCACGACGATCCTGGTCGTCCCGGGGTCGACCAGCGTGAAGAAGGCGGCAGCCGCGGCGCACCAGTCGATGAAGACGACATCGGCCCAGTCCAGATGGGGCCGCAGCGCCGCCTCCGCCTGACGTCCGTACGCCTGCTGACCGCCGAGCCTGCGCCCGGTCATGCGGCCCATTCCCTTGGCGAGGGGCGCGAGTCCGGGGTCGGCGGCGGTGTCGAGGACCCGTAGCTCCACCCCGGGGTGGTGCTCGTACCGCGCGATCACCTCGGCCAGGAAATTCTTGTTGGCGCTGTACGCGACGAGCAGCCGCAGGGGCCGGTCGGCGGGCGGCGCGGCCACGGCCTCCTCGCGGCCGGGGCCCGCCCGCAGGACGCGCATGGCCGCGCTGCCGCGCAGGGGGGCGGTGAACGCCCGCGGGTCCGTGGCGAGCGGTGAGGAGAGACTGTCCAGGTGCGGGCCCCGGTGGAAGGCGAGCAGGAGGGCCTTGGCCACGGACGCGGCGGCCTCGTTCTGCCGGCCCGCCTTCAGATGTCCGTCCGCGCAGGCCAGCTCCGCGGCGTACGCCTGGCGCAGATGGCGCGGGGTGTACCCGAGGGCGAACCGGCTCTCGGCGGCCTCGGCGAGGACATCCGCCTTGAGGCGGGAGTCCCGGACACGGTGCGCGGCGATACCCAGCACGCGCTCGGCGAGACCGGGAGAGTCGGTCTTGGCCATGCGCGCGACGCCCCATCGCGCGATGCGTGCCAATGATGCGTCGGAGATACGGGAGGAGAGCACGGTATGACTCCACGGTCCGGGTCAGGAATGGACCGTACGGAGTATCGCAGCACGGGTAAGTCCCGGTGACCACAGGATGAACACCGGGAGCGCCCGGGAATCGCCCGCTGCCGCGGGGCGCCGTCGGCTTCTGCTCGCTTCCGTCCGCTTCCGTACCCGGCGCCGGGAGTTGTCGCCACGCAGGGTGACGCGATCCGAACAGGGTGTCGCGGAACGGGTGTCGCCGTCGCGGGTCGAAGAATGGGTATTTCTTTGGGGAGTCGGCTCTTCCCGGGCCAGGACCCGGTTTGATTCTGTGCGGGGCGGCCCGTACTGTTGACCGTCGGCGTGTTTGTATGCGCGCCTACCCCTGAGCACCTACCTTCCCAGCGCTTTCGGGCGCGGTCGGAAGAGGCCGCTCGTCCTTTCCGGATCGTCACGGCCCCCGGGCCGTGTGAGCGGCTGGCATCAGGGGTTTCCGTTCCGAGCGAGAGTGAGATCCGCGTGTACGCCATCGTGCGCAGCGGTGGTCGCCAGCACAAGGTTGCTGTCGGCGACATCGTTGAGGTTGACAAGATTCCCACCGCCAAGGTTGGCGACACGGTCGAACTCTCGACCCTGCTCGTGGTCGACGGCGACGCCGTCACCAGCGACCCGTGGGTGCTGGACGGCATCAAGGTCACGGCGGAGATCGTGGACCACCACAAGGGCGCGAAGATCGACATCCTTCGCTACAAGAACAAGACGGGCTACCGCCGTCGCCAGGGCCACCGCCAGCAGTACACGGCGATCAAGGTCACCGGCATCCCCGCGGCTGCGAAGTAAGGGACTGAGGAGACATGGCACATAAGAAGGGCGCATCGTCCACTCGGAACGGGCGCGATTCCAATGCTCAGCGGCTCGGCGTGAAGCGCTTCGGCGGTCAGGTCGTCAACGCCGGTGAGATCCTGGTCCGCCAGCGCGGCACGCACTTCCACCCGGGTTCCGGCGTCGGCCGTGGCGGCGACGACACGCTGTTCGCGCTGAACCCCGGCGCGGTGGAGTTCGGCACCAGCCGTGGCCGCAAGGTCGTGAACATCGTTCCGGTCGCCTGAGCCGTTCCGGCACAGGCACGCTGTAGAACGGTTTTCTTCGCGAGGGCGGACCTCACTTCCCGGAGACGGGAAGCGGGTCCGCCCTTCGTGTGTTCTCACGTAAGACATTTCCGTATGTACTGGAGGCAATCCCCATGACCACCTTCGTGGACCGCGTCGAGCTGCATGTCGCCGCGGGTAACGGAGGCCACGGCTGCGCCTCCGTACACCGTGAGAAGTTCAAGCCGCTCGGTGGGCCCGACGGCGGCAACGGTGGCCGGGGCGGGGATGTCATCCTGGTCGTCGACCAGTCCGTGACCACGCTGCTCGACTACCACCACTCGCCGCACCGCAAGGCCACCAACGGCAAGCCGGGCGAGGGCGGCAACCGCTCGGGCAAGGACGGCCACGACCTCGTCCTGCCCGTGCCCGACGGCACCGTCGTCCTCGACAAGCGCGGCAACGTGCTCGCCGACCTGGTCGGCGAGGGCACCACCTACGTCGCCGCCGACGGCGGCCGGGGCGGTCTCGGGAACGCCGCGCTGGCCTCGGCCCGCCGCAAGGCGCCCGGCTTCGCGCTGCTCGGCGAGCCCGGCCGGAGCGGGGACGTCGTCCTGGAGCTGAAGACGGTCGCCGACGTGGCGCTCGTCGGCTACCCGAGCGCCGGGAAGTCGTCGCTGATCTCCGTCCTCTCGGCGGCCAAGCCCAAGATCGCGGACTACCCGTTCACCACGCTCGTGCCCAACCTCGGTGTGGTCACCGCCGGTTCGACTGTCTACACCATCGCGGACGTCCCCGGCCTGATCCCGGGCGCCAGCCAGGGCCGCGGCCTCGGTCTGGAGTTCCTGCGCCACGTCGAGCGCTGCTCCGTCCTCGTGCACGTCCTGGACACGGCCACGCTGGAGTCCGACCGTGACCCGCTCACCGACCTCGATGTGATCGAGGAGGAGCTGACGCAGTACGGCGGGCTCGACAACCGGCCGCGCGTCGTCGTCCTCAACAAGATCGACATCCCGGACGGCAAGGATCTCGCCGAGATGATCCGGCCCGACCTGGAGCAGCGCGGCTACCGGGTCCTCGAAGTCTCCGCCGTGGCCCACATGGGCCTCAAGGAGCTGTCCTTCGCCCTCGCCGAGATCGTCGCCAAGTCCCGCGCCGACAAGCCGAAGGAGGAGGCGACCCGTATCGTCATCCGCCCGAAGGCCGTCGACGACGCGGGCTTCTCCGTCGCGCTGGAGGAGGACGGCATCTACCGCGTACGGGGCGAGAAGCCCGAACGCTGGGTGCGGCAGACCGACTTCAACAACGACGAGGCGGTCGGCTATCTCGCGGACCGGCTGAGCCGGCTCGGGGTCGAGGAGCGGCTGATGAAGGCCGGCGCGCGCGCGGGCGACGGCGTGGCCATCGGCCCCGAGGAGGACGCCGTCGTCTTCGACTGGGAGCCGACGATGATGGCGGGCGCCGAGATGCTCGGACGACGCGGTGAGGACCACCGGCTGGAGGAGCCCCGTCCGGCCGCGCAGCGCCGCCGCGATCGGGACGCCGAGCGGGACGAGTCGCAGAAGGAGTACGACACGTTCCGGCCCTTCTGAGCCGCGGATCCTCCGGCGCCGGGTCGCGCGGCGCCGTGCGCGGGCGGTCGGCGCGGCGCCGTGCGCGGGCGGTCACGGCAGCAGCCGCGACCGCCCGTTGTCGCACCGGGTGACCGTCCGAACGCAACTCGTCCTCTCTCATGTGCGACCCTTCGCGCTCGTACGTGAAACTTCTGTGGTGTCCTTCACGGGCGCCCCCGCTCCACGTCCCACGGGCGCACTCGTCGTCGCAGGTGAACCAGGGGTTGCGTGCCGGTGGCCCCCGGTCGTGGTCCGCCTTGCGGGAGGATTGCCGCGAGTGGGACCATCGCTACATCCTCTGAGCCCGCAAGGTAGGTCAGTCCTGTGTCTGCAACTTCCGCGTCGCCCGCGAAGCCCCGCACCACCGCCGTCGTCCTGGCGGGCGGTACAGGTCAGCGGGTGGGTCTGTCGATCCCGAAGCAGCTGTTGAAGATCGCGGGGAAGGCCGTCATCGAGCACACGCTGTGGATCTTCGAGCAGAGCGACTCGATCGACGACGTGATCGTGCTCATGGCGCCGGGCTATGTGCCGGACGTGGAGAAGATCGTCGCCAAGGCCGGTCTGACCAAGGTCACCCGGGTCATCGAGGGCGGCACGACGCGCAACGAGACCACCGAGCGTGCCATCGCCGCCCTCGGTGAGGGGCTGGCGGAGGGCGAGGACCGCAACGTCCTGTTCCACGACGCCGTACGCCCTCTGCTGTCCCAGCACGTGATCAAGGACTGCGTGGACGCGCTCGGCCGTTACGCGGCCGTGGACGTGGCGATCCCGTCCGCCGACACCATCATCGTGACCCGTACGCACGGCGGCGACGGCGAGTTCATCACCGACGTCCCCGACCGCTCCCGGCTGCGGCGCGGCCAGACCCCGCAGGCGTTCAAGCTCTCCACCATCCGCAGGGCGTACGAGGTGGCCGCGGGAGACCCCAACTTCCAGGCCACCGACGACTGCTCCGTCGTCCTCAAGTACCTGCCGGACGTGCCGATCTACGTCGTCGCGGGCGACGAGTACAACATGAAGGTGACCCAGCCGGTCGACGTCTTCATCGCCGACAAGCTCTTCCAGCTGGCCTCCACCGCCGCTCCGCAGCAGGTCTCCGAGGACGCCTACCGGGAACTGCTCGCCGACAAGACGCTGGTGGTCTTCGGCGGTTCGTACGGCATCGGCGCCGACATCGCGCGGCTCGCCGAGGGCTACGGCGCCAAGGTCTACGCACTGGGCCGCTCCACCACCGGTACGCACGTGGAGAACCCGGAGCACGTCGACGACGCGCTGTCCCGCGCCTACGGCGAGACCGGCCGCATCGACTACGTCATCAACACCGCGGGCGTGCTGCGCATCGGCAAGCTGGCCGAGACCGACAACACCACCATCCAGGAAGCCCTGAACGTCAACTACCTGGCCCCGGTGCAGATCGCGCGCGCCTCGTACAAGTACCTGGTGGAGACCAAGGGCCAGCTGCTGCTCTACACCTCCAGCAGCTACACCCGGGGCCGCGCCGAGTACAGCCTCTACTCGTCCACGAAGGCGGCCATGGTGAACCTCACCCAGGCGCTCTCGGACGAATGGGCAGGCGAGGCGATCCGCGTCAACTGCGTCAACCCCGAGCGCACCGCGACCCCCATGCGCACCAAGGCGTTCGGCCAGGAGCCCGAGGGATCGCTGCTCTCCTCCGAGGCGGTCGCCAGGACCTCCCTGGACGTGCTGCTCTCCGAGCTGACCGGCCACGTGATCGACGTACGGCAGCAGGACCCGACGCGCGGCGCCTCCGAGGCGTCGGATTTCGAGCAGGCGCTGGCCGCCGTGCTGGACCGTCAGGAAGATGTGTAATAATTCTCCACAACTTGCATGTTTCGGGCCTCTGCGATCGCCTTACGGCATATCGCGGAGGCCCGAATGCGTGAAGCCCCACCTTCACAATTTCCTTCAAATGTGAAATAACCGGCACCCCTCTGGAGCAGGTTCTTCGTGATTTCGACCGCCATTCGACTGGCCCGCGTGGGCAGCCGGTCCGAGCTGGCCGCGGCAGTCCTGCTGGGGCTCGGCTATCCGTGTGTGCTGCTCGCCGCGCTGATCCCGAATCTCGGCTTCTTCGCCGGGGCCGCGGCTGTGACCTACGCAGCCGACCGCTTTCTGCATATGCGTGGCAGTTACCTGGTCAACCGGCTCCAGAAAGTCCGAGCCGGTCTGTCGATCCGCTTCCTCGTGCGTCAGCTGCTGCTGATCCTGCTCGTGGCGCGGCTCGACCTCGCGGACCGGGTCATCTTCTACGTCATGCTCGGCGGCTTCCTGGTCTTCTACGCCCTCCAGGTCTGCCACGGCGCGCTCGCGACCCTGATCCGGCTGCGCCGCACCATGCCGGTCGTGACCCGCAACGTCGACCTGAGCGCCATCAGGATCCCCGACGCGCCGCCGGGCGGCCTGCTGCGCCGCTCCGGCGAGAAGATACTGCATCTGGATCTGCCCGCGGTGGCCGGTCTGATCGTCGCCGCGTGGACCAACGACTACGTCTACGGCTATGTGGGGGTGGGCCTCACCATCGGCCTCGGCGTCCTCTACGTCGGCGCTCTCACGTGGTACCTGCGCGGGCGCCGCCGGGTCCCGGCCGCCTCGACCGTACTGACCGCCGTCGACGGCTGGCTGCGCGAGTACCGGCCCACCGTGGTGCTCTACTTCTCCGGATCCAAGGAGTCGGCCTACCAGGTCAACATGTGGCTGGAGACCATGGAGCAGATCGAGGGCCGGCCGCTGATCCTCCTGCGTGAGCGCGGGATCGCCGCCCAGCTCGCGCCGACCGCGGTGCCGGTGATCTGCGTCCCCGGCGGGACGCACCTGATGAACCTGGACCTCTCCACGGTCCGGGTGGCCCTGTACGCGGCCAACGTCGGCAAGAACATCCACCTGCTGCGCGTGCCCACCATGAAGCACGTCTTCATCGGCCACGGCGACAGCGACAAGCTCGCCAGCGTCAACCCGTACAGCAAGGCGTACGACGAGGTGTGGACCGCGGGCCGGGCCGGCCGCGACCGCTACGCGCTGGCCGATGTCGGCGTGCGCGACGAGGACATCGTCGAGGTGGGGCGCCCGCAACTGGCGCCGATCCAGCTGTCGAGCGGCGCCCCGAAGAACCCGATCCCCACGGTTCTGTACGCGCCCACCTGGGAGGGCTGGGACGACAACCCCGGCAACACCTCGCTGCTGCTGGCCGGTGAGAACATCATCAAGCGGCTGCTCGCGGCGGAGCGCCCGGTCCGGGTGATCTACAAGCCGCACCCGTTCACGGGCATCCGTGACCCCAAGGCCAAGGCCGTCCACGGGCGGATCGCGAACCTGCTGAGCGCGGCCACGGCCGCCAGGCTCACCGAGCCCCGCTGGGCGGAGGCCGCCGCGGCGGCCGCCGCGGAGCAGAGCACCGCGCTGGCCGAGCTGGCCCGTACGGAGACGGCGCTGGCGGCGCTCGACGCCCCCGGCCGCGCGGGCGGCGACGAGGCGGAGCGCTCGCGGGTCTCGCTGGTCGACCAGGGGTGGCTCGACGAGGCCAAGCGGCTGCGCGACGAGTGGAACGACGCCTACTGGCGCTCCTTCGGCTACTGGGAACACCGGGTCGTCACCGGGCCGGAGCCGAAGCTGTACGACTGCTTCAACCAGTCGGACGCCATGGTCTCCGACATCTCCAGCGTGGTGTCGGACTTCATCGCGAGCGGCAAGCCGTACGCGGTCACCGACTCGGCCGAGCTGGGCGTCGAGGAGTTCAAGCGGCAGAACACCGCCGTACGGGCCGCCGTGGTCCTCTCCAACAGCGCGGTGGAGCTGGACGAGCTGCTCACCTCGGTGGCCGACCCGGCCGCCGACCCGCTGGCGCGCGCCCGTACCGAACTGAAGCGGTATCTGCTGGGGCCCGACGAGCCCACGTCGATGGAGCAGTTCAACGCGGCGACGCGGGAACTGGCCGAGAAGGCGCAGGCGCGCAACACCGGCGTCGAGCAGCGGCTCGCCGAGCCGGAGGGCGCGGCGCCGCCGGACGACTCCGCGCCGACGGCCGAGCCCGAGGTCAACGACCTGGACTCACCGGTAAGGGGATAGCGCGACCCCGGCGGTAAGCCGGTACGAGAGAAGCCCGGCGGGGCGCCCCAGCGGCGCCCCGCCGGGCTTTTCGCCGCTGTCCGCCGGTTCGTCCGCCGCCGCGCCCGGAGAGCCGCTCCGGGGCCCCTCCGGGGGCCGCTCGGGGGGCCGCTCGGGGGTCGACACTCCGTCAGAGTCATGTGATGGCAGTCACAAAGACTGTTGAAGGTGACGACGCAACCAACATTCTCCGGAATCTGTCTTCTTTTCCGATGAACGATAAGTCAGTTCCTGATGTGAGTGTGATCGTCGGGGCATATGAGGCGATGCCCTACTTGATCCGCTGTCTGGAATCGGTCGAAGCCCAGACTCTGGGCGCCGACCGCATCGAGATCGTCGCCATAGACGACGGCTCGACCGACGGCACGGGGGAATACCTGGAGGAATTCGCGGCGCGGACGGCCATCCCGACCAGGGTGGTACGCCAGGCCAATTCGGGCGGTCCCAGTGGGCCGCGCAATGTAGGGATCGGCATGGCCCGGGGGCGCTATGTCTTCTTTCTCGACGCGGACGACTACTTCGCCGAGGAATCCCTGGAACGCATGGTCGCCATGGCCGACCGCGCCGGTACGGACGTGGTGCTCGGCAAGGTGGAAGGGGTGAACCGGGGGGCGCCCAAGTCGATGTGGCGCCGCACCGCCGACCGCGTCGACATCTACGACTCCCAGGTCATCTACACGCTCAGCGCGCAGAAACTCTTCCGCCGCGCCCTCATCGAACGGCTGGACCTGCGCTTCGACGAGGGGCTGAAGACCGGCGAGGACGCGCTCTTCACCATGGAGGCGTACATCCGGGGCGCCGGAGTCTCGGTCATCGCCGACTACACCTGCTATTACCTGGTCGGCCGGGACGACGGCAAACACGTGACCAAGAGCGGCAGTTACACACTGCGCTTCGATTCGGCGAGCGCGCTGATGGCGCTCATCTCCGCACTCGTACCGGCAGGACCCAAGCGGGACCGGCTGATGGTCAGACCCTTCACGGTCGGCCTGATCCAGCAGTTCGGGCACGGAATCCTGAAGCAGCCGAAGAAGATACAGAAACACAAGCTGGAGCTGGCGGCGCCGCTCATGGAGCGCTACTGGACCCCCGGCGTCGCCCGGCGCATCAAGGTCGCCGAGCGGCTGCGCCTGGAGTGCGTGGCCCTGGGGCGGCTCGATCTGCTGGCGGACATGTTGGCCTTCGTCAAGGCGGAGACCGTGCCCGAGGTGGTCCACCGCGGCCGGGACCGCAGCCCCCACCTGGTCTTCCCGCACTTCGAGGACCGCTCCTCCGGCCTGAAGGCGACGGCGTTCGAGGTGACCGTGCCCGACTGGCTGGGCAAGCCGGGGCAGCGGCGCATCGAGCCGCCCGAGATCGTCCGCCGGCGCAACTCGCTGGCGCGCAGAGTGGCACGCCGGGTGCGCGCTCAGGCGCGGGCCATAGCGCTGCTGCGCAACCGCGTCGCGTGATCACATCCGTCCGGGCCGCATCATCGTGGTCCGGACGGGCATCCGATGGAGAGCGAGGGGCGCACCGCCGGAGCGGCGCCGGTGGTACCCGACCGGCGCTCGCCCGCGCGCGGCGCCTCTGGAGCGCACTCCAGTGCGCCCCCGGTTCACTCGCGCAGGACGGCCAACAGCGGCCCCAAAAGGAGATGGTGGGTAAAATCGGACTGGTCGGGCGAGGCCCGGTGGCATCCAAGACCAGTAGGGGATGGGGATCGTGAAGGCACTCGTACTGTCCGGCGGGGCGGGTACCCGCCTGCGCCCGATCACGCACACCTCCGCGAAACAGCTCGTCCCGGTGGCGAACAAGCCGGTGCTCTTCTACGGCCTGGAATCGATCGCCGAGGCGGGCATCACGGAGGTCGGTGTCATCGTCGGTGACACCGCGGAGGAGATCAAGGAAGCCGTCGGCGACGGATCCCGGTTCGGCATAAAGGTCACCTATCTCCGGCAGGACGCCCCGCTCGGGCTCGCCCACGCCGTGCTCATCGCCAAGGACTTCCTCGGCGACGACGACTTCGTGATGTACCTCGGGGACAACTTCATCGTCGGCGGTATCAGCGGTCTGGTGGACGGCTTCCGCGCGGAGCGGCCCGACGCGCAGATCCTGCTGACGAAGGTGCCCAACCCCACCTCCTTCGGCGTCGCCGAACTCGACGCGGAGGGACGGGTGGTGGCCCTTGAGGAGAAACCGGCGGAGCCCAAGAGCGATCTCGCGCTCGTCGGCGTCTACCTCTTCACCCCGGCCGTCCACGAGGCGGTGCGCGCCATCGAGCCCTCCTGGCGCGGCGAGCTGGAGATCACGCACGCCATCCAGTGGCTGATCGACCAGCGGCGCGACGTGCGGTCCACCACCATCTCCGGGTACTGGAAGGACACCGGCAACGTCACCGACATGCTGGAGGTCAACCGCTCGGTGCTGGAGACCGTGGAGCCCTGCCGCGACGGCAGTGTGGACGACGAGACCGAGATCATAGGGCGGGTCAGGATCGAGGCGGGCGCGCGGGTCACCGGCAGCCGTATCGTCGGTCCCGCGATCATCGGCGCGGACACCGTGGTCCACAACGCCTACGTCGGCCCCTTCACGTCCGTTTCGGAAGGGTGCAGGATCGAGGACAGCGAGATCGAGTACTCCATCGTTCTGCGCGGCTCCTCCATCACCGGCGTGCGCCGGGTACAGGCGTCGCTGATCGGCAGGGATGTCGAGATCACCCCGGCGCCCCGTACCCCGTCCGCCCACCGACTCGTCCTCGGTGACCACAGCAAGGTGCAGATCTCCTCATGACCGACAGGATTCTCGTGACCGGAGGTGCGGGCTTCATCGGCTCGCACTACGTCCGTACGGTGCTCGGGCCCCAGGGCCCCGGGAACGTCCGGATCACGGTCCTCGACAGCCTGACCTACGCGGGCAACCCGGCCAACCTGGACGAGGTGCGCGACCACCCCGGCTTCGTCTTCGTCCAGGGGGACATCTGCGACGCCGAACTCGTCGGCAAGCTGATGGCCGAGCACGACCAGGTGGTGCACTTCGCCGCCGAGTCGCACGTGGACCGCTCCATCGACGGCGGCGCGGAGTTCGTCCGCACCAACGTCGTCGGGACGCACACGCTGATCGACGCCGCCCACCGCGCCGGTGTCCGCACCTTCGTGCACATCTCCACCGACGAGGTGTACGGCTCGATCGACGAGGGCTCCTGGCCCGAGACCGACCCGCTGGCCCCCAACTCGCCCTACTCGGCGGCCAAGGCGTCCAGCGACCTGATCGCCCTCTCGTACCACCGCACCCACGGTCTCGACGTGCGGGTGACCCGCTGCTCCAACAACTACGGGCACCACCACTTCCCCGAGAAGGTCATCCCGCTGTTCATCACCAACCTGCTGGACGGCAGGAAGGTCCCGCTGTACGGGGACGGCGGGAACGTCCGCGACTGGCTGCACATCGACGACCACGTCCAGGGCATCGAACTGGTCCGTACGCAGGGCAGGCCCGGCCAGGTCTACAACATCGGCGGCGGTACGGAGCTGTCCAACAAGGAGCTGACCGGGCTGCTGCTGGAGGCGTGCGGAGCCGACTGGGACACCAGCGTGGAGTACGTCACCGACCGCAAGGGCCACGACCGCCGCTACTCCGTGGACTGCGCCAAGATCCGCGACGAGCTGGGGTACGAGCCGCGCAAGGACTTCGCCGCGGGCCTCGCCGAGACCGTGGAGTGGTACCGGGCCAACCGCGCCTGGTGGGAGCCGCTGAAGGCCAGGGCCGCGCTGTGAGCGCCTGGCTGGTCACCGGTTCCGGCGGGATGCTCGGGCGGGACCTGCTGGCCCGGCTCGCCGCCGAGGGCGAGCCCGCCACCGGTCTCGACCGGGCCGCGCTGGACATCACCGACCCGGCCGCCGTGCGCGCCGCCCTGCGGGCCCACGAGCCCGCCGTGGTGGTCAACTGCGCCGCCTGGACCGCCGTGGACGACGCGGAGTCCCAGGAGTCCGAGGCGCTCGCCGTCAACGGCACAGGACCGCGCGTCCTCGCCGAGGCGTGCCGGGAGTCCGGGGCCGTGCTGGTCCAGATCTCCACGGACTACGTCTTCCCCGGCGACGCGGGCACCCCGTACGCGGAAGACGCTCCCACCGGCCCGCGCGGCGCCTACGGGCGCACCAAGCTGGCGGGGGAGCGCGCGGTGCTCGACACGCTCCCCGAGCGCGGCTACGTCGTCCGTACGGCGTGGCTGTACGGGGCCGGCGGCGGCAACTTCGTCCGCACGATGATCAAGCTGGAGTCCGTCAAGGACACCCTCGACGTGGTCGACGACCAGCGCGGCCAGCCCACCTGGACGGCCGATCTCGCCGGTCTGCTGGTCCGGCTGGGCCGGGCGGCGCTGGCGGGGACGGCCGAGCCGGGCATCTATCACGGCACCAGTGGCGGCGAGACCAGCTGGTTCGGCTTCACCCGGGAGATCTTCCGGCTGCTGGGCGCCGATCCGGAGCGGGTCCTTCCGACGGACAGCGCGGCGTTCGTCCGGCCGGCTCCCCGCCCCGCGTACAGCGTGCTGGGACACGAGGCGTGGAAGCGCGCCGGAATCGAGCCCCTCAGGAATTGGCGCGCCGCGCTCACCGAGGCGTTTCCCGAACTGCTGACGGCTGAGCGCCAAACGAGTGTTACCGGCCAGTAGATGTTTACGTTGCGGGCTTTTTCCCACTAAGTTCACTGAGAATCAATCCCTGGTTGTTGATTCTCAGTGAAGGGCCCCTTACGTGGATCGCCACGGCTTCCTGCGCCATATGCACCGTGTGTACAAACCCCGCACCTATTTGGAAATCGGGGTCAACGACGGGCGCAGTCTGGCACTGTCCCGGGCTCCCTCCGTCGCCGTCGACCCGGCTTTCCGCGTGGTCACGGACATCAGCTGTGATGTGCACCTGGTCAAGGCCACCAGCGACAACTTCTTCGCGCGCAAGGACCCGCTGATCCATCTGCGCAACGGCCGGAACCCGTTCCGCGCGCTGGCCCGCCGCGACCCGGCCAACCTGCTCGGCGGAGAGCCGAAGCTCGAACTGTCCTTCATCGACGGCATGCACCTCTTCGAGTACGCGCTGCGCGATTTCATGAACGTCGAGCGGCACTCCCGCTGGTCCAGCGTGATCATCCTCGACGACATGCTGCCGCGTGACGTGGACGAGGCCGCCCGCGACCGGCACACCACGTTCTGGGCGGGCGACGTCTACAAGGTCGCCCAGGTGCTGCGGCGCCACCGCCCCGATCTGCTCGTCGTCGACGTCGACACCGCACCGACCGGAGTGGTGGCCGTCTTCGGCGCCAACTCCGAGTCCACGGTGCTGAAGAACGCGTACGACAAGATCATCGAGGAGTACGTCGTCCCCGACCCGCAGGACGTGCCCCAGGAGGTGCTCGGCCGCAAGAACGCGGTGCGGCCCGAGGCGCTGCTCGGCGCCGGTTTCTGGCCCGGTCTGGTCAGGGCCCGCAATCTGCGCCGCTCGCGCTCCGCCTTCGTACCGCTGCGCCGGCAGATCGAGGCGATCACCGGCTGACGCCGCCCGGCTCCCGGGCGCACCGCCGGAGCACACCGAAGGGCCCGCGCGATCGCATCGGATCGCGCGGGCCCTTCGGGCTGTGCCGCGCCGGGCCGGTTCAGCCGCGCGCGGCCAGCTCCGCGTAGTACGCCCGGCACTCCTCGTACGACGGCAGCAGGCCCGTGGCCTCGGCCTCCGCGAGCGTCGGGGCGGCGGCGTCCTTGTCGGACAGCTGCGGGGCGATGTCCGCGGGCCACTCGATGCCGAGCGCCGGGTCCAGCGGATTGATGCCGTGCTCGCGCTGCGGCGCGTACCCCTCGGAGCAGAGGTAGACGACCGTCGCGTCATCGGTCAGCGCCATGAAGGCGTGCCCGAGCCCCTCCGCGAGGTACACCGAGCGATGGTCCACGTCGTCCAGCCTGACCGCCTCCCAGCGCCGGTAGGTCGGGGAGCCGACGCGGATGTCCACGACCACGTCGAGCACCGCGCCGCGCACGCACTTGACGCACTTGGCCTGGCTGGGCGGCACATCGGCGAAGTGGATGCCGCGCAGCGTGCCGAGGCCGGACACCGAGCAGTTGGCCTGGGCGAGGTTCAGCGGATGCCCGACGGACTTGGCGAAGTCCTCCGCCCCGAACCACTCGTGGAAGCTGCCACGGCTGTCCGGGAAGACCTTGGGCTCGTGCATCCAGGAGCCTTCGATCGAAAGCGGCTGCATCTGATCACATCCTTGTTCTGTTTCTGGTACTCGCTGCTGGGGGCGGCACCCGTCAGAGCCGGGCCGCGAGCCGCCGGACCCGCTTGCGCGTCGCCGGAGGCAGCCGGCGCACGATCGGACCGGCCACGGAGCGCAGCACCTTGCGCACGGACGCCCTGCGGCGCTGCACCGTCACCACCCGGACGAGCAGCGGATCGACCTGGGGCAGATCGCCGCGGTCCAGCCGAATCCGGCCGTCCTCCGTGACGGGCACCTCGCACAGCTCCAGCTCGGGGGCGGTCGGGCCGTCCAGCCGTACGGAGAGCCGCGCGGTGCCCGCGGGCAGTCCGGGGACGCGCGGGGGCACGTCGAGATGGGCCCTGCCGTGGTCGGGCCGGAGCGTGGCGGGGGCGGTCCTGGAGGTGCCGTCCGCGCCGGTCACCACCAGCTCGACCGGGTAGGAGCCGGAGGCGGAGCCGGTGAAGACGTCGAGCCGCAACTCGGCCCGGCCGCCCGGCATCCGGAAGACGGGACGGTCCGCCAGATGGGCGGCCAGCTTCTTGGCGCGGCCCGCGACATCGAGGGTGAGGTTGCCGTACGGGTCGGTGAAGTACGGGATGACCGGCCGGGCGGACGTACCGAGCAGGGCCGGCAGGCACTTGGCGTCCACCTGCGGCGCCCGGTCCGCGCCGAGCCTGGCCTTGCGCACGAGACCGAGGCCGCGCAGCGGCACCCAGACGTCCCAGAAGCCGCGCGAGACCCGGCCCCGGCCCTTGACCGCCTCGCTGGTGACACGGCCGGTGCCGCGCAGGACGACCTCGTACACGTCCTCGTCGGAGCCGGTCTCCGCGGCCTTCTCGATCTTGACGGTGAACTCGGCGGGGCACGGCCACTCGACGGCCGTCTCCCGGTTGCGCAGCGACATCTCGCCCTTGAACTCGCCCATGTCGTCGGTGACGTCGAGGAGTTCACCGTCCGGCAGCACTCCCGCGGTGATCTCCGGGTGCAGGTAGTAGCGGCCGTCGCGGCGGACGAAGCGCAGCGGGCGGTGGTCCTCGCCGTGGACCAGCCGGCCGGTGACGGTGAGCGCGATCCTGCCGTCGGGCTCCCAGACGAAGTCCTCCAGACGGGCCGCGCCCGTCACGGACTTGGCGAAGGCGGCGGCCTTCACCAGCCCCTCGCGGTCGCCGGCCCGCAGCAGGGTGGAGCGCAGCCGGGTGAGCGCGCCGAGCCCGTCGTGCACACCGTCGTGCATGAAGTCGCGCGCGAGCGGCAGCACCGCGTCGCACATCTCGTCCAGGTACTCCGGCGCGTAGCCGAGAACCGACGGTTCGCTCAGCCGTGCGAGCATTTCCACCCGGTAGAAGCGGCGCAGCAACCGGTCCCGGAATTCACCCGGTTCAGTGTTCTTCTGGACGACCTCCAGGACCTCGCGGAGGTTGCCGTAGTACCCGGAGGGCACGATCCGGGTCGATCCGGCGTTCCGGCCGTCGTCCCGCTTCGAGTAGTAGTAGCAGGTGTAATTCCCCAGAATCGAGACGACCTTGGCCCGGAAATACGCCTGCATCAGGTACAGCTGGTCCTCCAGCCGCCGCTTGCCCTCGGGGTAGGCGATGCCGTTCTCGCGGAGGAACTCGGTACGGAACATCTTGTGCGGGGTGAGGCTGTCGTACAGCGGTGCGTTGGTCAGATCGCACTTCTCGCGGTTTGTCTTGAAAACGCCGTGCGGAACGCCGCGGAAATTGGACGCGACCTTGCCGATGACGATGTCGGAGCCATTGCGGTGCCCCATCTCGTACAGCCGGCGCAGCGCGTCCGACGCCAGGTGGTCGTCCTGGTCGACGAACTGCACGTACTCGCCCGCGGCCTCCTCGACCGCGATGTTCCTGGGCTTCCCCGGCCAGCCGGAGTTGGGGATGTGGATCACGCGGAAGTGCGGATGTTCCTCGGCGAGTTTGTCCAGCCGGGCCGGGGTGTCGTCCGTCGATCCGTCATCGACGAAAAGCACCTCGAAGTCCTCGGCGGGCAGTGTCTGGGCCAACAGCGAATCCAGGCAGGGGTCGAGGTACTTTCCCGGGTTGTATACGGGAATGACGACGCTCACTTTTACCGGCATGTACGGATGGCCCATCTCGTGTGTGGTCTCGGCTGTTTCAAGTAGAAGGGGAGTCGCTGTCATCGGCGAAGTACGCGGGCACCATTTCCGCCAGCCTAGCGCCGGGGGCAGCCCCGGTATCACGACTGTTGTTACACCCGCGGGACCGCTTCTGTCGGCGGCCGGTCGTCGTGTTGACGCGCGTTTGACCGGCGTTTGACCCGCGTCGCGGACTTCACCCGCGTCCCATCCAGTGAAATGGGCCACCCCCGCGCGGCCGGTTCCGCGTACGCTGACCGGCCTGGAAGCAGGAAAGGGCCCATCCGGCCGTCGGTACGGGCGTACGGGCACGTGAGAGCGCGAGAGCAGAGGCTGAGCACGGTGGCAGCGGCACGGCAGGACGCGGTGGCACAGGCCCGCAGGATCGTCGTCAAGGTCGGCTCCTCCTCGCTCACCACCGCGTCCGGAGGACTCGACGCCGACCGGGTGGACGCCCTGGTCGACGTGCTCGCCTCCGTCCGGGGCCGGGCGCACGCGGCGGGCGGGGACGCGCGCGAGACCGTACTCGTCTCGTCCGGGGCCATCGCCGCCGGACTCGCCCCGCTGGGGCTGGAGCGCCGCCCCCGCGACCTGGCCCGCCAGCAGGCCGCGGCCAGCGTCGGGCAGGGGCTGCTGGTCGCCCGGTACACCGCCTCCTTCGCCCGGTACGGCGTACGCGTCGGACAGGTGCTCCTCACCACGGACGACACCAGCCGCCGGGCCTCCTACCGCAACGCCTACCGCACCCTCGACCAGCTCCTCGGCATGGGCGCCGTGCCGGTCGTCAACGAGAACGACACCGTCGCCACCGCCGAGATCCGCTTCGGCGACAACGACCGGCTGGCCGCGCTCGTCGCCCATCTGGTCCGCGCCGATCTCCTCGTGCTGCTCTCCGACGTCGACGGGCTCTACGACGGCGACCCCAGCCGCCCCGGCGCCTCCCGGATCGCCGAGGTGCGCGGCCCCGCCGACCTGGCGGGCGTCTCCATCGGCAGCGCGGGCAGGGCGGGCGTCGGCACCGGCGGCATGGTCACCAAGGTGGAGGCGGCCAGGATCGCCGCCGACGCGGGCATCCCGGTGGTGCTGACCTCCGCGATCCGGGCCGCCGACGCCCTCGCGGGCCGCGACACCGGTACGTACTTCCACCCCACGGGCCGCCGCTCGGCGGGCCGGCTGCTGTGGCTGGAGCACGCCTCGACACCGCTGGGCGCCCTCACCCTGGACGACGGCGCGGTACGGGCCGTGGTGGACCGGCGCACCTCACTGCTGCCGGCCGGGATCGCCGCGGTCGAGGGCGAGTTCAGCGCGGGCGACCCGGTCGAGCTGCGGGATCCGGCGGGCCGTCCGGTGGCGCGCGGGCTGGTCAACTTCGACGCCAAGGAGATTCCCCAGCTGCTCGGCCGCTCGACCAGAGAGCTGGCCCGCGAACTCGGCCCCGCCTACGAGCGCGAGGTCGTACACAGGGACGATTTGGTCATCCTGCATCCCTGACCGCCCCTGAAACGGCTGAAAGTCCGGTCTCCGGGCAGGCACCTTTACCAAAACGGCCCCACGTTCCGCCCGGGACTGGTCAACTTTGTCCCAGGGGTACGGCGGGGTACAGCACGACGACGCAAACAGGAGGCCGCTGGTGAGACGAGCGCGCCCGGGGGCGGTGCCCCGAGGGATTGGTGGCGGCGCCCAGGCCCGCCGGGCGACGGGCGAGAAACGAGCCCTGACCAGCGTCGAAGCGGGGGACGCCTTCGACGACACCGCCAGAGCCGCCGACACCGCCGACGGGCGGCCGGGGGAGGCGGCACCGACGACGGACGTGTCCGGGAAGGGGCGCCCGGTGTCGAAGCTGTGGCACATCACGCTCAGCGTCTCGGGCCAGGAAGCGCCGCTGACGGAGGTCAGACGCGGTCTCGAACAGCTCGCCCACGACCATCCCTTCCTGCTGACCAGCAGATACGCCAACGACCACGCGGAGATCCGCTACTGGGAGGAGGCCCGGGACCTGCACGACGCCGCCGCGGTGGCCCTGCGGCTGTGGGGCGAGCACCGCTCCACCGCGAAACTGCCGCCGTGGGAGATCGTGGGCCTTGAGGTCATCGACCGGGAGACGTACCACCTGCGCATCGCGGAGGGGTACGGCCCGCCGCCCGCGGCGCCGGTCGGCGTCCATCCGTTCTGACCGCTCCCCGACCGAGGCCGGAGCGGTGACCCGCCGGGGCACCGCTCCGTCTCGGAGTGCGGAATACGTGCCGAATGCCCGCAGGGCGCGCATTACCCTGCGGACATGACCTCGCTCTCGCCGTACGACAACCTCACCCCGGTCGCCAGGGCCGCCTACCGGTCCCGCGCCGCGGCCGCCGATATCGCGCCGCTGCCGCGCGCGGCCAAGGACGACGCGCTGCTGGCGATCGCCGACGCGCTGGAGGTCCGTACCCACGAGATCGTCACGGCCAACGCCGAGGACGTCACCCGGGCCCGCGAGACGGGCACGGCCGAGTCGGTCATCGACCGGCTGACGCTCACCCCGGAGCGGATCAGGGCCATGGCCGCCGACGTACGGGACGTGGCCGCGCTGCCCGACCCCGTCGGTGAGGTCGTCCGCGGTTCGACGCTGCCGAACGGCATCGATCTGCGCCAGGTACGGGTCCCGCTCGGCGTGGTCGGGATCATCTACGAGGCCCGTCCCAACGTCACCGTGGACGCCGCCGCCCTCTGCCTGAAGTCGGGCAACGCCGTGCTGCTGCGCGGCTCCTCGTCCGCCATCGCCTCCAACACCGCGCTCGTGCGGGTGGTGCGCGACGCGGTCGGCGGCGCGGGACTGCCCGCCGACGCCGTGCAGCTGGTGCCGGGCGAGGGCCGGGACGCCGTGCGGGAGCTGATGCGGGCGCGCGGGCTCGTCGACGTACTGATCCCGCGCGGCGGCGCCTCGCTGATCCGTACGGTCGTCGAGGGATCCACCGTTCCCGTCATCGAGACCGGCACCGGCAACTGCCATGTGTACGTGGACGCCGACACCGATCTCGACATGGCCGTCGACATCCTGATCAACTCCAAGGCCCAGCGGCCCAGCGTCTGCAACGCCGCCGAGACGCTCCTCGTCCACCAGGACAGCGCCGCCGCGTTCCTGCCGCGCGCGCTGGACGCCCTCGCGGAGGCCGGGGTGACGGTGCACGGCGACGAGCGGGTGCTCGCGTACGCGGCGGGCACGAAGGCGACGGTCGTGGCGGCGACCGAGGAGGACTGGGAGAACGAGTACCTCTCGTACGACATCGCCGCCGCGGTCGTCGACTCGCTGGACGCGGCCGTCGCGCACATCCGGCTCTGGTCGTCCGGCCACACCGAGGCGATCGTCACCACCTCGCAGGCCGCCGCCCGCAGATTCACCCAGTTGGTCGATTCCACGACGGTCGCCGTCAACGCGTCCACCCGGTTCACCGACGGCGGCCAGTTCGGCTTCGGGGCCGAGATCGGGATCTCCACCCAGAAGCTGCACGCGCGGGGGCCGATGGGGCTGCCCGAGCTGACATCCACCAAGTACATCGTCACCGGGGACGGCCACATCCGGTGACGGGAGACACGGGTCCGGCGCGCGGCCTCCCCCGGCCGTCGCCCGGCCGGTGTGACGTACGCCAAGCCACGAGAGTTCCGACTCCGCCTGCCCAAAACGCCGTGCCAGGTCTACTCTGATGATGTGCCGGACGACGTGGGGGGCAGGCCGTTTCCCGACGGCCGCGAGCCCGATGACGACCGCGGAGGCGCGGACAAGGACTTCGCCTCCGTGGTGTTCGACGAGGAATTCGTCAGATCCGCCACCATCCACGAACCCTCCGCCGTCGAGCGGCTGCTCGCCGCGGCCCAGGCGCGCGCCGAGGCCGAGGCCGCCCGCGCGCGATCGGGCGGCGGCCCCCACGACGACGACCAGTACGACGATCAGTACGAGCTGTACGGCAGGGACGGCGCGTACGGCCCGGAGTACGGCTACGGGAGCGGCTACGACCCCGCCGCGGACCCCGACGGGGCCGCCGGCCCCTACGGGCGCCACGGCGGCACCCTGCGGCCCTACCGGGGCACCGCCCGCTGGCACCGCCCGGTCGCCTGGCTGCTCGCCCTGGTGATGGGCGTCGGCATGGTCGCGCTGGCCTTCACCGCCGTCTACCGGGGCGGCGCGGCAGGCCGCGACGACCAGGTGCCCCAGCCTGCCACCACCGGGATCGACAAGCCGGGCGGGGTCACCCCGTCCGTCGAGGCGCCCCGCTCGGCGCCGGCGTCGGCCGTGCCCCACACCCCGTAGCGGCATGCCGCGCACCCGTGCGCCGGACACCCGTACGACCTGAACGGGTGAGTGTGGGCCCATCGGAAGTCGCCGACTTCTCCGGCGTTTACGTTCGACCCCTTCGACCTACCCTCAAGGTATGGCAGGGCACGGAGACCCACCCGAAGGGGAACCCGACGGGCCCCCTGGTGCCGAAGACGACGAGTACCGGTCCGTCGTCTTCGACGAGTCGTTCATTCGCGCTGCCCGCCTCCAGGAGTTCTCCGCCCGCGAGCGGATGAGCGACCACTCCCACGCCGTGCGCAAACTCCCGCCGCACCTGCCGACCGTGTCGCCGGGCAAGCGGTCGCGCGGCGGCGGCGGAAGGCGCTTCGGGAACGGCCCGCGACAGCTCCTGCTCCTCCTGCTGGTGCTGGTCCTCTCCTTCGGCACGGCCGTCTATCTGGGCCTGCGCAACCCCTACCGGCCGCCGCCGGTCCGCGCCGCGGAGAAGGCGCGCATCTCGGTGATCCCGCTGGCCCCCGAGGGCCGGGTGCCCGGCGGCGCCCCCGCCGAACTCCTCGCGCACAGCCCCGCCGCGCGGTTCCGGATCGGGGCCGAAGGGATCACCGTGCCCGGCGCCCGTCCCACCGGGG
Organism: Streptomyces corynorhini; assembly: GCF_003346515.1. Classification (GTDB taxonomy): domain Bacteria; phylum Actinomycetota; class Actinomycetes; order Streptomycetales; family Streptomycetaceae; genus Streptomyces; species Streptomyces corynorhini. Next base: position 92,867 of record NZ_QQNA01000011.1, read on the forward strand.
ACTTCGCGGAGGGGCAGGTGGTGGCCGCGCTGGCCGTCGTCAAGGACTACCTGGTGGCCTCGTCGCTCGACCCGGACGTGCTGATGGGCCGGACCGTACGGCCCGTGCGCGTGCTGCTCGACCCCGAGCAGCAGGGGCAGTTCGACCGCAGCTTCACCGATCCGGCCGACGACGGACGCCACGATCCGATCGGCTGGCTCGTGCGCTTCGACCCGGGGAAGGTGGCGCTCGCCGACAGCCAGGTGCGGGTGCGCGGCTCGATGCGGTACGAGGAGACCGCGCCCGGGACGCTGGAGGTCACCTCCGACCACGTCTTCGTCTACGCGCTGCGGCCGGCCGGCACCACCGGCCCCACCGCGCGGGACGCGCCGCCCGCCGAGGACGCCTCGCTGTTCACCGTACGGCGCGAGCTGCGCTTCCGGTTCAGCGTGGACGACCTGCCCAGGCACCAGGTGGCGCTGCTGAACAGCGCCGCCCAGGCGGGCCCCCAGTCCTGCGCCGCCGACGTGCCGAGGTCGCTGCGCCCGCTGCTGGCGGGCGAACGGGCGAAGCCGCACAGCCCGGCCGCGACCGACCCGTACACGACGGGACCGGCGACGCCCGCCCTGTGCGGCACGCTGTCCCCGCTGGCCGAGCCGAGCGGGGTGGGCAGCGGGGGTCCGGCCGGCTGACGACCGGCCGGACCACTCGGGGGCGGGGGCACCGGGGTCAGGACGTGCGCGGGCCCTCGTCCGGGCCGGGACCGCCGCTGCCGTTCTCGGTGCCGGAGCCGCTGCCGTTGCCGTTGCCGGAGTCGTTACCGGAGCTGTTGCCGGAGCCGGAGCCGGAGCCGCTGCCTGAGCCGCCGCCTCCCGTGAACCTGTCGCGCAGCTTGCCGCCCAGATCGCCCGCACCGCCCGCGATGTCGCCGACCAGTTTCATCAGCGGGTCCTTGCTGCCGCGCACCGTGTCCGCGTAGTGCGAGGCGGAGTCCCGGAAGGAGTCCGTGACCGAGGTGTCCTTGTCCTCCGAGCGGCGCGGGTAGTGGCCGTCCATGATCCGCTGGAAGTCGCGGCTCTCGGCCCACTTCTTCAGCTCGGCGGCCCGCACGGTGGTGAACGGGTGCGTACGCGGCAGCACATTGAGGATCTTGAGGACCGAGTCGCGCAGATCGCCGCCCGCCTCGTACTCCTCGGCCTGCGCCAGGAACGCGTCCACGTTCATCTCGTGCAGATGGTTGCCACCGGCGATCTTCATCAGGCCGCGCATCGACGCCTGTATGTCCTGCCCGACCAGCAGCCCGGCCCGGTCCGCCGACAGCTCCGACTTGCGGAACCACTCGCGCAGCGCCGTCACGATCGCCATGATCGCGACATTGCCCAGCGGGATCCAGGCGACCTTCACCGCGAGACCGGTGAGGAAGAGCAGGATCGTCCGGTAGACGGAGTGACCCGACAGCGCGTGGCCCACCTCGTGGCCCACGACGGCCCGCATCTCCTCGTCGTCGAGCAGCTCCACCAGCCCCGTGGTGAGCACGATGATCGGCTCGTCCAGACCGATGCACATCGCGTTGGGCTTCGGGTCCTGCGCCACGTACATGGCGGGGACCTTCTCCAGGTCCAGGATGTAGCAGGCGTCCAGCAGCATCGCGTGCAGATGCGTGAACTGCGCGTCGCTCACCCGTACCGAGTCGGAGAGGAAGAGCAGGCGCAGGCTGCGTTCCGGCAGCAGCCCGCTGAGCGCCTTGAAGACGGTGTCGAACCCGCTGAGCTTGCGCAGGGCGACCAGCGCCGAGCGGTCGGCGGGGTGTTCGTACGCCCGGGAGGAAATACCGGGGAAGCGCTTGCGCTGCCTGCTCGGCACGTTCTCGTGGCCGGCCGCCTCGCCGCCGGCCGCTTCGCGACTGTCATCTGTCATGGAAATCCCCTGTTCGTACGAGTCGAAGCTCGTCCCCCTGACGGCTTCCACCCTAGGTGCTGGCGCTACGGTGTGGCGGGGGCCCGTGGCCGAGCCCCGGGGAACGACCCCCGGGCCTCGAAGACAGGCTCCAGCCGGAACAGACCGAGGAGCACAGCCGACATGCCGGAAATCGTCACCCTGCTCGCCGCCGCCTCCGATCAACAGGGACCGGGCCGTACGGTGCCGATCGTGCTGGTCGTCTGCCTGGTCGGAGCAGCCTTTCTCGCCTGGTTCCTGCTGCGCGGATACCGCGACAACGATCACAACGACTGAGTCGGCGTGAGCGTGCCCGCTGCCCCCGCATACGATGTGCCCGAAGTCTCCGCTCCGACTTCCCCACGATCCCCGAGGAAAAGGGCCCGCAGAAGATGAGCCTCACCGGCACCGCCGCCAACCTGGTCATGCTCGCCGAGGGCGGCGAGGGCGGCAATCACGAAAGCCTCAACCCTGCCCTGGTCGGTGGCGGCGCCCTGTTCGCGCTGCTCCTGCTGCTGTGGATCACCACGCGCTTCAACCGCGACCGCTGACGCGGCGTCGCGATCCGGTGCCAGTAGGCTGTGGCCGCATGGGAGAGCAGCAGGCGTCCAGCGGCCCCGTCCCCGTTCCCGACACCGGATCCGGCCGCGGTAAGCGCCGACTCGGCGTGATGGGCGGGACTTTCGACCCGATCCACCACGGGCACCTCGTGGCGGCCAACGAAGTAGCGTCCCTGTTCCACCTCGACGAGGTGGTGTTCGTACCGACCGGGCAGCCGTGGCAGAAGAGTCAGCGGGCGGTCTCCCCGCCCGAGGACCGTTATCTGATGACGGTCATCGCCACGGTGGCGAACCCGCAGTTCTCGGTGAGCCGTATCGACATCGACCGGGGCGGTGCCACGTACACGATCGACACGCTGCGGGATCTGCGGAACCTCAACAACGACGCGGACCTCTTCTTCATCACCGGCGCCGACGCGCTCTCCCAGATCCTGAGCTGGCGCGATCACGAGGAGCTGTTCTCGCTCGCCCACTTCATCGGAGTCACCAGGCCCGGCCACGATCTGACGGACGACGGGCTGCCCAAGGGCGGCGTCTCCCTGGTGGAGGTCCCCGCGCTGGCGATCTCGTCGACCGACTGCCGGGAGAGGGTCGCCCAGGGCGAGCCGGTCTGGTATCTGGTGCCGGACGGTGTCGTGCGCTATATCGACAAGCGGCAGTTGTACCGCGGCGAATGAGCCACGGAGAGGGGCACCGGTGAACGACCGACAGCAGCCGTACGATCCGTACGACCCGTATTACGCGCAGCCCACCATCGTCGGTTACGACGAGTACGGGCAGCCGGTGTATCAGCAGCCCCAGCAGAACCAGCAGACTCAGCAGAACCAGCCGCAGCAGCAGTACGACGCGTACGGGCAGCCGCAGCAACAGCAACAGCAGCAGCAACAACAGCAGCAGGGATACGGCTACGACCCGTACGCCCAGCAGCAGTACGACCCGTACGGGCAGCAACAGCAGCCGCAGCAGCAACAGGGGTACGGATACGACGGATACGGCTACGACACGGGCAGTCGGCAGCCCGTCGGCGTCGACACCGAGCAGCAACAGCAGCAGCAACAGCAGTGGAACATCCCCCAGCAGCAGGCCCCGCAGCAGGCGGTGCCCGTGCCCGCGCCGGAGGCGCCCGCACCCGAGCCGTCCGCGCCGCCCGCCGCGCCCGCCGGGTCTTCCGCTCCCGCCGCCTCCGAGGCCGCCGTACCGGGGCCGCGCCGCCCCGACGCCGACGCCGACGCCGAAGCCGACGCCGACGCCGACGCCGACGCCGACGAGCGTGACTACAAGACGGAGCAGTTCTCCTTCATAGAGGAGCCGAACGAGAACTCCGAAGACGTCATCGACTGGCTCAAGTTCACCGAGAGCAGGTCCGAGCGCCGCGAGGAGGCCAAGCGCCGGGGCCGCAGCCGCGTCGTGGCCCTGGTCGTCGCGCTCGTCGTGGCGGTCGCCGGAGGCGTGGGCTACCTCTGGTGGGCGGGCGACCTGCCGGGCCTCTCGTCGTCGGAGGGTGCGGCGAACACCGCGTCGGGCCCCCAGAAGCGGGACGTCATCGTCGTCCATCTGCGCAGCACGAAGAAGAAGGACACTTCCACCGCTCTGCTGGTCAACAACTCCACGACCGGCAAGGGCACCACCGTCCTGCTGCCCAACTCCCTCGCCGTCGCCGACGACGAGGGAGTCTCCACGACGCTCGGCAAGTCCGTCGACGAGGACGGCTCCGACGCCACCCGCGACTCCGTCGGCACCCTCCTGGGCACCAAGATCTCCGGCACCTGGCGGCTGGACACGCCTTATCTGGACACGCTCGTCGAGCTGGTCGGCGGTATCGAGGTCGACACGGACATCGAGGTCCCGGGCGCCAAGAAGAGCGACGGCCCGCTGGTGAAGAAGGGCGACAAACAGACCCTCAGTGGGAAGATGGCGGTCGGCTACGCCACCTACCGGGCCCCGGACGAGGCCGAGGCCAAGCAGCTCGAACGGTTCGGGCAGGTCCTCCAGGGCGTGCTGCGCAAGGTCTCGGGCGAGCCGAAGACGGCGACCGTCACCGTGGAGACCCTGGGCCAGATCCTCGATCCCTCGCTGCCGGAGAAGGACCTCGGCGCCGCCCTCGCCAAACTCGCCGAGCACGCCAAGGTCGGCGACTACCGGACGACGCTCCTGCCCGTCCAGGAGAACGGCACGCTCAGCGAGCAGACCGCCGACAGCGTGGTCAAGGACATCCTCGGCGGCTCCGTCAGCGCCCCCGAGCAGGGCGCGGCGGTCCGGGTCGGTGTGAAGAACGCCAGCGGCGACCAGGACGCGGCGGAATCCGCCCGTATCTCGCTGGTCAACGGCGGCTACGGCTTCGTGGACGCGGGTACGGCCGACGCGGTGGCGTCGTCGCGCGTCACCTACGGTGACGCGGCGAAGAAGGCGCAGGCGGAAGAGGTCGCCAAGACCCTCGGCCTGCCGACGAGTGCCGTGGAGAAGGGCAAGGCGGCGGCCAACGCCGACGTCTCCGTCGTCCTCGGCCAGGATTACAAGATCAACTAGTGCGGCGGGGGGTGTGCCGGGCGGGGGGCCTGCCCCCCCCGCCCGGCACACCCGTCGGCGGGCAGCGCGGGCTGTCGGTGGTCCGTGAGATCCTGGACGTCTCCACAACCGTCTACGAAAGCCTGCAAGTGACCGCTACTGATCGTTCCCTTCAGCTCGTCAACGCCGCGGCCCAGGCCGCGGCGGACCGGCTCGCCCACGACATCATCGCGTACGACGTCAGCGATGTGCTCTCCATCACGGACGCCTTCCTGCTCGCCTCCGCGCCCAACGACCGTCAGGTCAAGTCGATCGTCGACGAGATCGAGGAGCGGCTCCAGAAGGAGCTGGGCGCCAAGCCGGTGCGCCGCGAGGGCGACCGCGACGCGCGCTGGATCCTCCTGGACTACGTGGACATCGTCATCCACGTCCAGCACAGCGAGGAGCGCGTCTTCTACGCCCTGGAGCGGCTCTGGAAGGACTGCCCCGAGCTGCCGCTGCCCGAGGACGCCGTCAAGACCCGTGGCAAGGCCCAGGAGCACGCCGTGGCCACCGGCGACCACACCGGGATCGCCGGTGACCCGGAAGGTGAGCTGAGCTGAACGGCGCGCGGGGCGGCAGGGACCGCCGTATCGTCCTGTGGCGCCACGGCCAGACGGCGTGGAACCTGGAGCGCCGCTTCCAGGGCTCCACGGACATCGAGCTGACCGCCGAGGGCGTCGCCCAGGCCCAGCGTTCTGCGCGGCTGCTGGCCTCCCTGAAGCCGGTCGCGATCGTCGCGTCCGACCTCCGGCGGGCCGCGGCCACCGCCGGTGAGCTGGCCGCCGTCACCGGGCTCGGCGTCGCGTACGACGCCGGGCTCCGCGAGACCTTCGCGGGGGACTGGCAGGGGCTGACCCACGAGGAGATCATCGGGCGCTACGGCGATCAGTACGCGGCGTGGAAGCGCGGTGAGTCCGTGCGGCGCGGCGGTGGCGAGCTGGAGACCGAGGTCGCGGACCGCGCGGCGCCCGTGGTGCTCGGCCACGCCGACGCGCTGCCCGACGGCGGCACCCTCGTCGTGGTGAGCCACGGCGGCACGATCCGCACCACCATCGGCCGGCTGCTGGGGCTTGAGTCGTACCACTGGGAAGGGCTCGGCGGGCTCTCCAACTGCTGCTGGTCGGTCCTGGGCGAGGGCGCGCGCGGCTGGCGGCTGCTGGAACACAACGCCGGTACCCTCCCGGAGCCGGTCCTCGGCGACGACGACTGAGCGGTCCCGGGCGGTGCCGGACCGGATTTCGCTTTCGGGCTGGTCGCAGGCTAAAGTTCTTCTTGTTCGCAGCGCGGAGCGCGGGGAACACGCGGGGCTATAGCTCAGTTGGTAGAGCGCCTGCATGGCATGCAGGAGGTCAGGAGTTCAATTCTCCTTAGCTCCACAATCGGTCATCAGTTTCACCCATCGAATCCCGTCCCCTGTTGGGGGCGGGATTCGCTGTTGTGCCTCCGCGCCGGGGAGCGGACGTCGGGGTGATCTTGGGGGCCCCGGCCGGTTTCACCGGTCCCGATCGGGGAAGGTCATCGGGACGTCCGGCACCAGCCCTTGCAGGCAAGTGATTTCGGGCTGTCCGCAGGTCACTGACGTGACAGAATCGGACCGCCGGAGGGGGGCGAGGACCGGACCGGGAGCTGGAGCTGACTGATGGGTGCCCACAGGCGTAAATGCGACTGGTGTGGCAGCGGTACGCCGATCGTCCGTGACATGGACCCGGTCAACGCCGACTACCAGTACTGGTGCGAGGAGTGCGCGCGGGCGCTGATCATAAAAGGCGACCCCATCGAGACGTACCGCGAGCTGGAGGGCGAGCCGATCTACGGGCGGCTCGTCGAGGAGCACTGCACGCTCAAACGGTTCTACTCGTTCGCCACGGCCTGATGGACTGATCGCCTGATCCACCGGTCGCCGCCGGTATGCCGCCTGCGCCGCCGGGTGTCGCCGGGTGCCGCGCGCCCCGTCCGGAATCGATTTGGTGGTGGGCGGCGGGACCGTTAAAGTTGGCGATGTCGCCGAGGGAAACCCCGGTGGCACCGCGCACGGGGCTATAGCTCAGTTGGTAGAGCGCCTGCATGGCATGCAGGAGGTCAGGAGTTCAATTCTCCTTAGCTCCACAGGTTCCGTACGAAGAAGCGGGCCGCCCGAATCCGGGCGGCCCGCTTCTTCGTATGCCTTGCTTCTTCGTATGCCCTGCCGGGAGGCGCGTCCTGCCGGGCGGTTGACCGGGCCGGCCCCGGTGGGCCCGCCCGGTCAGAGATCACACGCGACGCGGGCTCTCAACCGCGCCCGGGGCCAAGCGCCTTGCGGCGGCTGCCGCCTCCGCCCGGCGGCAGCGCGGCGCGGGAGGGGGCCTTCTCCACCCTGGGCTGCGCCGAGGGCGCCTGCTCCAGCCGCAGCGCGAGCTGCGGGCACCTGCGCACGGCGCGCTGGGCGGCGCCCTGGAGGTGCATCGGGACGTCCGCCTTGGCCGGTGTGGGGAAGCCGTCCGGGCTCATCCGGAACAGCTCGGGGAGGATGTCGGCGCACAGGCCGTGGCCCTCGCAGAGCGTCCAGTCGATCGCCAGCTTGCCGCCGCTGGGGATGGACTCCACCAGGTCCTGGTAGCCCTCGCCCGGCAGTGGCAGCACACCGGTGGTCTCGCGCCCGCAGCCGCCGTTCAGCACGTGTGCGGCGAGGTCGTCGGTGAACGCGGCCAGCGTGGAGTTGAAGAACCGCGCCGAGCCGTCCGGGTGCTGGCAGGCGCCGCGCGCCTTGACCGCCTGGACGACCGCGCGCAGCGCCTCCAGTGAAGCCTGGCCCCCGCCGTTGATCACGTCGGAGAGGCCGCCGGCGGCGGCGGGCAGACCGAGCTTGCAGGGGCCGCACTGACCGGCGCTCTCGGCCGCCAGCCAGTTGGCGACCCGCAGCGCCTCGCCCAGCGGACAGGTCTCGGGCCCGATCGGCAGGATCGCGCCCGCGCCCAGCGCGCCGCCCAGGGACTTGAAGGACTTCTTGGAGATGACGGCCTCGTGGGCGGAGACCGCGTCCATCCAGTCGCCGTGGTAGCCGCCGGTCAGCACCCCCTGCGGCATCGGCGGGGCACCGGCCATCTGCAGGATGTACCGCAGCGGCACCCCGGTCGGCGCCTCGATGACCATGGGGCGGGCGACCGCTCCGGAGAGCGTCAGCATCACCGTGCCGGGCTCGTCCTCAAGACCCGTGTGCGTGTAGCGGCGGGCACCGATCCGCGCGCCGACGGCCAGCTGGGCGAAGGTCTCGGCGTTGGACAGCAGGGTCGGCAGCCCGCCGACGCCCGACTCGGCGGCGCGCTCACGGCGGCCTGGCGGCTTGGCGGGGCCGCCGCCGATCGCGCGGATCACGGAGGACGCCTCGCCGGAGACCATGCGCTCGGGAGTGCGGACCACCTTGGCCCGCAGCGCCTGTCCGCGCCGGTCGGAGAGTCCGCGCTCGGCGAGCGCCGCGCGGATCGACACCTCGGTGGAGTTACGGGTGACCGCGATGATCAGCGTGCGCGCGCCGAGTGCCTCGGCGGCCAGGAGGGCGCCGTCGAGGATGAGGTGCGGGGCCCGGTTGAGCATCACGGTGTCTTTGCGGCAGGGGGGTTCGCCCTCACTGCCGTTGACGACGACGACCGGCCGTACGCCGCGGCGGATCGCGGACTTG
>NZ_QQNA01000011.1:101572-102045 GCF_003346515.1 Streptomyces corynorhini
CAAGGCGTTCGACCAGGTCGAAACCCTGCGTCAGCTGGGGGAGGCCGACGACACGGACTTCGGGGACATCGGGGAGAGGGGCATTCACGGTCGGTCTCCTGCGGGTGCGTTCCAGGGTTCCCCGGCCGGGGGCTGTTGGACGGGACCGGGACCGGGGTTGGTCGCGTCGTAGGCGGACTGCTGCGGATAGGGCGCGGCCCGGCCCTGCCCGCCGTAGCCGCCGCCGTCGTAGGCGGGGAGCGCCCCGGTGTCGTAGGGAGCGGCGGTGCCCGGGGTGTACGGGGGCAGCGGACCGGTGTCGTACGAGGGGGGCGGGGTGGCCGCCGCGGCGTACGGCCGGTCGTCGTCGTCAACGGCAGTGAGGGCGAACCCCCCTGCCGCAAAGACACCGTGATGCTCAACCGGGCCCCGCACCTCATCCTCGACGGCGCCCTCCTGGCCGCCGAGGCACTCGGCGCGCGCACGCTGAACAT
>NZ_QQNA01000110.1 GCF_003346515.1 Streptomyces corynorhini
ATCGCCATCACCATCTTGATGACGCCGCCGACCCCCGAGGCGGCCTGGGTGTGGCCCACGTTGGCCTTCATCGACCCGAGCCACAGGGGCTGTTCGCGGTCCTGGCCGTACGTGGCGAGCAGGGCCTGCGCCTCGATGGGGTCGCCGAGGGGCGTGCCGGTGCCGTGCGCCTCGACGGCGTCCACGTCGGCGGGCGTGAGGGCGGCGGCGGCCAGCACCTGGCGGATCAGGCGCCGCTGGGCGGGGCCGCTGGGGGCGGTGAGGCCGTTGGAGGCGCCGTCCTGGTTGACGCCGCTGCCTGCGATCCGGGCGAGGACGGTGTGGTGGCGGCGGCGGGCGTCCGAGAGCCGTTCGAGCAGGAGCAGGCCGACGCCCTCGGCCCAGTTGGTGCCGTCGGCGTCGGCGGCGAACGGCTTGCAGCGGCCGTCGGCGGCCAGGGTGCGCTCGCGGCTGAACGCCACGTAGGGGTCGGGCTGCGCCATGACGGCCACGCCCCCGGCCAGCGCCAGGTCGCACTCCCCCGCGCGCAGGGCCTGCGCGGCGAGGTGCAGGGCGACCAGCGAGGACGAGCAGGCGGTGTCGACGGCGACGCAGGGCCCTTCGAGGCCGAAGGCGTACGACACCCGTCCGGCGGCGACGTTGCCCGCGGTGCCCTGCTGCATGCCGGAGGCGTAGTCGTGGTAGGTGATGCCCGCGAAGACACCGGTTCGGCTGCCCCGGAGGGCGGAGGGGGCGATCCCGGCGCGTTCGAAGACCTCCCAGGAGGTCTCCAGCAGCAGCCGCTGCTGGGGGTCCATGGCGAGCGCCTCGCGAGGGGACAGTCCGAAGAGTTCGGCGTCGAACTCGCCCGCGTCGTGCAGGAATCCGGCGCGGCGGACGTAGGTGGTGCCGGGCCGGTCGGAGTCGGCGTCGTACAGGGCGTCCAGGTCCCAGCCGCGGTCGGCGGGGAACGGGCCGAGCCCCTCGCCCCCGGCCGCGACCATGCGCCACAGCGCCTCGGGCGAGTCGGCGCCGCCGGGGTAGCGGCAGCCCATCGCGACGATCACCACCGGGTCGTCGTCGGCGGGCACCGGGCCCGTCGGCGGGGCGTCGTCCGGTTCGGACGCGCCGTCCAGGCCGAGTTCGGCGGTGAGGTGGCGGACGAGGTCGGCGGGGGTGGGGTGGTCGAAGACGAGGGTGGCGGAGAGCCGCAGTCCGGTCTCCTGGCCGAGCCGGTTGCGCAGGTTGACGGCGGCGAGCGAGTCGAAGCCGAGTTCCTTGAACGGCTTGTCGTCCCGCACCGGTTCCGTGCTGTCGTAGCCGAGCAGCGCGGCGATCTGGCCGGTGACGAGTTCGGTGACGGCACGCTTGCGGCGGGCGCGGGGAAGGGCGGCGACCCGCCGGGCGAAGCCGCTGTCCTGGCCGGCCGCCCCGGCGGCGCCCCTGCGGACGGTGACGCGCAGCAGTCCTCGCAGTGGCGGGGGCAGTTCACCGGCCTCGGCGTGCGCGCGCAGAGCGGTGGTGTCCAGGCGCAGCGCCATCAGCAGGGCGGCCGGTGTGGTGACGGCCGCGTCGAAGAGGGCCAGTCCGTGGTCGGCGGTGAGGGCGGCGACGCCCTGGGAGGCGGTACGGGCGGTGTGGGCGGCGTCGAGTCCCGCGGTCATGCCCGCGGCGCTCTCCCAGGGCCCCCAGGCCACCGAGGTGGCGGGCAGCCCGGCGGCGCGGCGGTGCTGGGCGAGGGCGTCGAGGAAGGTGTTGGCCGCGGCGTAGTTGGCCTGGCCGGGGTTGCCGAGGAGACCGGCCGCCGAGGAGAACGTGACGAACGCCGACAGGGGCAGCTCGCGGGTCAGTTCGTGGAGGTGGGCGGCGGCCGTGACCTTGGCGCGGAAGACGACGGCGAGGCGTTCGGGGGTGAGGGAGGTGAGCAGGCCGTCGTCGAGGACGCCCGCGGTGTGCACGACGGCGCTGAGCGGCCGGTCGGCGGGCAGTGCGCCGAGGAGCGCGGCGAGCGCGGCACGGTCGGCGACGTCGCAGGCCCGTACGGTCACGTCGGCGCCGAGCGCGGCGAGGTCGGCGCGCAGGCGGTCCGCGCCGGGCGCGTCCGGTCCTGACCGGCTGACCAGCAGCAGCCGCCGGGCGCCGTGGGTGGTGACCAGGTGGCGGGCGAGGAGGGCGCCGAGGCCGCCGGTGCCGCCGGTGATCAGGACGGTGCCGTCCGGGCCGAAGGCGGCCGGGGCGTCGGGGGCGGGCCGCGCCGCCCGCGCGCGGGGTGCCAGGAGGGCGCCGGAGCGGACGGCGAGCTGGGGTTCGGCGCCGCGTAGCGCTTCGGCGGGCGGGGCGTCGTCGGTGTCGCGGTCGACGAGGAGGAAGCGGCCGGGATGTTCCGACTGGGCGGTGCGCACCAGACCCCACAGGGGGGCGTGCGCCAGGTCGGGCACCGGGTCGCCGGGGAGGGCGGCGACGGCGCCCCGGGTGAGGACGGTGAGCCGGGCGGCGCCGAGGCGGTCGTCGGCGAGCCACTCCTGGAGGGTGGTGAGGACGGCGGCGGTGGCGTCGTGGGCGGCTTCGGCGAGGGCGCCGGAACCGGCGGGGCCCGGGGCGCCCACCGGCAGCAGGACGGTCGCGGGGGGTGCCGTGCCCGCGTCCAGGTCGGCGCGCAGAGCGGCCAGGTCGGGGTGGACGCGTACGGCCGCTCCCCCGGCGGCGAGCCGGTCGGCGAGCCCGGCCGCGTCGGGGCCGAGCACGGCCCACTCGGCGTCGGCGGCGGGCGGGGCGCCGGAGGGGGTGGGCACCGGGGTCCAGTCGAGCGTGTAGAGGCCGTCGACGGCGCCGTCGGTGCGGAGTTCGGCGGTCGGCAGGGGTGCGAGGTCGACACCGTCCACGGTGGCGAGGGCGAGCCCCTCGGTGTCGGTGAGGGTGAGCGAGACGTGGCCGGTCCCCGCGCCGGTCACCCGCAGCCGCGCGGTGCGCGCGCCGCCCGCGTGCACGGTGACGCCCCGCCAGTGGCGGGCCAGGGTGACGTGGCCGCGCGGCGCGGCGGGCGCGGCCGACAGGGCGGCCTGTACGGCGGCGTCGAGGAGCACGGGGTGCAGGCCGTAGCCCCCGGTGTCGTCGTCGCGCGGTTCGTCGGGGACGGCGAGGTCGGCGTACAGCTCGCCGTCGTGGCGCCACAGGGCGCGGATGCCCCGGTGGCCGGTGCCGTAGCTGTGCCCGTGCGCGGCCAGCCGCTCGTACACGCTGTCCACGTCGACGGGTTCGGCCCGCTCGGGCGGCCCGGCGAAGAGGGTGACGGGGGCGGCGGGCGCGGCGGTGAGGGTGCCTTCGGCGTGGCGCTGCCAGGGCCGGTCGGCCGTGGCGCCCTCGGGCCGGGAGTGGACGGTGACGGTACGCCGTCCGGTGTCGTCGGCGGCGGTGACCTGGATCTGCAGGCGCAGCGCGCCGTGTTCGGGCAGGGGCAGCGGGTCGTGGAGGGTCAGCTCCTCCAGGGTGGTGCAGCCGGTCTCGTCCCCGGCGCGTACGGCGAGGTCGACGAGGGCGGACGCGGGCAGCAGGGCGATGCCCGCGGTCTCCTGGTCGGCGAGCGGGCCGTGGGCGCGGGCGGAGAGCCGTCCGGTGAGCAGGATGCCGCCGCCCGCGGCGAGTTCGACGGTGACGGCGAGCAGCGGGTGGCGGGCGGCGCCGAGCCCGGCGGAGCGCAGGAACGCGGTGCCGGACGGGGTGGCGGGCAGCCAGGCGCGTCGGCGCTGGAAGGCGTAGGTGGGCAGTTCGGCGGCCGGTACCGGCGGGGTGGCGGGCGGTGTGGTGTGGCGGGCCCAGTCGACGGTGGCGCCGCGCGTGTGGAGGGCGGCGAGGGCGGTCTCGAAGGCGCGGGCGCCCGGCTGGTCGGGGGTCTGGGCCGGTACGGCGAGGACCTCGTCGGGGCCGGGCAGGCTCTGTGCGGCGAGGGCGGTGAGTGTGCCGTCCGGGCCGAGTTCGAGGCAGCGGGTGACGCCGAGGCCGGACAGGACGCGGACGGCGTCGGCGAAGCGGACGGTGTGCCGGACGTGGCGGACCCAGTACTCGGGGTCCGTGAGGTCGGCGGGGTCGGCGGGGCGCCCGGTGAGATCGGAGACGACGGTGAGACGGGGCGGCTGGAAGCCGAGGGCGGCGACGGTCCGCCGGAAGTCCCGCACCATGGGTTCCATGAGCGGGGAGTGGAAGGCGTGGCTGACCCGCAGGGCGGTGACCTTGCGGTCCTGGGCGCGGAAGTGTGCGGCGATCTCCTCGACGGCGGCGGCCTCGCCCGAAATGACCACGGAGCGGGGGCCGTTGACGGCCGCGATGCCGACGCGGGCCGGGTCGAGGAGGGCGGTGGCCTCGTCCTCGGTGGCCTGGACGGCGCTCATCGCGCCGCCCTCGGGCAGCGCCTGCATCAACCGGCCGCGCGCGGCGACGAGTCGGCAGGCGTCCTGGAGGGACCAGACTCCGGCGACGTGGGCGGCGGCGATCTCGCCGATCGAGTGGCCGAGCACGACGTCGGGGCGGACACCGAAGGACTCCGCGAGCCGGAACTGGGCGACCTGGAGCACGAAGAGCGCGGGCTGGGCGTAGCCGGTGTGGTCGAGGAGGTCGGTGCGGGCGCCGAACACGACCTCGTGCAGGGGGATTTCCAGGTCGGCGTCGAGCTGGGCGCACACCTCGTCGAAGGCGTCCGCGAACACCTCGTAGGTGTCGTAGAGGTCGCGTCCCATGCCGGGCCGCTGGGAGCCCTGGCCGGAGAAGAGGAAGGCGGTGCGTCCGGGACCGGCGGTGGAGCCGGTGACCAGGCCGGGCCGGGTACGGCCGTCGGCGAGGGCGTCGAGTCCGAGGAGGAGTTCCCCGGGGTCGGTGCCGAGCAGCACGGCCCGTTCCTCGAAGGCGGTGCGGGTGGTGAGGAGGGCCGCGGCGGTGTGCGCGGGGTCGGCGCCCTGGTGGGTGCGGACGAAGTCCGCGAGCGCGCCGGCCTGGGCGCGGAGCGCCGCGGGGGTGCGGCCGCTGACGATCCAGGGCACGGCGCCGGACGGCAGCCGCAGCGCGGGGGGTTGGCTGTCGGGGCCGGTCGGAGGGAGGTCGGGGGCCTGTTCGAGGACGACGTGGGCGTTGGTGCCCGAGACGCCGAACGCGGAGACCGCGGCACGGCGCGCGGTGTCGGCACGGTGCGGCCAGTCGGTGGTGTCGTGGAGCAGCCGGACCGCGCCGGTGGCCCAGTCGACGCGGGTGGTGGGTTCGTCGGCGTGCAGGGTGCGCGGCAGCACACCGTTGCGCAGGGCGAGGACCATCTTGATGACCCCGGCGACTCCGGCGGCGGCCTGGGTGTGGCCGATGTTGGACTTCACCGAGCCGAGCCACAGGGGCCGTTCGCGGTCCTGGCCGTAGGTGGCGAGCAGCGCCTGTGCCTCGATCGGGTCCCCGAGGGAGGTGCCGGTGCCGTGGGCCTCGACGGCGTCCACCTCGGCCGCCGACAGCCCGGCGGAGGCCAGCGCGGCCCGGATGACGCGCTGTTGGGACGGCCCGTTGGGGGCGGTGAGGCCGTTGGACGCGCCGTCCTGGTTGACCGCGCTCCCCCGGACGACGGCGAGTACCTGGTGCCCGTTGCGGCGGGCGTCGGAGAGCCGCTCGACCACCAGCACGCCGACGCCCTCGCCCCAGCCGGTGCCGTCGGCGTCGTCGGAGAACGCCTTGCAGCGTCCGTCCACCGCGAGCCCCTGCTGGCGCGAGAACTCCACGAAGGCACCCGGTGTCGACATCACGGTGATCCCGCCGGCGAGCGCGAGATCGCACTCACCGGCCCGCAGCGCCTGCACGGCGAGGTGCAGGGCGACGAGCGACGACGAGCAGGCCGTGTCGACGGTCACCGCGGGGCCTTCGAGGCCGAGCACGTACGACACCCGGCCCGAGAGCACGGAGGCGGTGATGCCGGTGGTGAGGTGTCCGTCGGACTCCTCGGGGTTGTCGAGCAGGACGGCGAGGTAGTCCTGCCCGTTGGTGCCGGCGAAGACGCCGGTACGGCTGCCGCGCAGGGTGCCCGGTTCGATGCCCGCGCGTTCCAGGGCCTCCCAGGAGGTCTCCAGCAGGAGCCGCTGCTGCGGGTCCATGGTCCGGGCCTCGCGGGGCGAGATGTCGAAGAACGTCGAGTCGAACAGCGGGGCGTCGTGGAGGAACGCGCCGTGCCGGGAGTACGAGGAGCCGGTGCCGCCCGCGGGGTCGTGGACGGTGTCGAGGTCCCAGCCGCGGTCGTCGGGGAAGCCGGTGACGGTGTCCCGGCCCTCCATGAGGAGTCGCCAGAACGCCTCGGGGGTGTCCGCTCCGCCGGGAAAACGGCAGCCGAGCCCGACGATCGCCACGGGCTCCTGGCGGCTCGCCTCGGCTTCCTGGAGCCGCTTGCGGGTCTGCCGGAGGTCCGTGGTGACGCGCTTCAGGTAGTCCCTCAGCTTGTCCTCGGTGCTGGCCATCGTGTTTCACTTCCTCGCGAGAAATGCCATGAACGGTCCCGTCGCCGGAGCCGGGGGTCAGGAGATCCCGAATTCCTTGTCGATGAGGTCGAACATTTCGTCGTCCGTGGCCTCGTCCAGTCCCGCCCCTTCGTCGTCCGTCGTGTCCTCGGGGACGCTGTCGCCGGTCCACAGGGCCAGCAGACCACGGAGCCTTGCCGTGATCTCGGTGCGGGTGTCGGTGCCGGTGCCGGTCTCCGCCGCGAGGGCCTTCGCCAGCCGGTCGAGGTCGGCGACGACACCGCCGCGCCGGTCGGGGTCGGCGTCGGGGCCGAGCAGGGAGTCGAGGTGGCGGGCGATGTCCGCGGGTGCCGGGTAGTCGAACACCAGCGTGGCCGGGAGGTGTTGGCCGGTGGCGGCGCCGATCCGGTTGCGCAGTTCGACGGCGGTGAGCGAATCGAATCCGGCCTCGCGGAAGGCGCGGGTGGGGTCGATCGCGTCGGGCCGCGCGTGGCCGAGGACGACGGCGGCCTGTTCCCGTACGAGTTCCACGAGCACGGCTGTCCGCTCCTCGGCGCCGAGTCCGGCGAGCCGTCGCCGCAGCGCGTCGGCGCCCGCCCCGGTGGCGGCGTCGGCCAGGGCGGCGCCTGCCTCCGGAAGGTCTGTCAGGAGGGGGGCGGGCCGTGCCGCGGCGAAGGCGGGGGCGAAGCGGGCCCAGTCGACCCGGGCCACGACGGCGGCCGGATCGCCGCCGCCGCCCGCGAGCCGCTCCAGCGCGACGAGCGCCAGGTCGGGGTCGAGGCCGGTCAGGCCGCGGCGGCGCAGGTACTCCTCGATCCCGCCGTCGGCGGCCATGCCGTCCTGCGCCCACGGCCCCCACGCGAGGGACACAGCGGGCAGCCCGTCGGCCCTGCGCCGTTCGGCGAGGGCGTCCAGATAGGCGTTGGCGGCGGCGTAGTTGCCCTGGCCGGGGGATCCGACCGCTCCGGCGAACGACGCGAACAGCACGAACGCCGACAGGTCACGGTCCCGGGTCAGTTCGTCCAGGTTGCGCGCGGCGACGGCCTTGGCGCGCAGGACGGCCGCGAACCGGTCGGGGGTGAGCGCGTCGACCAGTCCGTCGTCGAGGACGCCCGCCGTGTGGACGACGGCGTCGACCGGGTGCTCGGCCAGCAGGGCGGCGAGCGCGTCCCGGTCGGCGGCGTCGCAGGCCGCGACGGTGACGCGGGTGCCGGTGGCGGCGAGTTCGTCGCGCAGCCGGTCCGCGCCGGGGGCGTCCGGGCCGCGTCGGCTGGTCAGGACGAGGTGGCCGGCGCCGCGTGCGGCGGCCCAGTGGGCCACCCGTGCGCCGAGCGCCCCGGTGCCGCCGGTGATGAGGACGGTCCCCGACGGCCGCCAGTCGGAGCCGAGGGCCCCGGGCCCCGTACGGTCGAGGCGGCGTCCGAAGACCCCGGTCGCCCGGATCGCGACCTGGTCCTCGCCCGCGCGGCCGGAGACCACACCGACCAGTCGGCCCACGGTGCGGCGGTCGATGGTGGCGGGCAGGTCGGCGAGACCGCCCCAGCCCGCGGGCCGCTCCAGGGCCGCGACCCGGCCGAGGCCCCAGACGGCGGCCTGCGCCGGGTCGGGTGCGGCGTCCGACCGGTTGACCGCGACGGCGCCCTTCGTCAGGGCCCACAGCGGGGCGGTGACGGCGGCGTCGCCGAGTGCCTGGAGCAGAACGGCGGTGGCGACGGGGGCGGACGGTACGGCGTCCTGCTGGTCGGCGCCGTCCTCGCCGGTGAGGGCGAGGAAGGAGAGTACGCCGGTGACCGGGGTCTGTCCGGCCGCCGCCTCGGCGAGCCGGGCGGCCAGCACGGCGCGCTCGACGCCGGGTTCGCAGAGCACGGTGTGCGGTTCGGCGCCGTTGGCGGCGAGGCCGTCGAGTACGGCGGCGCACCACGGGTCGTCGGCGAGTGCGGCGGGCAGCACGGCGAGCCTGCGGCCGGGCAGGGCCCCGCCGGACACGGCGCCGAGCGGCTTCCAGGAGGCGGTGTAGAGCCAGTCGTCGACGCGGGACTGTTCCTGCCGTCCGCGCCACCAGGTGGACAGAGCGGGCAGGAGTCCGTCGACGGCCTCGGTGGTGACGCCGAGGGAGTCGGCGAGCGTACGGCTGTCGCCGTGTTCGACGGCGGTCCAGAACCGGCTGTCCGGGCGCTCCTCGGGGGCTGCCGCGGCGCCGCCCGCCGGGCGGACGCCCTCGGGCCAGTGGCGCTCGCGGGTGAAGGCGTACGTCGGCAGGTCCACCGCGGTGGCGCGGGCCGGGGCGAACAGAGCGGGCCAGTCGGCCCGGCCGCCGTGCAGGCGCAGCGCGGCGACCGCCGCGGCCAGGCTCACCGGCTCGGGCCGGTCCTTGCGCAGGGTGGGCGTCAGGAGGCGCCCGTCACCTTCGAGGCAGCCTTCGGCGAGCGCGGTGAGGGTGCCGTCGGCTCCCAGCTCCATCCACCAGGAGGCGTCCGTGCCGCGCACCGCGTCCGCGAACCGCACCGGGCGGCGCACGTGCCGTACCCAGTACTCGGGCCGGGCCAGTTCCTCGGCCGCGATCGGCTCACCGGTCACGGTGGACACCAGCGGGATGGCCGGGTGTCGGTAGGTGAGCTGTTCGGCGACGGCGCGGAACTCGTCGAGCATCGGTTCCATGAGCGGGGAGTGGAAGGCGTGCCCGACCCGCAGGGCGGTGGCCTTGCGGTCCTGGGCGCGGAAGTGTGCGGCGATCTCCTCGACGGCGGCGGCCTCGCCCGAAATGACCACGGAGCGGGGGCCGTTGACGGCCGCGATGCCGACGCGGGCCGGGTCGAGGAGGGGCAGCACCTCGTCCTCGGTCGCCTGGAGCGCGACCATCGCACCGCCCTCGGGGAGGGCCTGCATCAGTCGGCCGCGCGCCTCCACGAGACGGCAGGCGTCCGCCAGCGACCACACCCCGGCGACGTGCGCGGCGGCGATCTCACCGATCGAGTGGCCGATCAGCACGTCCGGGCGTACGCCCCACGACTCCAGCAGCCGGAACAGGGCCACTTCGAGGGCGAACAGCGCGGGCTGCGCGAACTCGGTCCTGTTCAGCCGGTCGGCGTCGTCTCCGAAGACGACACCGCCGAGATCGAAGGGCAGTTCCGCGTCGACCGCGTCGAAGGCTTCCGCGAACGCCGGGTGGGCGGCGTACAGCTCCTGTCCCATGCCGAGGCGTTGGGAGCCCTGACCGGCGAACAGGAAGGCCAGCCGTCGGCCGGGGCGTACCTGGTCGGCGGTGAGGGCGGCGGGGTCGTGTTCTCCGGCCGCGAGGGCGCGCAGGGCGCGCAGCAGTTCGGCGCGGTCGGTGGCCAGGACGGTGGCACGGTGGTCCAGCCAGGGGCGGAAGGTCGAGGAGAGGCCGAGGTCGGCGAGGCGCAGCCCCGGGTCGGCCTCGACATGGGCCCACAGGCGTTCGGCCTGATGGCGCAGGGCGGTCTCGGATGCGGCGGACAGGGCGACGGGCGTGACGGGCAGCTCGGCCGGGGCGTCGGGGCGGTCAGCGGCCGGGTGGTCGGCGTCGGGGCGGTCGGCGTCGGGGCGGTCGGCGGCTTCCGGCGCCTGTTCGATGACGACGTGGGCGTTGGTGCCGCTGATGCCGAAGGAGGAGACGCCCGCCCGGCGCGGGCGGCCCTGCGGCCGGGGCCAGTCGACGTTCTCGGTGAGCAGGGCGATGTCCCCTGCGCTCCAGTCGACGAACGGTGACGGGTCGTCGGCGTGCAGGGTGCGCGGCAGCACACCGTGCCGCATCGCCATCACCATCTTGATGATGCCGCCCACCCCGGCCGCGGCCTGGGTGTGGCCGACGTTGGACTTCAACGAGCCGAGCCACAGGGGCTGTTCGCGGTCCTGCCCGTAGGTGGCGAGCAGGGCGTGGGCCTCGACGGGGTCGCCCAGCGGGGTGCCGGTGCCGTGCGCCTCGACGGCGTCGACGTCCGCGTACTTCAGCCCGGCGCCCGCGAGCGCCTCGCGGATCACGCGTTCCTGCGAGGGGCCGTTGGGGGCGGTGAGGCCGTTGCTGGCGCCGTCCTGGTTGACCGCGGAACCGGCGACGACAGCGAGGACGCGGTGGCCGTTGCGGCGGGCGTCGGAGAGCCGTTCCAGGACCAGCATGCCGATGCCCTCGGACCAGGAGGTGCCGTCGGCGCCGGAGCCGAAGGACTTGCAGCGGCCGTCACCGGCCAGGCCGCGCTGCTGGCTGAAGTCGACGAAGGTGTCCGGCGTGGACATCACCATCACACCGCCGGTGAGCGCGAGGTCGCACTCCCCCGCCCGCAGCGACTGGGCGGCCAGGTGCAGGGTGACCAGCGACGACGAGCAGGCGGTGTCGACGGTCATGGCCGGCCCTTCCAGGCCGAACGTGTAGGCGATGCGGCCGGAGTGGACGCTGCTGGTGTTGCCGGTGAGCAGGTAGCCGTCCGAGTCGTGCTCGCTGCCGCGCAGGCAGGAGTGGTAGTCCTGGCCCATCACGCCCGCGAAGACGCCGGTACGGCTGCCGCGCAGGGCGGTCGGGTCGAGCCCGGCGCGCTCCAGGACCTCCCAGGACACCTCCAGCAGCAGCCGCTGCTGCGGGTCCATGGCGAGGGCCTCGCGCGGCGAGATGCCGAAGAGTCCGGCGTCGAAGGACGCGGCGTCGTACAGGAAGCCACCGCGTCGGACGTAGGTCTTGCCGAGGAGGCCCGGCTCGGGGTCGTACAGGGTGTCGAGGTCCCAGCCGCGGTCGGCGGGGAAGTCGCCGATGCCGTCGCCGCCCTCGCTGACCAGCCGCCACAGGTCCTCGGGCGACTCGACGCCGCCGGGGTAGCGGCACGCCATGCCGACGATGACCACCGGGTCGTCGTCGGTGGCCGCCCGTACGGGCAGGACGGGGCCGTGCGCGTCGGCGGTGTCCCCGGTGAGCGCGGCGAGCAGGTGCCGGGCGAGGGCGGTGGGCGAGGGGTGGTCGAAGACGACGGTGGCGGGCAGGCGCAGCCCGGTGGCCTCGTTGACACGGTTGCGCAGTTCGACGGAGGTCAGCGAGTCGAAGCCGAGCTTGGTGAACGCCTGCGCGGCGTCGACTTCGTCGGCGGAGGTGTGTCCGAGGACCTGCGCGACGAGTGCGCGGACCGACTCCAGCAGGTGCGGCTCGCGTTCGGCGGGCGGCAGGGCGGCCAGGAGGGTGCGCAGTGCGTCGCCGCCGGTGCCGTGCCCGCCGCGGTGGGCGGTCGGCCGGGCGGACGCGGTGACCAGGCCCCGCAGCAGCGGGTGCGGCTCGGGGAGGTCGCGCAGGACGCGGTGGTCGAGGCCGACGGAGAGCAGGAGCGGCGGGAGGTCGGCTCCGGAGTCGCGCAGCGCGGCGTCGAGGACGGCGAGCCCCTGCGCGGGGGCGAGCGGGCGTACACCGCCGCGGGCCATGCGCCGCAGGTCCGCGTCGGCGAGCTGGGCGGTCATGCCCGCACCCGGCTCCCAGGGGCCCCAGGCGAGGGAGGCGGCGGGCAGCCCGAGGCGGCGGCGGCACAGGGCGACCGCGTCCACGTAGCTGTTGGCGGCGGCGTAGTTGGCCTGGCCCGCGGTGCCGAGGGTGCCGGAGATCGAGGAGAACAGGACGAACGCGGCCAGGTCCCGGTCCCGGGTGAGCGCGTCGAGGTGCTCGGCGGCGACCGCTTTGGGGCGGGCCACGGTCAGCAGCCGCTCCTCGCTGAGCGACGCCAGTACGCCGTCGTCGAGGACACCGGCGGTGTGGACGACACCGGTCAGGGCGCGGTCGGCCGGTATCGCGTCGAGGACTGCGGCGAGCGCCCGCCGGTCGGCGACGTCGCAGCGGGCCAGGGTGACGTCGGCGCCCATGTCGGTCAGCTCGGCGGCGAGTTCGGCGGCGCCGGGCGCGTCGGGGCCGCGTCGGCTGACGAGCAGCAGGTGGCGTACGTCGTGAGCGGTGACGAGGTGCCGGGCGACCAGGGCGCCGAGACCGCCGGTACCGCCCGTGACCAGGACGGTTCCGTCGGCGAGCCGGACCCGGCCGGCGCGGTCGCGCGGGTCCGTGCCAGACACTCCGGGGGCGGTGACGGCGGGCAACGGGGCCGGAGTGAGCCGGGGCCGGAGCGCGGTGGTGCCCCGGACGGCCAGCTCGGGCTCGGTCCGCGGGCCGTCCTGGCGGGTGAGCAGTCCGACCAGGGTCTCCCAGGACTCGGGGGTGCCGTCGAGGTCGGCGAGCGCGAGACGGCCCGGGTTCTCGGTACGGGCCGAGCGCAGCAGCCCCCAGAGGGCGGCGAGCGCGGGGTCCGCGTCCTCGTCTGGGGTGGCGGCGACCGCGCCGCTGGTGACGACGACCAGGCGTGTTCCGGTGAAGTCGTCGGCCGCGAGCCACTCCTGTACGAGGGCCAGCGCGGCGGTGGTGACGGAGTGGGCGGCGGCGGCCGACCCGTCGAAGACGGCGTCCGGCCGGCCGTTCCACGGCAGCAGTACGTTCTCGGGCACCGCCTCGCCGTCGTGCACGGCGCGGGTCAGCTCGGACCAGGTACGGGCGAGTACGGCGAGGCCCCCCTCGGAGGAGGGCGCGGAGAGCCGGGCCGTATCGGGGGCCAGGGGGTGGTCGGGGTGGACGTGGTCCGTCAGCAGGACGGTACGGGGCGTGGTGGCGGCGGGCAGGGGGGCCGCCTGCGCCGTCGGGTTGTCCGCCGGGGCGAGCGGCGCCCAGTCCAGGCGGTACGTGGGAGCGGCCGGGGCGCCGGCCGGGGCGAGCGGCAGCTCGGCCGGAACCTCGCGGAGAACCAGGGAGTCGACCGAGGCGACCGGCCCACCTGCCGGGTCCGCGAGACGCACGGACACCGCGTCGGCTCCGGCGGGGGCGATCCGTACGCGCAGGGCGCTCGCTCCGGAGGCGTGCAGGGTGAGCCCGTTCCAGGAGAACGGCACCCGTCCCACGCCCGTTTCCCCGAGCGGGCCGAACATCACGGCGTGGAGGGCCGAGTCGAGCAGCGCCGGGTGCACCCCGAACCGGGCCGCGACCGTCTCGTGCTCCTCGGGCAGGACGACCTCGGCGAACACCTCGTCGCCGCGCCGCCACACTTTCCGCAGCCCCTGGAACACCGGCCCGTAGGCCAGCCCCGCGGCGGCGAACCGCTCGTACGCGTCGGCGAGGGGGCAGGGCTCGGCCAGTGGCGGGGGCCACTGTGTGAGGTCGGCCGCCTCGCTTCCGTCGACCGTCGCGGTGGTGGTGCCGGGCGTGGCGGTGGTGGTGCCGGGCGCCAGGACACCGGAGGCGTGCAGCAGCCACGAGCCGTCGTCGGGGGCGCCGTGGGGAGCTTCGGCGGGGCGCGAATGCACCTCGACGGTACGGCGCCCGTCGCCATCGGCGGCTCCGACGGTCACCTGGACCCGTACCGTGCCCTGTTCCGGCAGGACGAGCGGTACCGCCAGGGTCAGTTCCTCGACGGTGGCGCAATCGACCAGTTCACCGGCGCGCAGGACGAGTTCGGCGTGCCCGGCGCCCGGGAAGACCGGCATGCCGAGGACGCTGTGGTCGCGCAGCCAGGGGTGTGAGCCGAGAGCCAGCCGCCCGGTCAGCAGTGCTCCGCCGCCCGCGAGTTCGACCGCCGCGCCGAGGAGCGGATGTCCGGCCGTACCGAGCCCGGCGGCGGCCAGGTCGCCGGACCGGTGCGAAGAGCCCTCCGGCCAGAACCGCTTGCGCTGGAAGGCGTACGTGGGCAGTTCGACGGCGCTACCCGCCCTCCCTCCGGCGGTCGGCACGACCGCCCGCCAATCCACCTCCGCGCCCTGCGTGAACAGCGCCGCGAGAGCCGAGAGAAGGGCAGGCACCTCGGGCCGGTCCTTGCGCAGCGCCGGCACGGCGAGGGCAGGAGCGGAGTCTTCGAGGACCGTCTGCGCGAGCGCGGTGAGGGTGCCGTCCGGCCCGACCTCCAGGAAATGGACGACTCCTTGTTGGCCGAGCGCGCGCACGGCGTCGGCGTAGCGCACGGTCTGCCGGACGTGGCGTACCCAGTAGTCGGGATCGGTCAGCTCGTCCGGCGTAACGGCCCTGCCCGTGACGGTGGAGACCAGCGGCAGCTTCGGCCGCTCGTAGACCAGCCCCTCCGCGACCTTCCGGAACTCCGCCAGCATCGGTTCCATGAGCGGCGAGTGGAAGGCGTGGCTGACCCGCAGAGCCGTGACCTTACGGTCCAGACTCCGGAAGTGCGCCACCACCTCCTCGACAGCGTCCACCTCGCCCGACACGACCACCGAACGCGGACCGTTGACCGCCGCGACACCCACCCGAGCCGCATCCAGAAGAGGCAATACCTCGTCCTCACCGGCCTGGAGCGCGACCATCGCACCACCCTCCGGCAGCGCCTGCATCAACCGACCACGCGCCACCACCAGACGGCACGCATCCGACAGCGACCACACCCCCGCCACATGAGCGGCGGCGATCTCACCGATCGAATGCCCGGCCAGTACGTCCGGACGTACGCCCCACGACTCCAGCAGCCGGAACAGAGCCACTTCCAGCGCGAACAGCGCGGGCTGCGCGAACTCGGTCCGATTCAACCGGTCGGCATCCACGTCCTCATCGAGGACAACGCTCTTGAGGGAGAAGGGGAGTTCCGCGTCGACGGCGTCGAAGGCTTCCGCGAAGACGGGGTACGCCGCGTACAGCTCCCGGCCCATGCCGACACGCTGGGCGCCCTGCCCGGCGAACAGCAGAGCAGCCTTTCCGGTTCGCGCCTGCCCGTCGCCCACCAGCCCTGGAGCATCGGCACCGGCCGCCAGAGCCCGCAGCGCACCCAGCAGCTCGTCCCGACCGGACGCCAGCACAACCGCCCGCTGCTCCAGCACCGTGCGCGAGGCCACCGAAGCCCGAGCGACATCGGCCACACCGACGCCCTCACCGTCGGCCCCCGTGAGCCACTCGTACCAGCGCCCGGCCTGGCCGCGCACGGCCTCCACACCGGCACCGGACAGCACCACAGGCAGCAGCCCGGACTCCGGCCCGGTCAACTCCCCCTCGGCCTCGGCAACCACAGTCGCCGGGGCCTGCTCAAGGATCACGTGGGCGTTGGTCCCGCTGATACCGAACGACGACACACCCGCACGACGCGGACGATCCTCCGAAGTCTGCTCCCACGGGGTGTTCTCGGAGAGGAGACGGACGTCGCCCGCCGACCAGTCCACGTGCGAGGACGGCTCATCGGCATGCAAGGTCCGAGGAAGCACACCGTGGCGCATCCCCATCACCATCTTGATCACACCACCCACACCAGCAGCAGCCTGCGCGTGACCCACGTTCGACTTCAACGACCCCAGCCACAGCGGACGCTCACGGTCCTGCCCGTACGTCGCCAAAAGCGCCTGCGCCTCGATCGGGTCACCCAACGGGGTACCCGTACCATGCGCCTCGACCGCGTCGACGTCCGCCGGAGACAAGCCGGCACCGGCCAGCGCCTGCCGGATCACCCGCTGCTGCGAAGGACCATTCGGAGCCGTCAGACCGTTCGACGCACCATCCTGGTTGACGGCGGAACCCGCCACCACGGCGAGCACGTCGTGGCCATGACGCCGCGCGTCCGACAGCCGCTCCACCACGAGCAGGCCCACACCCTCGGCCCACGCCGTACCATCCGCGCCATCCCCGAACGCCTTGCACCGGCCATCCACCGCAAGCCCCCGCTGCCGCGAAAACTCCACGAACATCTCCGGACCCGACATCACCGTCACACCACCGGCAAGCGCCACATCACACTCACCCGAACGCAACGCCTGAGCCGCCAGATGCAGCGCGACAAGCGACGAAGAACACGCCGTGTCCACCGTCACCGCAGGCCCCTCAAAGCCGAACGTATACGCGATACGGCCTGACACCACACTGCCCGTCGACCCCGTCAGCAGATACCCGTCCGAGTCATGCTCACCAGCCCGCAGAACGCTGCCGTAGTCCTGCGTGATCGCGCCCGCGAAGACGCCGGTACGGCTGCCGCGCAGGGCGGCCGGGTCGATACCCGCGCGCTCCAGGACCTCCCAAGACGTCTCCAGCAGCAGACGCTGCTGGGGATCCATGGCAAGCGCCTCACGCGGCGAGATACCGAACAGCCCCGAATCGAACTCAGCCGCGTCATACAGGAACCCGCCCTGCCGCACGTAGCTGTGTCCCACTCGACCAGGCTCGGGGTCGTAGAGACCTTCCAGGTCCCAACCACGGTCGGTCGGGAAGCCGCCGATCGCGTCCCCGCCCTCACTGACCAGACGCCACAAGTCCTCCGGAGAACCCACACCGCCAGGGAACCGGCACGCCATACCCACGATCACGATCGGGTCCTCGCCCACGACGGACGGCACCAGGGGAAGACCGTCGGCGACGGACTCACCCTCACCGACCAGCTCGGTCAGGAGATGACGTGCGAGCGCGGACGGCGTCGGATAGTCAAAGACCAGCGTCGCGGGCAACCGCAGACCCGTCACACCACCCACCCGATTACGCAACTCCACCGACGTCAGCGAATCGAAACCAAGAGCCTTGAACGGCTGCTCCGCATCAACCTCACCCGCCGACCCATACCCCAGAACAGAAGCCGCCTGCCCACACACCAGATCCCGAACAAACTTCTCACGCTCACCCTCAGCAAGCCCCACCACACGCTGCCTCAGACCAACACCACCCCCCGCATCAGCCGACACCTCCACCACCCGACGCACCGGCACCCGCACCAGACCACGCAACAACCACGGCAACTCACCCCCACCACCACGCAACCCCGCCACATCCAAATGAACCGGCACCACCACCGCCCCATCAAGCGACGACCCCGCGCCCAACACCACATCCAACAACGCGAGACCCGTCTCAGGAGCCAGCGGACGCATACCACCACGCGCCAACCGCCGCAGATCCGCCTCACTCAACTCGGCGGTCATCCCCGCGCCGGGGGCCCAGGGACCCCACGCCAGCGCAACAGCCGGCAGACCAGCCGAACGCCGCACCCCGGCAAAAGCATCCAGGAACGCATTCGCCGCCGCATAGTTACCCTGCCCCGCACCACCGAACGTCCCCGAAACCGACGAGAACATCACGAACGCCGACAGATCCATACGCCGCGTCAACTCATCCAAGTGCACCGCCGCGTCCACCTTCGGCCGCAACACACCCGACATCCGCTCCGCCGTCAACGACGACACCACACCATCATCCAGAACACCCGCAGCATGAACCACCGCAGTCAGCTCACGACCAGCCAACAACGCCTCGACCTGGGCTCGGTCCGCCACATCCACCGCGGCCACCTCGACCCCCGCACCCAACTCCTCCAGCTCCGCCACCAACTGCACCGTGCCATCCGCCTCCATGCCACGACGGCTCACCAGCAACAGACGCGACACCCCATGCGTCTCCACCAGATGCCGGGCCACCAACGCGCCCA
>NZ_QQNA01000111.1 GCF_003346515.1 Streptomyces corynorhini
GGCGGGCCAGCGGCGCCGCCGACGCCGAGTTGCTGACGCCGAACGCGACGCTGCCCGCCCGGTAGCGGTCGTCGGTCCACTCGATGGGCCGGCCCGCCGCCGTGTTCGTCAGATGGCGCTGGCGCAGCAGCGGGCTGCCCCGGCGCACCCGCAGCAGCCGGGCGTCCTCGCTGCCCGCCGCGACCGCGTCGATCAGGTGTTCGCCGTAGTGGGCCACCACCCCGGCGTCCTCGGCCAGGCTGTCCATGATCGACACGACGTCCTCGGGCAGCGCGCGCACCACGGGCGCCACCCACCGCGTGTACGCGGTCCGTTCGACCATCACCGGCTCGCCGTCCATCCACCGCAGCCGCACGACGTACAGCACCTCGCTGCCGGGGTCCACCCCCAGCCGGGACGACTCCTCCGCCGTCGCGGGCCGACTCGTCCGGCTCAGGATACGGCTCGACACCTCGCACCCCATGGCCCGCGCCCACTGGGCGAAGCTGTTGAGCTGCTCGAAGCTGTGCCGACGCTCCTGGCGCAGCACCACCCGCCGCGCCCCCTGCCGGGAGCCGATCAGGCCGTCAGAGGCGAGCAGCCCCACGGCCTGGCGCACCGTACCGCGCGAGACGGACCAACGGGAGGCGAGATCGCTCTCCGAAGGCAGCCGGGCGCCCACCGGATACTCGCCGCTCAGGATCGACTGGCGCAGTGCCTCCGCGATCTCCAGATAGCGCGAACCACTCACTCCGGCTCCCTCACGTCCTTCATGGGTCCCATCCTTGCGCAAGTCATGAACTGTGCGCAGGTATGCCGAATCGCCAAAGACTCGCCCTTCACTGTAACCACACAGCGGTCCGTCCCCGTACACCCGTTGTAGCTCCCCTTGTACGCCCTGTCGATCGCCGATACGCTCCAACGTGCCGTGATGATCAGGGGTTTGTGGGTGCTTTTGTCTTCCCCTGGTCGTGCGGTGACGGACATCAGGCGTTAACTGACCGGACACCTGAGTCGGGCGAACTGATGCCAGCTTGTATGAACAAGTTTCTTCTTCGGGGCCCCTCCCAGCGCCCCTCTTCGCCTCCGGGAGACACCGCGTGACCCGAAACCGCTTCCGCGCCAACGGCAGACTCGTCGCCGCCCTGGCGCTCGGCACCGCCGCCCTCACCACCCTCTCCGCCTGCGGCGCCGCGCCCGACGAGGAGACCTCGTCCGCCGCCACCGCGACCTCCGTCGCCGACCTCGGCGGTATCGAGGACCTGGTCGCCGCCGCCGAGAAGGAGGGCACCCTCAACGCCATCGCGCTGCCGCCGGACTGGGCCAACTACGGCGAGGTCATCAAGGCGTTCGAGGCCAAGTACAAGGTCAAGGTCAGCGTCGAGAACCCCGACGCCTCCAGCTCCGACGAGATATCCGCCGTCAAGTCCCGCAAGGGCCAGAAGCGCGCGCCCGACGTCCTCGACCTCGGTATCTCCTTCGCCCGCAGCGGCGCCGCGGAGAAGCTCTTCGCGCCGTACAAGGTCGAAGCGTGGGACAAGATCCCGGACTCCCAGAAGGACAAGGACGGCCTCTACTTCAACGACTACGGCGGGTACGTCTCGATCGGCTGCGACGCCGCCCGGATCAAGAACTGCCCGGAGACCTTCGCCGATCTCCTCAAGCCCGAGTACAAGGGCAAGGTCTCGCTCAACGGGAACCCCACCAAGGCCGGTTCGGCCTTCGGCGGGGTGTACGCGGCGTCCCTCGCCAACAAGGGCTCCTTCGGGGACATCCAGCCGGGCATCGACTTCTTCGGCAAGCTGAAGAAGAACGGCAACTTCATCCCCGTCGAGTCCACCCCGGCGACCATCGAAAAGGGCGAGACGCCCATCAGCATCGACTGGGACTACCTGAACGCCGGTTACGCCGACCAGTTCAAGGGCAAGGGCGTGGACTGGAAGGTCGCCGTCCCGAGCGACGGCGTCTACGCCCAGTACTACTCGCAGGCCATCAACAAGGACGCGCCCCACCCGGCCGCCGCCCGGCTGTGGATGGAGTTCCTCTACAGCTCCGAGGGCCAGAACCTCTGGCTGAAGGGGTACGCCCGCCCGGTGCTGCTGCCCGCCATGACCGAGGACGGCACCGTCGACAAGACCTTCGTCACCAAGCTGCCCGCCGTCGAGGGGACCCCGACGTTCCCGACCTCCGAGGAGCTGGACAAGGCCAACGCCGACCTCGCCGAGAACTGGGACAAGGCCGTCTCCTGATGACAGCCGCACCCACCACGAGGGCCACCGCGCGGCCCACCCGCAGGAGGGCAGGGGCGCCGCGCGTCTGGCTCGGCGCCCTCCCCCTGCTGGTCTTCGCCACGGTCTGCTTCGGACTGCCGGTCGGCGCCCTGCTGTACGGGGCGCTGACCCGCGACGACCAGGCGACCGGCGCCACCGCCGTCACCGGCGAACACCTCCAGCGCTCGCTGCAGGGCCCCTACCTCACCTCCCTGATCGGCAGCGTCCAGCTCTCCGCGCTGACCGCCGTGATCGGCACGGTCCTCGGCGTGCTGATCGCCCAGGCCGTCGTCACCGCGCGCGGCGGGGCGCTGCGCAACGCGGTGCTCACCGCCTCCGGTGTGCTCGCCAACTTCGGCGGCATCCCGCTCGCGTTCGCGTTCGTCGCCACGCTCGGCATCTCCGGAGTGGTCACCAGGATCGGCAAGCTCGACAGCCTCGGCTGGAACCTCTACTCCTTCACCGGACTCGCCGTCATCTACCTCTACTTCCTCATACCGCTGATGGTGCTCGTCATCCTCCCGGCACTCGACGGGCTGCGCCCGCAGTGGCGCGAGGCCGCCCAGAACGCCGGGGCCACCTCCTGGCAGTTCTGGCGTCACGTCGGCGTGCCGGTCCTCGCGCCCTCCCTGCTCGGCGGGTTCGTGCTGCTGTTCGGCAGCGCCTTCGCCGCGCACGCCACCGCCGCCGCCCTGGTCGGCGGATCCGTCCCGCTGGTCACCCTGAAGATCGCGGACGCGCTCTCCGGCAACGTCCTGGTCGGCCAGGAGAACGTGGCGCTCGCGCTGAGCCTCGACATGATCGTGATCGCCGGACTGGTGATGGCGGTCTATCTGCCCCTCCAGCGACGGAGTTCCCGATGGCTGCACTGACCCCGACCGCCCCCGCCGCGCCCGGACAGGCCCCCCGGCGGGCGCCGGGCGGCGCGGCCGTACGCGGACGGCGCCGCCCCCGCGTCTGGCGCGGCGGCGTGCTGACGCTGGCCGGGCTCTACTTCGTCGTACCGCTGCTGTCCTCGTTCGTGTTCACCGTGCACATCCCGAACCAGGGCGTCTCCTTCGCCGCGTACACCGGGATCCTCTCCGCCGACGGCTTCGTCCAGAGCCTGCTGCTCTCGCTCGGGCTGGCCGCCGCGACCATCGCGCTCGCCCTGCTGCTCGCCGTACCGGCGCTGGTGGCGGTACGGCGAGCAGCAGGGCG
>NZ_QQNA01000112.1 GCF_003346515.1 Streptomyces corynorhini
CAGGGCTCGCGAGCCCTGCCTGATCCCAACGAGAGGCCCTAAGGCCCGGCGGGCTCAGGGGTGCCGCTTCAGGAGACCGCCTCCTCAGGAGGGGTGCCGCTTCAGGAGACCGCCTCCTCAGGAGGGCGGCTCGTTCAGGAGGCCGTGCTCGGCAGGGCCGCGAAGAGGTCGAAGTACATGCCGAGCGACATCAGCAGTCCGAGGAGGCCGAGGACGGCACCGGCCAGCGCGAAGGGACGCACCCAGGCGGTACGGGGACGGGGCAGCGCGAGGGCGATCGCACCGATGATCAGCGCCACCAGGGCGAAGCCGCCGTTGACGAGGGCGGTGAGGTGCCAGGCGTCGCCGTAGATCGCGGAGATCTGCTGCTCGGCGGTGGCGGACTGACCGGTCTTGAGCTGACCGACAAGCCCCTGGCGCTCGCCGAGGACCCGGCTGCTCCAGGTGCCGGTGAGGGCGACGACGCCGAGGCAGACCGCGAGGACGGCCGCCGCGGCGGTGCCGAGGCCGCCGGAGGAGCCGGTGGCGGCGGCCGTCGCGTCGTCGTCGTACGCGGCGTCGTCCTCGTCCTCGTCGTCGACCGCGTGGGCGGCGGCGGAGCCGTCGGCGGCCTCGGCGGTCGGGGCCACATCCTCGGTGGCGGTGTCCTTGGTGGCCGTGTCCTCGGCCGTCCCGTCGGCCGCCTCCTTGGACAGGTCCTTGGCCGGAGGCTTCGCGTCGTTCGCGGCGGCCGTCGTCTGTTCGGGGGTCTCGGTCTCGGGTGTGGGGTTCATACGGCGCACGCTAGGGGCCGCGTCTGAGAGCTTCCTGAGAACGCCGTCACCCCGCACCGCCCCCGGCCGCGCGCCCTCACCGTACGAGGGGGGTCCGCGCGCGCTCGCGCGCCTCGGGAATCGCGACAGGACCCCGGCACTCGGGTCCCTCCACGCTGATCCTCGGCAGCCAGCGGTCCACCCGGCGCGGCAGCCACCAGTTGGCGCCGCCGAGCAGATGCATCAGGGCGGGGACCAGGAGCGTACGGAGCACGAAGGCGTCCAGCGCCACGGCCGCCGCCAGCCCGACGCCGAACATCGCGATGACCCGGTCGCCGCTGAGCACGAACGCGAGGAAGACGGAGATCATGATGACCGCAGCCGAGTTGATCACCCGGCCGGTCTCGGCGAGCCCGACCCGTACCGCCCGCCGGTTGTCGCCCGTCGCCAGCCACTCCTCGTACATCCGGCTGACCAGGAAGACCTGGTAGTCCATGGAGAGCCCGAAGAGGACCGAGACCATGATCACCGGCAGGAAGGGCTCGATGGGGCCCGCGCTGCCCAGTCCCAGCAGCTCGCTCCCCCAGCCCCACTGGAAGACCGCGACCACGATGCCGAAGGAGGAGGCCACGGCCGCCACATTCATCAGCGCGGCCTTCAGCGGAATGCCCACGGACCGGAAGGCGAGCAGCAGGAGCAGACAGCCCAGCGCGATGACCACGCCGACGAAGAGCGGGAGTTTGCCGACGATGATCGCGGCGAAGTCGTCGTAGCTCGCGGTGACGCCGCCGACGTACACCTTCAGTGTGGTGCCGCTGCCGCCGCGGGGCAGCACCTCCGTACGGAGGCGGTCGACCAGCTCGCTGGTGCGCCGCGCCTGGGGCGCCGAGTCCGGTACGACGGTCAGCAGCGCCCGGTCGCCGCTGCCGTTGAACATGATCGGGCCGACCGAGGCGACGCCCTCGGTGCCGCGCAGGGTGTCGGGCAGCTGGTCCATGGCGAGCCGGTCGCCCGCGCCGTCCAGCCGCGCGACCAGCGTGAGGGGCCCGTTGACGCCGGGGCCGAAGCCGTCGGCGAGCAGGTCGTACGCCTTGCGGGTGGTGGCCGTCGACGGGTTGTTGCCCTGGTCGGAGGTGCCGAGCCGGAGCGAGAACGCGGGCAGGGCCAGCACGAGCATCACGACGACGGCGACGGCGCCGAGGAGTCGTGGGCGGCGTTCGACCAGGAGCGACCAGCGGGCCGCGAAGCCGGCCGGCTGGTCGGTGACGGGACCGTGCGCCGCGAGCCGCGCACGCTGGCGGCGGCTCAGCGCGCGCGTGCCGATGAACGACAGCAGGGCAGGCAGCAGGGTGACGGAGGCGGCGACGGTGAGGACGACCGTGAGCGAGGCGGCGACCGCGACGCCGTTGAGGAAGTTCAGCCGCAGTATCAGCATGCCGAGCAGGGCGATACAGACCGTGGCCCCGGCGAACACGACGGCTCTGCCGGTGGTCGCGACGGCGTCGGTGGCGGCCTCGCGGACGCTCAGGCCGCGGCTGAGGCCCTTGCGGTGCCGGGTGACGATGAACAGCGCGTAGTCGATGCCGACACCGAGCCCGATCAGCAGGCCGAGCATCGGCGCGAAGTCGGCGACCGTCATCACCCGGCCGAGCAGCACGATGCCCGCGTACGCAGTGCCGACCGAGACCAGAGCGGTCGCGAGGGGCAGCAGGCTGGCGGCGAACGAGCCGAAGGCGAGGAAGAGCACGACGGCGGCGACGGCGACACCGACGATCTCCGCCGTGTGCGTGGTGGTGGACTCGGTGAGCGCGACGGCGCTGCCGCCGAGTTCGATGTCGAGGCCGGGCGTGCCCGCTGCCTTCGCGGTGTCGACCAGCGCGCGGGCGCTCGCCGCGGGAACGGCGTCGGCCGGCCGGTCGAACGTCACGCGGGCGTAGGCCGTCCGCCCGTCCGCGCTGATCTGTGCCTGGCCCTCGGCGGAGTACGGACTGACGACGGAGACGACGCCCGGCAGCTTCGCCACCTTGCCGAGCATCTCCCCGGTCCGCAGCTCGACCTCGGTCGCGCGCACGGAGGCGTACGGCCTGCTCCCGGGCGTGTCACCCTCGCCGGTGTGCCAGACGATGGTGTCGCCGTCCCCGCCGAGTCCGGGGAATCCGCTGTCGAGAAGCTCGGTGGCCTCGCCCGATTCGGTGCCCGGCACCTCGTAGTCGCTGGAGTACGAGGACCCTGACGCCAGGGCGGCCGCCGAGACGCCGCCGAGCGCGAACAGCCAGAGGAGCACGGCGAGGAGCCGGTGGTGGACGCACCATCGTGCGAGGGCTGCCAGCACACCGCTCCCTGGATCGTGGGTCTTCATCGGGAACAGCCCGTCGGGAGGAGCCCGCGAAGATCGCGTGACCTACGGAGAGCTACTGTCGCAGCATATAATGATCCTTTGTCCGCTTCGTGGGGTTACTCACAGGGGCGCTCCGGAATACCGGAATAACGGAGCCGCCGTCAGCCGGAGACGCTCACCCGTCCGTTCTCGATGTGCCCCATGAGTCGGCGGCGGAAGGCGTCGGCGCCTTCGGCTCCGTCCACCGTGACCTCGATGTCGTACCAGCCGTGCGCGTCGGCTGCCGAGTGCACGACATCGCGGCGGCGGCCGGGCTTCACCGTGATCCGCCGGGTCCAGCCGTCCAGATCGGCCTCGTCCACGTAGCCGAGGGGGCGCACGGTGAAGGTGAGGGGCCGCTCGCCCCGGTTGCGCAGGGTGAGGTACAGATCGCGGTCATGGTGGTCGATCGCGGAGGTGACCTCGGCGCCGCGGCCGGTCGCGGGCCCGGCGAACTCACGGCGGAAACCGTTCGGCCCGGTGACGGTGAAGCGGTAGGCGTCGCGCCGTGCCCCGCCCCGGCCGGTAAGGGGCACCGTCCATTGCGCCGTGCCCCTTACATCGCGGTGCTGCGGAATCTCGAACTCCGCGGCGTACGGGTAGAGCGCGAAGTGCGCGCTCGCGCGCCCCGTATTGCTGAGCACGACCTCGAAGGCGCGGCCGTCGGCGCCGATCCGGCCGTACGCGTCGGTCTGGTACGGCAGTGGTCGGGCCGGGCGCACGCCGGGCTCCTGTACGGGCATCCGCTGCTCGGCCGGGGGGACGGGCGCCCAGCGGCCGGTGAACGGCGGCACGTCTCCGGGCTGTTCCACCTCGGGCTGGGACCGGCCGCCGGTGAAGTCGAACGCGGAGGTCAGATCGCCGGTGACGGTCCGCCGCCACCGGGTGATGTTCGGTTCGGCCACCCCCGTCCACTTCTCCAGAAAGCGGATGACCGAGGTGTGGTCGAAGACCTGCGAGCAGACGTGGCCGCCGACCGTCCAGGGCGAGACGACCAGCAGCGGGACCCGCATGCCCAGCCCGGTCGGGCGGCCCTCCCAGCGCTCGTCGGGGTCGTCCACGGGCGGAACGGGCGGCGGCACATGGTCGAAGAAACCGTCGTTCTCGTCGTAGTTGATCAGCACGACGGTGTGCCGCCAGACCTCCGGGTGGGCGCCGAGCGCGTCGAGCACCTTGTAGACGAGACCGGCGCTGGCCACCGGCGACGAGGAGCCGGGGTGCTCCGAGTCGACCGCCGGGGGCACCAGGTACGACACCTCGGGCAGCGTCCCCGCCGCCACGTCGGCCCGGAACCGCTCGGCCAGCGTGCCGCTCTCGACGCGCCGCAGCCCGCGCTCGAAGAGGGAGCGCTCGTACGCGGTCAGCGTGGCGACGCCCTCCTCCAGCGCGGCCAGCAGCCGCTCGCGCGCCTGGCGGTCGCCGGTGTCGCGCACGGCGGCGTAGAACGCCTCCATGTAGGTGAATCCGGCGGCCCCGGGCTGACCCGGCAGCTCGCGCGCCATGGCGAGGGCCTTGCGGGCGATGTCCTTGAAGGCGGTGAAGAACTCGATGTTGTTGTCGGTGAAGTTCTCCCACTCGGTGTACGTCCGCCAGCTCCGGCCGGCCTTCTCCAGCCGCTCGGCGTAGGTCGGCCAGGGGTAGCCCGGATGGGTGTCCTCCTCGTACGCGTCGTTGCCCACGGCCCGGCGCCCGTCGGCCTCGAAGCCGGTCCAGCCGCTCCACAGGTGGTTGCGGTTGGGGCTCGTCGAGGTGTGCGTGGACGAGTGGTACGCGTCACAGACCGTGAACGTGTCGGCCAGTTCGTAGTGCAGCGGGAGATCGCGCCGGTCGTAGTAGGCCATGGTCGCGGCGGTCTTGGCGGAGATCCAGCCGTCCATCCACCCGTCGTGCCAGGCCGCGGCGCCGCCGTCCCAGGAGTGGTCGAGCGCCCCGATGTACTGCAGGTCCTTGCGCTGCGCCTCGGCGGCGTCCCGTACGGGAAAGGGCAGGACGGGGGCGGACGGGCCCGGCTGGGCGAAGACGGGCCTCCCCGTGGGCAGTTCGACGGCGTTGCGGTCACCGAAGCCGCGTACGCCGCGCAGGGTGCCGAAGTAGTGGTCGAACGAACGGTTCTCCTGCATGAGGATCACCACGTGCCGGATCGCGTCCATCCCACCGGGCGCGGGCGCGGGTTCGGCGGCGAGCGCCGTCCGCAGGGACGGGGGCAGTACCGACCCCATCGCCGCCGCTCCCAGGGCCCCAGAGCCGAGGGCGAGCATTCTTCTGCGCGAAATCTCCGGTGACATGTCTCGGGACGGTAGTGACGGCGGGTGGCAGAGGGAAGGCCCCCGGACGTCGGGCGGGTGAACGCCCCCGGAGGGAACGAGGGCGCGGAGCCGCGCGGCGGACCACCCGCCGCACGGCCGCACGGATGGCGGACCACCCGCCGCACGCCCCACCGCTGGAGGGCCACTCGCCGCACGGCCACACCGCTGGCGGACCACCCGCCGTACGCCCCACCACTGGCGGACCACCCGCCGCACGGCCACACCGCTGGGAGGACTACCCGCCGTACGGCCACACCAGCAGCACCGGACACGCGGCATGGTCCACCACGAAGCGGGTGGCCCGGCCGAGGCTGTGCGGCCCGGGGCGGTCGGGTTCGCCGTCGCGGGCGCAGATCAGCAGGTCGGCGCCGGCCGCGGCCCGTACCACCTCGTGCTCGGCGCGGCCGTGGTGTTCGAGGAGTTCGCAGGGGCGTCCCAGCCGATGCGCGGCGGCCTCCAGCAGATCGGCGGCGGCCGGACCCGCGAGCGCTTCGAGGCGCGCGCCGGGGTCGCGGTCCGGGCGGTGCCCCCGGCCGAGGAGCCCGGCGTACGCGCGGTGCGCGGCGGCGACGACCTCCTCGTCGCCGACGTGGAGGAGCACCACGTCGTCGTGCGGGGCGCGGGCGCGGGCCGCGTCCACGCAGGCCGGCCAGGTGGATTCGGTGATCCACACGACCACCGTCGGCCGCGCGCCGGACTCGTGCCCGGCCGGCTCCCGGCCCGCGGGCTCCCGGCCGGGCGGCCCGGCGCTCGGCGGTGGTACGGGTACGGGTACGGTCACGGCGATCAGCCTCCGGTCGTCATCCCATGAGTCGCAGCGTGCCCCACAGGGCCACCGTAGACATGACCAGGGTGGCGGGCACGGTCAGCAGGCCGAGCCGGGTGAAGTGGCCGAGTTCGGCCTCGCTGTCGTGCTCGTGGAGGATGCGCCGCCACAGCAGGGTGGCCAGCGAGCCGACGTAGGTCAGGTTGGGGCCGAGGTTGACGCCGATCAGCGCCGCGAGCACCGGTCCTGGACCGGCCGGGGCGACCACCGGCAGCAGCGCCAGGATCGCCGGGAGGTTGTTGATCACGTTGGCCAGCACGGCGGCGATCGCGGCGATCGCCAGCAGGGAGAGCAGCGAGGAGCCCTCCGGCAGCACCCGCCCGATCGCGGTGTCCAGACCGTTGTCGACGACCGCCTTGACGACGACGCCGAGCGCCAGGACGAACAGGCAGAACAGCGGGGAGGTGGCCAGGACCAGCCCCTTGACGGTCGTACGGCGTCGGCGCAGCGCCCGCGCGGCCAGGACGGCGGCCCCGGCGACGGCCGCCCACAGCGGCTCGATCCCGGCGAACGAGGTGACCGCGAACCCCACCAGGGTCAGCGCGAGCACGACGAGCGTGAACAGGGGCAGCGGTCGCCGCTCCGCCGTCCGCGGCGGGTGCGCGCCGGCCGCCAGATCCGCGGCGAAGAACCGGCGGAAGACGACGTACTCGACGGCGATCGCCGCCAGCCACGGCAGCGCCATCAGCGCGGCGAACCGGGTGAAGGTGAGCCCGCTCGCGGTGAACGCCAGCAGATTGGTGAGGTTGGAGACGGGCAGCAGCAGGGACGCCGAGTTCGCCAGGTGCGTACAGGCGTAGACGTGCGGCCGGGGCCGCGCGCCCACCCGGGCGGCGGTCGCGAAGACCACCGGGGTGAGCAGCACGACCGTGGCGTCCAGGCTCAGCACGGCGGTGATGGCGGCGGCGACCGCGAACACCCCGCCGAGCAGCGTGCGGGGTCTGCCGCCGCAGACCCGGGCCACCAGGTCACCGGCGGCGTCGAACAGCCCCTCCTCGGCGCAGAGCTGCGCCAGCACCAGCACGGCCGCCAGGAAGACGACGACCGGCAGCAGCGTGCGGGTCTGCTCCCAGGCGTCGGCGGGCGAGACCGCGCCGAGGACGATGACCAGCAGCGCGGCGGGTACGGCGGCGACGGCCTCGGGCAGGCCGCGCGGCCTGACGACCGCGAACGCCAGCACGCCGAGCAGCAGCCCGACGGAGACGATCTCGGCGGCGATGGTATTCACTCGACAGGAATATCAGCCTCCGCCGGGCCGGACGAGCCGGGGGCGGCGCGCCCACCGGCACGCCGCCCCCGAAACACATCGTTCGCGCCGCCCGCGTCAGCCCTCGGCGCCCAGCTTCTCCAGGATCAGCTCGCGCACCCGCGCCGCGTCGGCCTGCCCGCGCGTGGCCTTCATGACCGCGCCGACGAGCGCGCCGGCCGCGGCGACCTTGCCCGCGCGGATCTTGTCGGCGACGGCCGCGTTGGCCGCGATGGCCTCGTCCACGGCGGTGCCGAGCGCGCCCTCGTCGGAGACGACCTTGAGACCGCGCTTGTCCACGACGGTGTCGGGGTCGCCCTCGCCCGCGAGCACGCCCTCGATGACCTGCCGGGCCAGCTTGTCGTTGAGGTCACCGGCGGCGACGAGCGCGGCGATCCTGGCGACCTGCGCCGGGGTGATCGGCTGCTCGTCCAGCGCGCGGCCGGACTCGTTGGCGTGCCGGGCCAGCTCGCCCATCCACCACTTGCGGGCCTGGTCGGCCGGGGCACCGGCCTCGATCGTGGCGACGATGAGGTCGATCGCGCCCGCGTTGAGGATCGACTGCATGTCGTGCTCGGAGACGCCCCACTCCTCGCGGAGCCGGTTGCGGCGCACCCGCGGCAGCTCGGGAAGCCCGGCCCGCAGCTCCTCGACCCACTCGCGCGCCGGGGCGACGGGCACGAGGTCGGGCTCCGGGAAGTACCGGTAGTCCTCGGCGTTGTCCTTGATCCGGCCGGAGGTCGTGGAGCCGTCCTCCTCGTGGAAGTGCCGGGTCTCCTGGAGGATCGTGCCCCCGCCGTCGAGCACCGCCGCGTGGCGCTGGATCTCGAAGCGCGCGGCGCGCTCCACACTGCGCAGCGAGTTGACGTTCTTCGTCTCGGAGCGCGTCCCGAACTCGGCGCGGCCGTGCGGGCGCAGCGACAGGTTCACGTCGCACCGCATCTGGCCCATCTCCATCCGGGCCTCGGAGACGCCCAGTGCCTTGATCAGCTCGCGCAGCTCGGCGACGTACGCCTTGGCGACCTCGGGGGCGCGCGCACCGGCTCCCTCGATGGGCTTGGTGACGATCTCGATGAGCGGGATGCCGGCGCGGTTGTAGTCCAGCAGCGAGTGGGACGCCCCGTGGATCCGCCCGGTGGCGCCGCCGACGTGCAGCGACTTGCCGGTGTCCTCCTCCATGTGGGCGCGCTCGATCTCCACGCGGAAGATCTCGCCGTCCTCCATCTGGACGTCCAGATGGCCGTTGAAGGCGATCGGCTCGTCGTACTGGGAGGTCTGGAAGTTCTTCGGCATGTCCGGATAGAAGTAGTTCTTCCGGGCGAAGCGGCACCACTCGGCGATCTCGCAGTTCAGCGCGAGCCCGATCTTGATCGCCGACTCGACGCCGATCGCGTTGACGACGGGCAGCGATCCCGGCATGCCAAGACAGGTCGGGCAGGTCTGCGAGTTGGGCTCGGCGCCCAGCTCGGTCGAGCAGCCGCAGAACATCTTGGTCTTGGTACCCAGCTCGACATGGACTTCCAGGCCCATGACGGGGTCGTAGGTCGCGAGGGCGTCCTCAAAGGGCACCAAGCTCATCGTGGCGGTCACAGAAAACGCAACTCCTTCAAGGCAGCTGTCAGTTCGGCGCACCACAGCTGGTACGCGGGGAGGTTTCGGAGGCGGTCCAGATCAACACGTTCGCCGAGAAATTCGGCCAGTTCACGGGTGTCGCCGCCGGGCAGGATGCGGGAGAGCAGGGCCTTGGGGTCGGCCGTCCTCTCCACATCCCGCGGGCTGGACGGAATGAGTGCGGACACCGCTCCCGGCAGCGAGCCGAGCAGTGGACCGTCGGCAAGCAGCCACGCCTCCGTCTCCCGTACGGGGACCACTCCGACGATACGGCAATGGGACGGCAGCGCGATGTCCTGGCAGATCTTCTCGATCTTGTTCCGCTCCCGGTGGTCATTGTGGATCAGGAGCAGGTCACAGTCAGAGGCGAGGTCGACCGCTTCCGCGCAGAGCGGTCCGTGCGCGGTGCGCGCGGTACTGCACCGACCCCGCAGCGGGGTGTCGCCCACATCGAACGGCTCCGGGTGCCGGGCGGCGAGTTCCTTGAGCTGGCGTACAGCGACGGCGCTCAGGAAGATCTCGTCCTCCGGGCCCTCCGCGAGCAGACCGACCGTCAGATACCGGCTCAACGACTGCCTGCCTGGACGGTCTCCAGATACTGGCGCGCCTCCCGGGCAGGGACGTAGGTGCCCCGCTCCCCCGATTCGGCCAGCGGGCGGACCCTGCTGTGCCGGGAAGGACGTTCGCCGCCGCCGACACGGGTCACGGTGTCGACGAAGAGTACGTCTCCGGGGTGCGCGGGATAGACGGCGGCGAGCACGACCGGTGAGTGCGTGGTGACGATGATCTGCTGGCGGGTCTCGGGCCCTGTACAGCGGCGCAGCCGCCGTACCAACTCCTTGACCTGACCGGGATGCAGACCGTTCTCGACATCCTCGACCATCAGGGTGGAGCAGCCGCGGCCGTCTCTGTCGTGGGCCGCGGTCAGTACGGACAGGACGTGCAGAGTTCCATCCGAGGCCAGCCGGGCAGGGGTCGGGGCCGCGTCCCTGTAGACGAGGTCCAGCTCCCAGACGCCCCTGTCCGCGTCGGCGGCCGAGCGCACATCGGTCAGCCCGGGGAGTACGGCGACGGCGTCGGCCTTCAGTAGCAGGGCGCCCGGGTGGACCGCCTCTCCCGAGCCGAGCAACCGGCCGAGCACGGCGGAGAGGTTGTGCGCGTCCCGGGCCATGCTCTGGTCGTCGTGGAGATCCGTGTCCTGACGGGCGGCATCGGCGTTCGGAACGAGGCGGTACCACCGGGCACCGGGGTTGGAGTGCTCGAAACAAGCCATGATCTCGGTGTTCTCCCGGATCTCCGCTTGCTGCTTTTCGTTCAGTGCCCATCGGCCGAGAACTTCCGGAGCCGTGGACAGTCTCACGTCGGCCAAGGGCCGGTCCGTCGCCTGCTTGCGGGTGATGTCCAGGTCGAGCCGTAGATGGGACATTCCCCGCCGCGGATCGGAGTGCAGGAAGCACACGGCGATATGGATCCGGTTGCCGGCCGTGCCGTCACCGAAACGGTGGAAGAGGTCGATGGTGCGGCCCCTCCGGTCGCCGCCGGGCCCCAGCGGCATGACCCACCGGACCGCGGTGTCCGACACTCGCCGAAGTTGCACGACCGTCTCGCCGATCAGCTGCGCGGCAAGGTCCACGGCCTCTAGCAGATTGGTCTTGCCCGACCCGTTCTGCCCGACGAGCACCGTGAAGGGGGACAGGTCGACGGCGCAGTCGCGGAAGGATCGGAACCCTTCCAGCTCAATGCGGGTGATCATTCGTGTCACTCCCTTCGCAGGTGTGCGGTCGGATGGGCGAACGGTCCGGGGCCGTGCGGACGGCCCCGGACATGGGCGTCAGCCCAGCAGGACGTCGTCGTCGCCCAGCCGCTTCAGCTCGCGGTACAGGATCGCCAGGCCCGTCACGATCGCCACGGCGGAGACCGCGGCGTCGACCAGCCGGAGCGTGTCGTGCTCCTGGCGGGCCAGCTTGGCCTGCTTGGCGACGCTCAGGGCGCCGAGAGCGGTGCTCCCGATCGACAGGTACGTCCCTGCCTTGGACTTCTTGAAGCCCTTGGCCTTGCTCAGCGCATTACTCATAGCGACGGTGCCTCCTCCAGCAACGGGTGGCCCCACTTTTCCACGAAGGCCGCTTCGACAGCGGCACCGACCTTGTACAGCCGGTCGTCCTTCATGGCCGGGGCGATGATCTGGAGTCCGACCGGGAGGCCGTCCTCGGGCGCGAGGCCGCAGGGCAGCGACATCGCGGCGTTGCCCGCCAGGTTGGTGGGGATGGTGCACAGGTCCGCGAGGTACATCGCCATCGGGTCGTCGGCGCGCTCGCCGATCGGGAAGGCGGTGGTCGGGGTCGTCGGGGAGACGATCACGTCGACCTGCTCGAACGCCTTCTCGAAGTCCCGGGTGATGAGGGTGCGGACCTTCTGCGCCGAGCCGTAGTACGCGTCGTAGTAGCCGGAGCTGAGCGCGTACGTGCCGAGGATGATCCGGCGCTTGACCTCGTCGCCGAAGCCCGCCTCGCGGGTGAGCGCCGTGACGTCCTCGGCGGACCTCGTGCCGTCGTCGCCGACGCGCAGGCCGTAGCGCATGGCGTCGAAGCGGGCGAGGTTCGAGGAGCACTCGGACGGCGCGATCAGGTAGTACGCGGCCAGGCCGAGGTCGAAGGACGGGCAGTCCAGCTCGACGATCTCGGCGCCGAGCCCGCGCAGCAGCTCG
Source organism: Streptomyces corynorhini (assembly GCF_003346515.1). Taxonomy (GTDB): domain Bacteria; phylum Actinomycetota; class Actinomycetes; order Streptomycetales; family Streptomycetaceae; genus Streptomyces; species Streptomyces corynorhini. The sequence goes on from NZ_QQNA01000112.1 coordinate 11,826, forward strand.
ACCGACTCGTCGAAGCGCTGCACGACACCGGCCTGGTAGCCCTCGCCGCGGAACTGCTTGACGACGCCGACCCGCATCCCGGCGACCGAGCCGTTGCGGGCCGCCTCGACGACCGGCGGGACCGGGGCGTCGATGGACGTCGAGTCGAGCGGGTCGTGCCCGGCGATCGCCTCGTGCAGCAGGGCCGCGTCCAGGACCGTACGGGCGCAGGGGCCGCCCTGGTCGAGGGAGGACGAGAAGGCGACCATGCCGTAGCGGGAGACGCCGCCGTAGGTGGGCTTGACGCCGACGGTGCCGGTGAGCGCGGCGGGCTGGCGGATGGAACCGCCGGTGTCCGTGCCGATGGCCAGCGGCGCCTGGTACGAGGCGAGGGAGGCGGACGAGCCGCCGCCGGAGCCGCCGGGAACCCGGGTCAGGTCCCAGGGGTTGGCGGTGGGGCCGTACGCGCTGTTCTCGGTGGAGGACCCCATGGCGAACTCGTCCATGTTGGTCTTGCCGAGGATGACGACGTCGGCGGCCTTGAGCCTCTTGGTGAGCGTCGCGTCGTAGGGCGGCAGCCAGCCTTCGAGGATCTTGGAGCCGACGGTGGTCGGCACGCCCTCGGTGGTGAAGATGTCCTTGAGCGCGACGGGCACACCGGCCAGCGGTCCGAGCGGCTCACCCGCCGCCCGCTTCTCGTCCACGGCGCGGGCCTGGGCGAGCGCCCCCTCGCGGTCGACGTGCAGGAACGCGTTGATCTTCTCGTCGACGGCCTCGATCCGGGCGAGATGGGCCTCGGTGACCTCGACGGCCGTGAGGTCGCCGGAGGCGATCCGCTCGGCGATCCCGGCGGCGGTGAGCCTGGTGATGTCCGACGTGCTGATGTCCGACGCGCTGTGGTCCGACGCGCTGTGGTCCGACTTGCTGTGGTCCGTCATAACTGTTTAGTCCTCCCCCAGGATCTGCGGCACCTTGAAACGCTGCTGCTCCTGGGCCGGGGCGCCGGAGAGCGCCTGCTCGGGGGTGAGCGACGGACGGACCTCGTCCGCGCGCATGACATTGGTCAGCGGCAGCGGGTGGGAGGTCGGCGGTACGTCTTGGTCGGCTACCTCGGATACGCGGGCGACCGCGCCGATGATGTCGTCGAGCTGTCCGGCGAAGTGCTCTAGCTCTTCGCCCTTCAGCTCCAGACGCGCCAGCCGGGCGAGGTGGGCGACCTCCTCGCGCGTGATGCCAGGCATGCAGCGATCCTCTGGGGTGAGTGTGATGGATTGTGGCCCCAATCCTATGGGCCCGGTCCCACCGCCACGAAACGCTTGCCCCTCGGATCCTCACGGACGGACATCGGGCGAGGCGTCAGCAGGACATCGTGCCCCCCTGGCACCCTGGCGCCCGGCCGCCCCCTGGAGTGCTGACGTCCTGGAGTGCTGGCGCCCGCGCGTCTCGGCACATGACCGTCGCCAGTCCCTGTCCGACGAACAGCGCCGCCCGAGGGGCGGACGACGCTACTTCGGACTTACTCGGCTAGCGCACGACGTGGTCCGACTGCTGCACCACCTGCGTGCCCTCCTGGGCGCGCGCCGCCTCCAGCTCGGCCGGGCGCTGCCAGCCGCGCTCGCCCCTGGCCAGCAGCCAGGCCGTCGCCTCGTGCGGCGGCATCGCGGCGGCCACCAGCCAGCCCTGTACCGCGTCGCAGCCCAGGTCGCGCAGCCGCTCCCAGGTCTCGTCGTCCTCGACGCCCTCCGCGACGACCAGCAGGCCAAGAGAGTGCGCCAGGTCGACCGTGCAGCGCACGATCTCCGCGTCCTCCGCGTCGACCGCGAGCCTGGCCACGAAGGAGCGGTCGATCTTCAGCTCGCTGACCGGCAGGCGGCGCAGATGCACCAGCGAGGAGTATCCGGTGCCGAAGTCGTCCAGGGACATCTTCACTCCGTGGCCGGTCAGTCCCGCGAGGGTGTCGGCCGCGCGCTGGGGGTCCTCCAGCAGGACGTGTTCGGTTATCTCCAGCTGGAGGGAGCCGGCCGGGACGCCGTGCCGCGCCAGTCGCGCGGCCACCGCACCGGCGAATCCGGGGGTGTGCACATCGCGCGGCGAGACGTTGACGGCGACCGGGACCATCAGTCCCTGGGATCGCCAGCGCGCGACTTGAGCGAGAGCCTTCTCCAGTACGTATTCGGTGAGGTGAGGCATGAGACCGGAGGACTCGGCGATGGCGATGAAGTCGTCGGGAGGCACCCGGCCGCGCTCCGGGTGCACCCAGCGCACCAGCGCCTCCAGCCCGGCCACCTGCCCGTCGAAGCGGACCTTCGGCTGGTAGTGCAGCTCCACCTCGCCCGCGTCCAGCGCGCGCCGCAGGTCTCCCAGCAGCCCGAGCCGGTCGGGGGTGTTGGAGTCACGCTTGGACTCGTACACCTCGACGCCCGTGCGGTCCCGCTTCGCCTGGTACATCGCGACGTCCGCGCGCCGCAGCAGACCCTCCGCGTCCGTCGCGTGCTCGGGGTAGACCGCCACTCCCGCGCTCGCCTCCAGGACGAGCGTGAGGCCGTCGAGATCCAGCGGCGAGGACAGCTCGGCCACCAGATGGCGGGCGACGCGCTGGGCGCTGGTGGTGGAGTCGCAGGTCGGCAGCAGCACCGCGAACTCGTCGCCGCCGAGCCGGGCGACCTCGGCGCCGCGCGGCAGCGCCAGCCTGAGCCGGTCGGCTATCTGCAGCAGCAGCCGGTCCCCCGCCAGGTGGCCGAGGGTGTCATTGACGGAACGGAAACGGTCGAGATCGATCAGGACCAGGGCGGACCTGGCCCCCATGCCCTCCGCCTCCTCCAGCGCCGACCAGGTGCGCTCCAGCAGCCACTGCCTGTTGGGCAGCTTGGTCAGCGGGTCGCGCAGCTGCTCCTCGGCCCGCGCCCTGGCGATCCAGAGCGTCGAGTCGAGAGCGATCAGCGGAATGGCGAACAGGGGCAGGAGCACCGGCAGGGAGACCGCGACGACACAGATCAGCGGGGCGATGCCGAGCAGCGCGACCGCGACCAGCCCCTGTCGGTAGAGGGCGGTACGGGCGCCGGCCGGCTCCCCGCTGTGCTGCGGGGACAGCGCGTACCACAACAGCAGCCGGGTGACGGCGAGATGGGCGGCGGCGGCGAGCACGATCTGCGGGACGCTGCCGATCGACCAGTCGAGCGGCTGCCAGGGCCGCTCGACCGTCGGGACCACGCCGAACAAGGCGAGGACGAGCGCGGCGGCGCCGATGCCCAGCATGTCGGCCGCCCCGTGCAGGACGCCCTGCCGCCAGCGGTGCCGGCGGGCCACGCCGACCAGGACGACGACGGCCAGACTGACCAGCCCGGCCGCCACCCAGCCGTAGAGCAGCAGCACCGCCAGGGTGAGGGCCGCGCCGGAGCCCGTACCGCCCCACCAGCGGTCGCGGCCGAGCGCGACCAGGTGTCCGACGATGATGCCGGTGAGCACGGCCAGCGCCCAGCCGGCCGTGGAGCCGGGGAAGAGCGCGAGCCCGTCCAGCAGCCTGCGGACCAGTCCCGTCGCCAGGACGGCCACGGCGAGTCCCACCACAAGAGCGGGGGTCCAGGCCGCGATACCGGCGCGTCCCGCCACAAACCCCGCGATTCCGCGCGGGGGTGAGGCCGGGGCGGCGCTCTCGGTCGGTTTCATTCCCGTCCCTCTCACAGCCGGCGGAGCCGATGCCACGCGATGGCACGTTGTCATGCCAACACGGCTGGAATCGACTCCTCAGCCGTGCACGACAGGCGCACATCCCAACAGTAGGCCGCCGAAGGCCCCAACGGGCAGCGCTCTACAGCTGTTGCCCGAATGCGACCCGCCCATCCGTATCCGTCTGGTATGCGCCGAACGGGTGACCTTGGCGGCCCGAATTCGACGGTGCGGGCCCTGCTCTTCAGGGCGTTGACCGCGATTACTCCTGGGGAGTGATTTCCGTCTCCTTACCCATCTCCTCGCCCGTCCTACCCGTCGGCGTGCCCTTCTCGGCCGGATCCGTCGCACTCTCCGGCGCGTCCGCGCCTTCCGCGGCGGCCGCCGGGGGCTCCTCGGGGCCGGTGGCCACCGCCCTGGCCGCGTCCGGCCCCTGCTCCAGCAGGACGGTGAAGCCCGCTTCGTCGAGCACGGGCACCTTCAGCTGCAGGGCCTTGTCGTGCTTCGAGCCGGGGTTCTCGCCGACCACGACGAAGGCGGTCTTCTTCGACACGGAGCCGGTCACCTTGGCGCCACGCGACTGAAGCGCCTCTTTCGCGCCATCTCTCGTGTACCGCTCCAGCGTGCCGGTGACCACCACCGTGAGGCCCTCCAGCGGGCGCGGGCCCTCGTCCTCGCCCGCGCGCTCGTCCTCCGTACGGACCCCGGCCGCCCGCCACTTGCGCAGGATCTCGCGGTGCCACTCGTCCGCGAACCACTCCTTGAGCGAGGCCGCGATGACCGGGCCGACGCCCTCGACGGCCGCCAGCTCCTCCTCGGTGGCCTCCTCGATCCGGTCGATGGAGCGGAACTCCCTGGCCAGCGCCTCGGCGGCGACCGGTCCCACATGACGGACGGAGAGGCCGGTGATGATGCGGGCCAGCGGACGGTCCTTGGCCTTCGCGATGTTCTCCAGCATCTTCTCGGCGTTCCGCTTGGGCTCGCCCTCCTTGGTGGCGAAGACCATCGCCTTCTTGTCCTCACCCGTCTTCGGGTCGCGCTTGGGCAGTCCGCTGTCCTGGTCCAGGACATACGCCTTGATGGGCAGCAGCCGCTCGATGGTGAGGTCGAAGAGGTCGCCCTCGTCCGTCAGCGGCGGGGTGTCGGGCTCCAGCGGCTTGGTCAGGGCCGCGGCGGCGACATAGCCGAAGTTCTCGATGTCCAGGCACTTGCGGCCCGCGAGGTAGAACAGCCGCTCCCGCAACTGGGCCGGGCAGCTGCGCGCGTTGGGGCAGCGGAGGTCGATGTCGCCCTCCTTCATCGCGCGCAGCGGCGTCCCGCACTCGGGGCAGCGCTCCGGCATCACGAACTCGTACGCGTCCTCCGGCCGCAGATCGACGACCGGGCCGAGGATCTCCGGGATGACATCGCCCGCCTTGCGCAGCACGACCGTGTCCCCGATCCACACGCCCTTGGCCTTCACCACCTCCTGGTTGTGCAGGGTGGCGAACTCGACCTCGGAGCCGGCCACCGTCACCGGCTCCACCTGCGCGTACGGGGTGACCCGCCCGGTGCGGCCGACGCCCACCCGGATGTTGACCAGCTTGGTGTTGACCTCCTCCGGCGCGTACTTCCAGGCGATCGCCCAGCGCGGCGCCCGCGAGGTGGAGCCCAGCCGTCCCTGGAGCGGGATCTCGTCGAGCTTGACGACGACTCCGTCGATCTCGTGCTCGACGGAGTGCCGGTTCTCCCCGAAGTGGGCGATGAACTCCCGCACCTCCTGGACGGATCCGACCACCTTGTTGTGCTGGGCGGTGGGCAGGCCCCATGCGCGCAGCAGCTCGTAGGCGTGCGAGAGGCAGTCGATGTCGAAGCCCTCGCGCGCCCCGATGCCGTGCACCACCATGTGCAGCGGGCGGGTCGCGGTGACCTTGGGGTCCTTCTGGCGCAGCGAACCCGCCGCCGCGTTGCGCGGGTTGGCGAAGGGCTTGTCACCGGCCTCCACCAGACGCGCGTTCAGCTCCTGGAACGCCTCCATGGGGAAGTAGACCTCGCCGCGGATCTCGACGAGATCCGGGACGCGCTCGCCGCGCAGCCGGTGCGGGATCTCGGCGATCGTACGGACGTTGGGCGTGATGTCCTCGCCGGTACGGCCGTCGCCCCGGGTCGCCGCGCGGGTCAGCAGGCCGTGCTCGTAGGTGAGGTTGACGGCGAGTCCGTCCACCTTCAGCTCGCACAGGAAGTGGTGGTCGGGGGTGCCCACGTCCTTGGCGACGCGCTCCGCCCAGGCCGCCAGCTCCTCGTCGTCGAAGGCGTTGTCAAGGGAGAGCATCCGCTCGCGGTGCAGGACCGCGGTGAACTCCGTCTCGTACTGACCGGCGACCTTCTGGGTCGGGGAGTCCGGGGTGCGCAGCTCCGGATGGGTCTCCTCCAGCTCCTCCAGCGACCTCAGCAGTCGGTCGAACTCGCCGTCGCTGACGACCGGCTGGTCCTTCACGTAGTACCGGAAGCGGTGCTCCTCGATCTGCTCCGCGAGCAGGGCGTGCCGCTCCCGCGCCTCCGTGGGCACCTCGGGCATCGCAGACACCACGTCCCGCTGTTCGCCTGCCACCGTCTCGTCCTCCCGATTCACCATGATCCGGCCGTCACCCGTCGCCGGGATCGTCACTCAGGGTTGTCCGCGAGGGATCTCGCGGCCCTGACGCAGTGGGCCTGCGCGGCGTGCGCGTACGCGGGTGAGGCACCCGCGAGCCCGCACGCGGGAGTGAGCACCACGGACTCCGCGAGAGTCCCCGGATTCAGCCCCAGCCTGCGCCACAGCGTTCTGACCCCACTGACGCTACCGGCAGGGTCTGACAATGGGCCGTCGGTACCCGGCACGATTCCGGCGAAGAGTTTCGTACCGCCCTCCACCGCCTCCCCGATCGTCTCCTCATCACGCTCGGTGAGCAGAGCGAAATCGAACGAAACGGCCGCGGCTCCGGCCCGGCGCAGCAGCGCGAAGGGCACGTCCGGCGCGCACGAGTGCACCACCGCTCTCCCGGCGCCGAGCGCGGTCACCTCCCGCAGCGCGCTCTCGACGACTTGGCGGTCGATCGCGCGGTGGGTGCGGTAGCCGCTGGCGGATCTGACGTGTCCGCGCAGGACGGCGGTGAGGGAGGGCTCGTCGATCTGGAGCACCGGTACGGCTCCCGGCACCCGGCGCCGTACCTCGGCTAGGTGCTCGGTGACCCCCTCCACCAGCGACGCGGTCAGGTCCCGGCAGGCTCCGGGGTCGCTGAGCGCCGCCTCGCCGCCGCGCAGCTCCAGCGCGGCGGCGAGGGTCCAGGGGCCGACGACCTGGATCTTGAGCGGCCCCTCGTATCCCTGGGTGAACTCCTCCAGCGCGTCCAGGTCCTCCCCCAGCCAGGACCTGGCCCGTCTGGTGTCCCGGCCGGGCCGGTCGCTGATCCGCCAGCCGCTGGGCTCCACGCGCGCGTAGACCTCGGCGAGGAGTCCGGCCGTGCGGCCGATCATGTCGGCGCCGGGCCCGCGCGCGGGCAGTTCCGGCAGGTACGGGAGTTCTTCGAAGGTGCCGGTGACGGCCTTGGCGGTCTCCCGCGCGTCGCCGCCCGGCATGGAGCCGACGCCCGTGGCGGGTCCGTAGGTCATCGCGCTCACCGGCCCGGCTTGACGGTGACGTCGTCGATCCGGGCGTCGCGCGGCAGATCGAGCGCGGCGAGGATCGTGGTGGCCACGGATTCGGGGGCGATCCAGCGGGCCGGGTCGTACTCCTTGCCCTCCTGCCGGTGGACTTTGGCCTGCATGGGGCTCGCCGTACGGCCGGGGTAGACGGAGGTGACCCGCAGCCCGTTGGGGCGCTCCTCCTCGCGCAGGGCGTCGGCCAGTGCCTTCAGGCCGTGTTTGGAGGCGGCGTACGCGCTCCACTCGGCGTGCGCGCCGAGCCCGGCGCCCGAGTTGACGAAGATCACCTGGCCGCGGGCGACGCGCAGTTGGGGCAGCAGCAGCCGGGTCAGCTCAGCCGGTGCCACGAGGTTCACCGCGAGCTGGCCGTGCCATGCCTTGGGGGTCAGCTCCCCGACCGGTCCCAGCTCCACGACGCCCGCGATGTGCAGGAGCGAGTCCAGCCGGTCGGGCGGGGACTGCTGGCCGAGGGCCCAGGAGAGCCGGTCGGGGGTGGAGAGGTCGCCGACGAGGGTGCGGGCGCCGGGGAAGTCCGCGGCGAGTTCCTTGGCGCGGGCGGCGTCACGGGCGAAGAGAACCAGGTCGTCGCCGCGCTCGTGGAGCCGGCGCGCGACGGCGGCGCCGATGCCGGAGCCTGCACCGGTGATCAGATGGGTAGCCATGCGGTCATCGTCGCATCACCCCCGGGCCGGTCATGACACCGTCACCGTACGCCGAGCGACTCCTCCAGGTAGGCGAGGGCGCCCACGCCGTCCTCGGCGAAGAACACCAGGTCGGCGAGGGGCAGCGGCAGGAATCCCTCCTGCTCCATGCGGTGGAACTGCTGCTTGAGACCGTCGTAGAAGCCCGCCGTGTTGAGCAGCACCACGGGCTTGGTGTGGAGGGCGTGCTTCTTCAGCTCCAGGATCTCGGTGGCCTCGTCCAGGGTGCCGGTGCCGCCGACCATGATGACGACGGCGTCGGACTTGGCGAGCAGCAGCGCCTTGCGCTCCGCGAGGTCCTTGGCGATGACCATCTCGTCGGCGTTCGGCCTGGCCACGGCCTGGAGGAAGTCCACCGAGATCCCGACCAGCCGGCCGCCGCCCTGCTGTACGCCGTCGGCGACGACCTTCATCAGCCCCTTGTCCGAGCCGCCCCAGACGAGGGTGTGGCCGCCCTTGCCGATCAGCTCGGCGAATTCTCGTGCGGGGCGGGTGTAGCGCTCGTCGAGGTCGGCGGCGGAGAGGAAGACACAGATATTCATGGGACCACGGTAGAGCGCCGAGGGAAGGCCGAGGGAAGAGCGCGCCGCTCCTTGTTGCTGACGTGAGTACGGTCGCGGTACCGAGAGACATCCACACCGGTCGAAAGGAAACGATCACGATGGCCACGGGACATCGCATCACCATCGAACAGGGCACCGAGCACGTGCGCGTCGTACGCGACGGACAGCTCCTCGCGGAGAGCCGCAGTCCGCTGCTGCTGCGGGAGACCGGCTGCCCGGTGCGCTACTACCTTCCGCCGGGCGACGTGCGCACCGAGCTGCTGACGTCCTCGGAGACCACCACGCACTGCCCGTTCAAGGGCGACGCGTCCTACTGGTCGCTGCCGGACGCGCCCGATCTCGTCTGGGCGTACCCGGCGCCGAAGGAGGAGGTCGCGCAGGTCAAGGACCACTTCTGCTTCTACGACACGGAGGTCGTCACCGACTGACGGGGCCTTCTGTAAGAAGACGCGGAAAACTTCTTCGCCGAGCGATGAGTTGGCCGGGGCGGCGGGGTCTGACTCTCCATGGACAACGTGTGCATGGTGAAGTCGGGGGACGCCACCCCGATCGCGTACCGGCGGTCGGGCGAGGGGCCGCCGGTCATTCTGGTGGGTGGGGCGTTCAGTACGGCGGAGTCGGAGGCTCCGTTGGCGAGGCTGCTCTCTCCGGTCTTCAGCGTCATCACGTACGACCGGCGCGGGCGGGGTGCCAGCGGGGACACCGCTCCGTACGCGGTGGAGCGGGAGATCGAGGATCTCGCCGTCCTCCTTGAGGAGGCGGGCGGAAACGCCTCGGTGTACGGCATGGCCTCGGGCGCCGCGCTGGTGCTGGAGGCGGCGATCGCCGGGCTGCCGATCACTCAACTGGCCCTGTACGAGCCGCCGTACGTCACCGGCCCCGCCGATCCGCGCGGTACGGCGGCCTACCGTGAGCGGCTGGCCCGGCTGCTGGAGCTGGGGCTGCGGGACGAGGCGGTCGAGCTGTTCCTGTCGGCGGTGGACGCGACGCCCGCGATGATCGCCGCGATGCGGCGCTCGCCGATGTGGCCGGGGCTGACGGCGGTGGCCCACACCCTGGCGTACGACGACGCCGTGCTGGGCCGGGGAGCGGTCCCGGCGAAGCGGCTGTCGGCGGTGCGGACCCGCGCGATGGTCGTGGACGGCGGCGCCTCCCCGGCCGCGCTGCGCGACGCGGCCCGCGCGACGGCGAAGTCCCTGCCCCGGGGGCGCCACCGCACCCTGACGGGCCAGACGCACGAGGTGGCGCCGCATGTGCTGGCGCCGGTGCTGGAGGAGTTCTTCGCGGCGTGAGGGGTCTTACCGGTGCCCCGCACACACAACGCGAACGAACGCCGGGTCCGGCGGGCTTGCCGCCGGACCGCAGGCGCTGTCCGGGACCGACTGCCGGTGCCAGGAACCGACCGTCGGCGTCAGGAACCGACCCAGTACAGACTCGCCCTGGCCTCTTCGCCCCGCCCGAAGTACCGGAGCGCGCCCTCTGCCGACGACAGGCTCATACGAACGTCTCCCCCGCCCGCGACCACCTCGGCTCGCCCCTCAAAGGCCAGGCCCCAGGCGGCCACCCACCCGTCTTCCCGGTCTCCTACTTCCTGCACCACAGCGAAGAGCCGAGGCGCGGAGTCCGCCACCACCTCCGCCAGCAGGGCCGCGTACTCGTCATGCCCCAACGGGAGCAACGGGCCACGCTCCGAACCGACTTCCTACACCGACGCCATCACTCGCCGAGGAACCGCCGAGCGCGCAGAAGCCGAGATCGAGCGTCAGATCAAGCTACGCCTGACTCGACAGGACGCCCTCAGCCGCGCCACCGCCCCGCTCCGCCTGTGGACAGTTCTCAACGAAGCGGTACTCTGCCGGGTCGTCGGCGACCCAGCCATTATGAAGAACCAGCTTCTGCACATGGCCGAGATGGCGCGCCACCCAAAAATCACCGTCCAGGTACTCCCCTACGCCAACGGCGCGCATCCGGGCATGGCCGCAGGCCCCTTCCAGATCCTCGGCTTCCCGTGGCCGGCGGATCCTGGTGTGGCTTACGTTGAACACCGCGCGGGAGCCTTCTACCTCGAAGCTCCCCACGAGATCGAGGCACATACCGTGGCCTTCGAGCACCTGGTGGCACTCGCCCTGAGTCCGGACGAGTCGGTCAAGATGGTGCGCGACATCGCCGAGGAGTACACATGACCAGCCCTGAGCACGCCCCCCACCAGGCTGAACTCGACTCCGCCCCTGGCGCAAGTCCAGTTTCAGCGGAGACCAAGGTGCTTGCGTGGAGGCCGCCCCACTACAGGACGGCCGGATAGCCGTACGCAACAGCAACCACCCCGAAGCGGGCACGGTCTTCTTCACGCGCATCGAGAGGGCGGCCTGGCTCAAGGGCGCCAAAGCAGGCGAGTTCGACGACCTGGGATCTTAGGAGTTCAGCGCGCGCCTGGCCGCGTTGATGACGTTGTGGGCATCGGCCCCGTACACGGCCGACTCGCGAAGGGTCTTCCAGACCTTCACGTACAAGGCGATGTTGTCGGCGTCGTCCAGCCACAGCTCGGCGTGCCAGTCCTCGGCGACGACCTTCCGGTCATCAAGGACCCAGAAGCCGTTGGCAGGCACGATTTTCACCGAGGCGGTGAAGGGGATGACGCCAAGCTCGACCGTGTCCATCCCGATCACGCCGGCCAGGCGGTCGAACTGCGCGGCCAGCACCGAGGGAGGGCAGATCAGCGACCGCAACGCGGCTTCCCACATCAGCACGTGCAGCTTGCGACCTGGCCGGTACAACCACTCTTGCCGCCGCATCCGGGACCGCACGGCGTCCTCGACGTCGCGGACTCCGCCCAGCAGCTCCGAATAGCGCTGGATGACGTGCCGGGCGTACCCGGGTGTCTGTAGCAGCCCGGGGATGACCGACTCTTCCCAGACCCATATCTCCGAGGTGTGCTCGATCTCCGCGCTCAGTCCCTCGTGCAGCGGCTTGAAGCCGTTCGCCAGGGCCCTGCGCCAAGACTTGATGTGGGACTCGAACCCCGAAAGCCGGGCGGCGAGTTCGGGATACGCGTCCGGCTGCTCGGTCGCGTCGGCCCATGCCCTCAGATCCTCTGGGCTGGCTGTCTGCCTACCGTTCTCCAGCTTGCTGACCTTGGAGCCCGGCCAGCCGAGCCGATGCGCGAGTTGCTGACCGGTGAGCCGACCACCGGGGCACGAGAAGCGGAGTTCACGCAGCCGCGTCCCCAATGCCGCCCGTGCCTGTTGATAGTCAGTGCTCACCGGTCGCGTGCGCTATTCGGTCGCACACACCTGCGCGGCGAACTGGTCGAACGGCAAGGCGTCGTACATTGCCGCGTCACGCGCGACCGCGTACCGCACGACCTCCGCGGGTTCAGTGACCAGTTCGATGTTGAGCAGGTTGTCCTCGTCGTCGAAGTGCAGCAGGGCCACAAGCCGCGAGTCGAAGATCCAGAAGTCTTCGGCGGGCAGAGCCCCCCGGTCGGCATCCTCGCGCCACATGTAGCGGATGTCCTCGCCGACGGACGCGTTGTGCCGGGCGTAGTCGAGCAGGAACAGCTGTTCCTTGGTGGGCGGGTTGTCAGTGATGCGGACGCGGCTGACCGTCTTGCCGGCGTTCGTCCGGGCCCGGATGTTCACGAACCAGGGCTCGTTGGGGTCGCAAGGCGACGAGCCGGTGGCCAGGAATGCCTGAAAGTCGGGGTCCTGTCGGTCCGACGCGTAACCCCGACGCGTCTCCAGTCGCCAGGCGGTGTGCTTGAAGTTCTCGAAGAGACGCCGAAAGGTTCCCCGGTCGACCAGTTCCGGCACCCGCTCCATCTCTTTCGGTCCCCAGTTCACAAGCAGCTCGCGCGGCACGGCCACCGCGGCTTCGTTCGGCCCGAAGTGCTGAAGCTGGTCGAGGTCTTCGGGGTCGGTGACGGGTGTGCCCTGAACGATGATCTCCCCGGTGCCCTCGTCCGCGTGCAGTGCGGGGCAACCGTCAACCTTGCTGTCCGTCCCCGTGAAGCGCAACTGACGAGCCATAGACGTTCTCCCTTCCAAGCATGTCGATCCAATCAGCATGCACGGGGCTCCACCTCGGCACTACGGGGTGAGGCAGGGCATATGAGAAAACACCAGCAATCCGAATCACTGGTCGAGCAAATTCGAGAAATCAGCATATCGCCCGCCAACCCGCGGCTCCTAGTGTCCCGTTCGTGACTTCGAAGAGACTGGATGTCGATCCGCACACGGCTGCGGAGTCCCTGAGAGCAGCACTGGCCGAGGTCGGAATCGTGTTGCCGTCCCTGAGGCGCGACCCCGCATCCCCTCAGCTGCGGCTCATTGAGCTGGGGCGTGTGCGCCGACGTGGCCAACCAACTGGCGCGAGCACTGCAAGCAAGAAGGCCGCGAGTGACGCGGCCAGAGGAACCACAGCGGTCGTTCCGACGGCAACGACCAGGTCCTGCTTCCTGGATCTGCGCGGTTGACCGCGCCCCTCAGCCCCCGTTCGTCTGCCCAACCTGACACGTTCGGCAGACGGACCGGTCAGCAAGTGCACACCAGCCCAGAAGATGGAGGAGCACCATGATCAAGCCGGATGACCAGATCGCCAACCCGCGCGTACTCAACGGAGTGGTCGCCGCGGTCGCCCAGGACTCGCCGGCAGTCGTAGCCACCGTGGCGGCGAACGTCCAGCGGTCTCAGGAGGACGAGAACAGCTGCATGATGGGCGGCTGGACCGCCTGACTCTCCTGACGCGCCGAAGCAGTTCCCTCTCAGTGGGCCCGGAGCGCCTCGCTCCGGGCCCACGCCGGACGCGAAGAAGGAGCGATCCTCGTGCACTTCATGAATATCGGCCACACCTACGAGAACATGGCCCGGCTCGTCCACGCGCAGACGGGGAAGTACCCCACCGCCAAGGGCATGTCCGGGGCCTACCGGGCGGCCATCTCCAACCCGACTATGCGCCCCATGGCAGCCGCCTCCGCAGGTCTCGACATCACGTACGAGGACGGGGCCTGGGCAGAGTTCTGCACGACCAATGGCGTCTTCGAGCACATTTTCAAGGGGGCCGGCCCCACAAACGGGCCGAGCCGGGAGGCATGGGACAGCAGAGTCGCCGAAGCCCTCACCCTGATCCAGGAGATCAACCCCGGTCTCCGTCTGATGGTCGATCTGCTCGTCACAGACCTCATCATCCTCAACAGCGGGGCGGACGGTGGCGGCTCGGCTTCGCGACTCCCCGGCGTCGTGGTCATGAGCCCTGGCGCGAAGTGGGGCGTCCTCGACTACGCGATGTGTCTCGTCCACGAGGCAATGCACCTGAACCTCTTCGTCGGCGACACGGTCTACGGGACCTTCACCCTGTCCTCTCGCGAACTCGGCGCGGACCGGTACCGCGCCCTGTCGGCGGTGAAGATCGGCCGACGGCGGCCACTTGACAAGGCGTTCCATGCCGCCGTCGTGACCGTACCTCTGATGTTCATGGAGCACCACCAGGGCAAGACAACCCTCGTCGACCTCTACACGGTCTCGCTCCGCCAAGCGTGCGCGGACTTGAAGAAGCAGCGCGAGCACTTCACCGCGTACGGGCGGATGTTGCTCGACGAGCTATGTGCCTTCGGTGAGAGCATCAACTTCGACTCGGTAGCCCGCGCGACCTCCGGCAGGGAGTACGCGGGCTACGTTCCGGTCGCCGTCTGACGGTCTACGGCTCGAACAGGATTCCCGCTTCTCGGGCAAGGCTCAGGGCCAGCTCCATCGACCCTGGCCCTTGCACCGTGGCCCCCTTGAGGCCGACGGCGCCGCCCACATCGATGAGGGTGCAATTCTCGAACCGGACGACACCCATCACAGCGTTTGCGAACTGGGCTCCGGTGAGGTCGCAGTTCTCGAATCGCACGTTGTGCATTTCTGCTGCCTGAAAGTCGGCGCCGATCATTCTGCAATCGCTGAATACGACACTGTAGAGCTTCATGTGCCGGTACATTGCCGGGCTGCTTTGACTTTCTTCGATGCGCACATCGCGGAATGTTCCAGATTTCCATGAAGCCCCGGTGATGCGGCTGCCAGTGACGTGACAGCGAATGAGTGAGACATCCTGCGTAACCAGTTGAGCGAAGTCGCAGGTCTCGAACCGTGAGTCGCTGAACTGGGCTTGCCGCAGGTCAGTACCGGTGAAGCGCACGCTCTCGAAGCTGCATCCGTCGGCTTCGAGGGCTTCGACCGAGAGGCCGGCGAAGCTGGCCCCGTCGTACCGCACCCCTCTGATGACCGCGTCGTGTTCGAAGTTGTCATGAGGCATCTCCGCCAATCGCAGATTCGCCGACAACTTGGGCGGTGCGGGGTTCTTGATTCGCGCATTCCTCGTGCCCTGCTGTGAAGCGATCCGAGCCATTCGGTTAATCCATTCTCGGGGTTCCTGAGAGGTGGATCAGTCTAGGGGAAATGACTGTTCTCCCTTGCCAGTCAAACCACTTCGGGGTGAATGAATCATTGCTCAGAAATACGGATCTGGCTCGTGGGCATCGGCCCCGTTCTGCCGCTGCGCAACCGTTGAGCCTCCCGTGTGGCCCCGAGCCACTGGGCGAAGACGTCGACCACGGGGAGGGCCGCCTCGTGGTCGGCGTAATGCCCTCGCGCGGCGGGCTGACGCCCACCGGCGGGTGTCAGCCCGCCGCGAGCGCGTCTGTGCGCCGTCGGGTCGTCGCGATCGTCGCCGAGCCGACGACGCGCGTGCCGTCGTACAGGACGATCGCCTGGCCGGGGGCGACGCCGCGGACCGGCTCGTCGAAGCGGACGTGGAGGGTGCCGTCGGTGAGTTCGGCGGTGACCGGGGTCTCGTCGCCGTGGGCGCGCAGCTGGGCGGTGTAGCCGCCGGGGCCGGCCGGGGCGGTACCGCACCAGCGCGGCTTGAGCGCCGTCAGGGCGGTGACGTCGAGGGCGGCGGCGGGGCCGACCGTGACGGTGTTGTCGACGGGCGAGATGTCCAGCACGTAGCGCGGCTTGCCGTCGGCGGCCGGATGGCCGATGCGCAGGCCCTTGCGCTGGCCGATGGTGAAGCCGAAGGCGCCGTCGTGGGTGCCCAGCTTCGTACCGGACTCGTCGAGGATGTCGCCCTCGGCCGGGCCGCCGAGGCGGTTCGCCAGGAAGCCCTGGGTGTCGCCGTCGGCGATGAAGCAGATGTCGTGGCTGTCGGGCTTCTTCGCCACGGCCAGGCCCCGGCGCTCGGCCTCGGCCCGGATCTCGTCCTTGGTGGTCAGGGTGTCGCCCAGGGGGAACATCGCGTGGGCGAGCTGGCGCTCGTCCAGCACGCCGAGGACGTAGGACTGGTCCTTGGCCATGTCGCTGGCCCGGTGCAGCTCGCGGCTGCCGTCGGGGGCCGTGACGACCGTGGCGTAGTGGCCCGTGCACACCGCGTCGAAGCCGAGGGCGAGGGCCTTGTCGAGCAGCGCGGCGAACTTGATCTTCTCGTTGCAGCGCAGACACGGGTTGGGCGTACGGCCCGCCTCGTACTCCGCGACGAAGTCCTCGACGACGTCCTCGCGGAACCGCTCGGCGAGATCCCACACGTAGAACGGGATGCCGATCACATCGGCGGCCCGGCGCGCGTCGCGGGAGTCCTCGATGGTGCAGCAGCCGCGCGCGCCGGTGCGGAAGGACTGCGGATTCGCGGAGAGCGCCAGATGCACTCCGGTGACGTCGTGGCCCGCCTCGGCCGCGCGGGCGGCGGCGACGGCGGAGTCGACGCCGCCGGACATGGCGGCGAGGACGCGGAGCGGGCGGGTGTGCTGGGAATTCTGAGTCATAGCCCAACCAGGGTACGGCCCGGGGGGAACCACATGCGCGCGAGAATGCGTTGACGATCATATGGGCGAGAAATCACGGGGTACGGGCGGCGGCGGCGCGCACGGGAGCGCGTCCGCCGACGGCCCGAAGGCCACCCGCAGGGCGGTGCTGATCGGCGGCGCCGCCGCGGTGCTCGGCGGCGGTGTGCTGGCGCGCGAGGAGCTGTCGTGGGTGTGGCGGAAGGTGTCCGTGGGGCACAAGCCGCGCAAGGACGGTGAGCTGGACTACCTGCCCGCCCAGTGGGTGGCCGCCTCGTCGGCGAACTGGCGGATGGCCGACCGCCCCGACGACTACCGGATCGACCGCGTCGTGATCCATGTCGTCCAGGGGAGCTACGCGGTGGCGCTCCAGGTCTTCAAGGACCCGGGCCACGGCGCCGCCGCGCACTACGTGGTGCGCAAGGACGGTCATGTGGCGCAGATGATCCGCGAGCTGGACGTGGCGTACCACGCGGGCAACCGCGGGTACAACGAGCGGTCGATCGGCATCGAGCACGAGGGGTTCGTGGAGAAACCGGAGGATTTCACGGACACGATGTACCGCTCCTCCGCGCGGCTCACCGCCGACATATGCCACCGGTACGGGATACCGGTGGACCGTGAGCACATCGTCGGCCATGTCGAGGTCCCGGGCACGGACCACACGGACCCGGGGAAGAACTGGAACTGGGACCGGTACATGAGGTTCGTACGGGAGGAGTCCGCACGGCAGAAGACGGCACGGGCACGGGCGGAGTGACCGCCGCGCCGCCGCGCCCCCACGACGCCGGGCCCGGCCCGATCCGGCATGATCAGGCATGATCCGTCCCGATCCGGCTCGATCCAGCCTGATCCGGCACGATCCGGCCCGGTCTGGCATGGTCCCGCACGATCCGGACGAAAGGCGCTAGCTCAGCCCCGCGCTCCTGGCGCGCGCAACCGCCGGGCCGATCGCCTTCGCGACCGCCTCGACGTCCGCCCGCGTGGAGGTGTGGCCGAGGGAGAACCGCAGGGTGCCCCTGGCCAGCTCGGGGTCGCTGCCGGTGGCCAGCAGGACATGGCTGGGCTGCGCCACGCCCGCCGTGCACGCGGAGCCCGTGGAGCACTCGATGCCCTGGGCGTCGAGCAGCAGGAGCAGCGAGTCGCCCTCGCAGCCGGGGAAGCTGAAGTGCGCGTTGGCGGGCAGCCGGTGGTCCGGGTCACCGCCCAGCACCGCGTCGGGCACCGCGTCCCGTACGGCGGCCACCAGCTGGTCCCGCAGCGCGCCGACCTCCCGCGCGAACTCCTCGCGCCGCTCGGCGGCGAGCCGTCCGGCGACCGCGAAGGCGGCGACCGCGGGCACGTCGAGCGTGCCCGAGCGCACCTGGCGCTCCTGGCCGCCGCCGTGCAGGACGGGTACGGGGGTGTACTCGCGGCCCAGCAGCAGGGCGCCGATCCCGTAGGGGCCGCCGATCTTGTGGCTGCTGACGGTCATCGCGGCGAGCCCGGACGCGCCGAAGTCCAGCTCCGTCTGCCCGAACGCCTGAACGGCGTCGGAGTGCAGCGGAATGCGGAACTCCGCCGCCACCTCCGCGAGTTCCCCGATCGGCAGGATCGTGCCGATCTCGTTGTTGGCCCACATGACGGTGGCGAGGGCGACATCACCGGGATCGCGCTCGACGGCCGCCCGCAGCGCCTCGGGCGCCACCCTGCCGTACGCGTCGACCGGCAGGTATTCGACGTTCGCGCCCTCGTGCTCGGCGAGCCAGTGCACGGCGTCGAGGACGGCGTGGTGCTCCACGGGGCTGGCCAGCACCCTGGTCCTGGCGGGGTCGGCGGCGCGTCGGGCCCAGTACAGGCCCTTCACGGCGAGGTTGTCGGCCTCCGTGCCGCCCGAGGTGAGGACCACCTCGCTGGGCCGCGCGCCGAGGGCCTCCGCGAGGGTCTCACGGGCCTCCTCGACGGTACGGCGCGCCCGGCGCCCGGCGGCGTGCAGCGAGGAGGCGTTGCCGGTGAGGCGGAGCTGGGCGGTCATCGCCTCGATCGCCTCCGGCAGCATCGGAGTGGTCGCGGCGTGGTCGAGATAAGCCATGGTGCGCACGATTCTACGAGCGCGGACCCGGATCACTCGCAGCAGGCCCCGCGGCGGCCGAGAGCGGACGACGACGGCCGCGGCCCGCCGCGGCCGATCGCCCCGCGTATGCCCCCGCCGCGCATGCCCCGACCGCACGTGACCTGACCACGCACGACCCGACCGCGCATGTCC
This sequence comes from Streptomyces corynorhini, assembly GCF_003346515.1. Lineage (GTDB taxonomy): Bacteria > Actinomycetota > Actinomycetes > Streptomycetales > Streptomycetaceae > Streptomyces > Streptomyces corynorhini. Next base: position 30,453 of record NZ_QQNA01000112.1, read on the forward strand.
CCGCCGCGCACGACCCGACCGCACGCGCCCCTGCCACCCATGCCCCGGCCACCCATGCCCCCGCCGCGCCCCGTTTCAGCCACGCGGGATTTCAGCCGCGCGGCGCGCGGGCCAGTTGGCGGGACTGGGCGACGAGGCGGTCGGCGCTGTCCCAGACCTCCGCGTCCTCCTCCAGGAAGCCGCCCGCCAGGTTACGGGTGGCGAGGGCGACCCGCAGCGGACCCGGTGCCGGGCGGCAGCGGACGTGCGCGGTCAGCTCGACCGTCGGCGTCCACCCCGTGAGCCCGAGGTCGAACGCGGCCGGCGGCAGCGCGTCCACCGTGAGCAGCAGCGAGAGCGGATCGGCGGCGCGCCCGTCCGCGAGGTCGAACCAGGCGCGCATCGAGCCCCGCCCCGAGGGCTCGCCGACGGCCCAGCCGACCGTGTCCGGGTCCATCCGCAGGTCGAGCCGGTCCATCAGCGAGAAGTCACCGGGCGGCACCGGCCCCTCGGCCGCATCGAGGCACCTCTCCCGGGGCGGAATCGCGGGCGGCTTGGCCGTGGTGCGCGTGTCGTCGGGCAGCGCGTCCAGGTCTCCGTACGAGGCGAGGACCCGGATCCGCTCCACCTCGCCGCCGTCCTCGGCGGGCTGGAAGACGGACGCCTGCCCGGTGGAGAGCGTACGGCCGGACCGTACGGTCTCGGTGCGGATCACGGCCGGGCCCGGCACCGACGGGCTCAGGTAGTGCGCCGAGACCGCGATGGGGTCGGGGTGCGGCAGCGCGTCCCCGAGTGCGCGGCCGACGACCGCGAGCAGATAGCCGCCGTTGACGACCCGCATCACCGTCCAGCCGGGCGAGAGGGTGACGTCGTAGACGCCCGGTTCACGGGGGACGACGGCGGTTTCCCGGTCGAACTCGCTGTCTCCGATGGATACCTGTGCCATGGGACGTCACGCTACAACACGCCACTACCTATCGGTAACTTAGTGGGCGCCCAGCAGCGGCTCACCGTCGCTCACGCTCCCGCCCCCTCCTCCTCGGCCGCCGCCGAGCGCCGGTTCCAGGCCCGCGGCGCCCGCCAGTGGAACCGCATCGCGAGCAGCCGCAGAACGAACGCGGTGAGTACGGCGAGGGTGCTGGTCAGCGCGTTCAGGGAGTCGAAGCGCAGGCAGAGCGCCACCATCGAGGCACCGACGATGGCCGGTACGGCGTACAGATCCCGGTCCCAACGCAGCAGCGAGGGCACCTCGTTGGCGAACACGTCGCGCAGGACTCCGCCGCCCACCGCCGTGGCCAGACCGAGGACGGCGGAGGAGGTGAGGCCGAGACCGTACTCGTACGCCTTGGTCGTGCCCGTGACACAGAAGAGGCCGAGCCCGGCGGCGTCGAAGACGTTGACCGCGCCCTGGATCCGTTCGACGTGCGGATGCAGGAAGAAGACCAGGGCCGTCGCCACCAGCGGCATGGAGAAGTAGCCGAGGTCGGTGAAGGCGGCGGGCGGCACCGCGCCGATGATCAGATCCCGCAGCAGCCCTCCGCCCAGCGCCGTGATCTCGGCCAGCACCGCCATGCCGAAGACGTCGAAGTTCTTGCGTACGGCGAGCAGCGCACCGGAGATCGCGAAGACGAAGATGCCGACGAGGTCGAGCGCGTGCTGGACGGAGGGGGTGAAAAAGTCGTGGAACACCCGGACATTGTGCAGGCGCGCCCCGGACGGCGCAGAACGGGACCAGGGACGCACGAGATCGGCCTGCGCGGCCGGTCTCGTGCGTCCCTGGTCCCGTGATTCCGTACGTCGGAGCGGCTACTCCTTGCCGGGGGCCTCGGCATCCGGGGCAACGGACCGCGCGGCGCCGGTCTCCGGAGCCTCCTGCTTCCCGGCACCGGCACCGGCGCCCGCACCGGCGCCCGCGCCGGCACCCGCGCCCGGCTCGGCCAGCTCCACCGTCTCGCGCGACGCCACCGAGACCGTGTCCTGGGGACGCTGGTCCGGCGCGTTCTCCGGGTGGTGGCAGGCCGCCTGGTGACCGGGCGCGAGCTGGATCAGCGGCGGGTCGGTCGTCTTGCAGATCTCCGTCGCCTTCCAGCACCGGGTGTGGAACCGGCAGCCGCTCGGCGGCGAGATCGGCGACGGCACATCGCCCTTGAGCAGGATCCGGTCGCTCTTGCCGCCGCGCCGGCTCGGGTCGGGCACCGGCACCGCCGACAGCAGCGCCTTCGTGTACGGGTGCTTGGGCGACTCGTACAGCGACTTCCGGTCGGCCAGCTCGACGATCTTGCCGAGGTACATCACGGCGATCCGGTCCGAGACATGGCGGATGACCGACAGGTCGTGCGCGATGATCACGTACGTCAGGCCCAGCTCGTCCTGGAGGTCGTCCAGCAGGTTCACCACCTGCGCCTGGATCGACACGTCCAGCGCCGAGACCGGCTCGTCCGCGACGACCAGCTTCGGGTTGAGCGCCAGCGCCCGCGCGATGCCGATGCGCTGGCGCTGACCGCCGGAGAACTCGTGCGGGTAGCGGTTGTAGTGCTCGGGGCTGAGGCCCACCAGCTCCAGCAGCCGCTGCACCTCCTTCTTCAGGCCGCCCTCGGGCTCGATGCCCTGGAGCTTGAAGGGGGTGGAGACGATCCCGCCGATGGTGTGGCGCGGGTTCAGCGACCCGTACGGGTCCTGGAAGATCATCTGGATGTCGCGCCGCAGCGGACGCAGCGCCCCTGCGGACATGTGGGTGATGTCCTTGCCCTCGAACTCGACCTTGCCACCGGTCGGTTCGAGCAGCCGGGTGATCAGCCGGCCCATGGTCGACTTGCCGCAGCCCGACTCACCCACCACACCGAGGGTCTCCCCCGGGCGGACGTCGAAGGACAGCCCGTCGACCGCCTGGACGGCGCCGACCTTGCGTTTCAGCACCCCTTTGGTGATCGGGAAGTGCTTCACCAGGCCGGTGACCTTGAGGATCGGCTCGGGCCCGTCCGACGCACCGCCCGCCGCGGCCCCACCCGTCGCGACCTGCTCCGGAATCTTCTTCGTCAGCTCAGTCACAGCTTCGGCGCAATCTCTTCGGTCCAGATCTGTTCCCGCTCCGCCTTCGACATGTGGCAGGCGGAGAAGTGCCCGTCGGTGATCTCCCGCAGATGGGGACGCTCGGTACGGGTGAGGTCGTCCTTGGGGACGTCGGCGTACGGGCAGCGCGGATGGAAGGCGCAGCCGGACGGGACGTTGATCAGACTGGGCGGGGTTCCCTTGACCGGAATGAGCCGCTCGGTCTGCTCGCGGTCGATCCGGGGCATCGAGCCGAGCAGGCCCCAGGTGTAGGGGTGCTGCGGCTGGTAGAAGACCTTCTGGGCGCTGCCCCGCTCGATGCAGCGGCCCGCGTACATCACCAGCAGCTCGTCCGCGATCTCGGCGACGACGCCCAGGTCGTGGGTGATGATGACGACCGCCGAGTGGAACTCCTTCTGGAGGTCCCGGATGAGGTCGAGGATCTGCGCCTGGACGGTCACGTCCAGCGCGGTCGTCGGCTCGTCGGCGATCAGCAGCTCGGGGTTGTTGACCAGGGACATCGCGATCATCGCGCGCTGGCGCATACCGCCGGAGAACTGGTGCGGGTAGTCGTTGTAGCGCCGCGCCGGCTCGGGGATGCCGACCCGGTCCAGCATCTCGACGGCGCGCTTCTTGGCGGTCTTCTTGTCGACCTTGTTGTGGACGCGGTACGCCTCCACGATCTGCGCGCCGATGCTGTAGTACGGGTGCAGCGCGGACAGCGGGTCCTGGAAGATCATCGACATCTTGTGGCCGCGCAGCCGGCGCACCCGCTCGGGCCCGGCGCCGATCAGCTCCTCGCCGTCCAGCCAGATCTCACCGGAGATCCTGGCCCGCTCGGAGTTGTGCAGGCCCATGATCCCGAGCGAGGTCACGGACTTGCCGGAGCCGGACTCGCCGACGATGCCGAGGGTCTTGCCCGCTTCGAGGTCGAAGCTGACGCCGTCGACGGACTTGACCAGGCCGTCGTCGGTGTCGAAGTGGATGCGCAGGTCCCGTACGGAGAGGAACTTCTTGCTCACGTCGCTCATGAGAGCCTCACCCGGGGGTCGATCGCGGCGTACACGAGGTCCACCAGCAGATTGCAGAAGACGATGAAGAAGGCGGCCACCAGTGTCACGCCCATCACGACGGGCAGGTCGCTCTTGGTCACACCCTGGATGGCGTACGCGCCCATGCCCTGGAAGGAGAAGACGCGCTCGGTGATGACCGCGCCGCCCAGCAGCAGGGCGAAGTCCATGCCGAAGATGGTGACGAGCGGGGTGAGCGCGGCGCGCAGACCGTGCTTGACGACCACGTTGCGCTCCCGCAGGCCCTTGGCCCGCGCGGTTCTGATGTAGTCCTCGCCCATGGTCTCCAGCATTCCGGCGCGGGTGAGCCGCGCGTAGAGGGCGGAGTACAGGAAGGCGAGGGTGCACCAGGGAAGGACCAGGTTCCACGCCCATTCACCCGGGTTGTCGGTGAAGGGCACGAACTGGAGGTCTTCCCAGATCGTCCAGTGGAAGCTGAACAGCGCGAGGGAGACCAGGCCGGTGAAGAACATCGGCAGGGAGACGCCGGCGAGGGCGATGCCCATCGTCAGCCGGTCGAAGATCGAGCCCCGCTTGAGCGCGGAGAGCACGCCGATGGCGACACCGGAGATGACCCAGATGACCGCCGCGCCGATGGCCAGCGAGAAGGTGACCGGGATGCGCTGGAGGATCTCGGGCCAGACCTCGACATGGGTCTTGAAGGAGTAGCCGAAGCACGGCGCGTTGCAGACCGAGGGGTTGGGGCCGAAGTTGTACTCGGCGCCGACCACGATGGCCTTGATGAAGTGCCAGTACTGGAGGTAGATGGGATCGTCCAGCCCCAGGTTCGCCTTGATCGCGGCGACTGCGGCGGGGTCGGCCCCCTTACCGACGTACTGGGCGGCCAGCGAGTCGGTCGTCTGCCCGCCGAGGCGGGGCACCAGGAAGAAGATCGCGAACGTGACTGCGCTGACCACCAGCAGCAGCAACACCGCGGCGAAGACGCGTCGGATGATGTACGCAGCCACAGCCGTGCGGTGCCGGGTCGTACGGGCGGGGTGCGCCCGTACGACCCGGCACCTTCACCTGCCTTTCGGGGGGTGCTGTTTTGATGTACAGGTGTTACGAGGCGTTACGAGGTGTTACGAGGCCCCGAGGAGCGGGGCCCCGAGGCGTTGCCTGCTACTTCGACGAGCCCATCAGCGTGTAGTCGTACATGCCGAGGTATGCCTCGGCGACCGTGACGTTGGTCGCCGACTCCGGGCGGTAGAGCAGGTTCTTGCGGTAGAAGAGCGGCACCGCGGAGGCGTTCTCCATGACGAGCTTGTCGACCTCGGCCCACTTCTCGCCGCGGGCGGCGGTGTCGAGGGTGCCGATGCCGTCGGTGAGCGCCTTGTTGATCTTCGGGTCGTTCAGCTCCATCAGGTTCGTGCCACCGGACGGCTTGATGGCCGAACCGTTCACGATCTGGTCGAGGAAGCCGTAGCCGGTCGGCCAGTCAGCACCCCAGGCCATCATCATGAGGCCGGCCTTGTTGTCGTGGACCCACTTGGGGGAGCCCGCGAAGTCGGTGAAGTACTTGTCGGCCGGGAACTGCTTGATCTCGGCGGTGATGCCGATGGTCTTCAGGCTCTGCTGGATCTGCGTCGCGGCCAGAACCTCGTCGGGACGGTCGGAGCGCGCGGTCAGCGAGGTCTTGAAGCCCTTCGGCTGCTTGCACGCGGTCAGGGCCTCCTTCGCCTTGTCGGCGTCGCCCTTGCTGCCCTCGGTCGGGTACAGGTCGAACTTCTTGTACCCGGCGACCGACGGCGGGATCATCGTGGAGGCGGGCTCACCCTTGACCGAGCCGCCGATGGAGTCGACCACTCCGGCCTTGTTCACCGCGTACTGCACGGCCTTGCGGCACTCGATGTTGTCGAACGGCTTCACGTTGACGTTGATCGCCAGGTACTGGAGCGCGCCCGCGTAGGGGTTGTCCGTCTTGGCCTTCTCGGCGGCCTTGACGAGCACCTTCGGCTGCGTCTTGGACTGCAGTCCCGTGCCCTCGATACCGGCGGTGATCGAGTCGCTGAGCAGGTGCTCGTCGATCGTCGAGGCGTTGATGTTGAACTTCAGCTCGATCTTGTCGGGCAGCGCCTTGCGGATCGGGTCGGTCGCCGGGTCCCACTCGGGGTTGCGGACCAGGGTCGCGCCGCGGCTCTCGCTGTACGAGTCGAACTTGTACGGGCCCGAGGACACGATCTTCTGGACGTAGTCGGCGCCCGTGTCGGCCTTCTGCGGGACCGGAGCCGTCTGCGAGAACGCGGCCAGGTAGTCCATGTCCGCGAACGGCTTGTTCAGCTTGAAGGTGATCGTGTACTTGTCCGGCGTCTCGATGGACTTGAGGCCGTCCTTGGACTTGTCCTTGTACGGACCCTTGTACTTCTCACCGCCCTCCAGGTACGACTTGAAGTACGTCGGGCCGTTGGAGATGGCCTCGGGCGCGAAGTTGGAGCGCTCGACGGCGTACTTGACGTCCGCGGAGGTGATCTCGGTGCCGTCCTGGAACTTGATGCCCTTGCGGAGCGTGTAGGTCCAGGTCTTGGCGTCCGCGCTGGCCTTGCCGAGGGAGGTGGCCAGGTCGGGAACGACCGTGAGGCCCTCCTTGCCGGCGGCCGGCTTGAACGTCACGAGCGAACGGCCGTACAGGCGGGAGAAGTTCTGCACCCAGCCGTAGTACGTGTTGCCCGGGTCCAGGGAGTCAGGACCACTGGCGTGCTCGTACGTGACCGTCCCCCCCTTCTTGGTGCTGGCGTTGACGATGCTGCTCAGCCCGGCGTCGGCCTTCGCGTTGCCGCCCCCCTTGCCTTCACCGTCCTTGCTGTCGCTGCTGCCGCAAGCGGTCGCACCCAGCGCCACCGCCAGCGTGACCGCGATGGCCGAAGCTGTCTTTCTGCTGTTCATCCTGAGGAAAGCCCCCTCGATTGACCGGTGCGGCAGGGCCGCGATTACTTGCCACGGGGGTCGAGTGCGTCACGCAGCCCGTCCCCCAGCAGATTGAAGGCCAGCACGGTGATGAAGATCGCCATGCCAGGAATGATCATGAACATCGGGTCGACCTGGTAGAGGTCGACCGCGGTGGACAGCATGCCGCCCCATGAGGACTGCGGCGGGGCGATGCCCACGCCGAGGAAGCTCAGGGAAGCCTCGAAGAGGATGTTGGTCGGGATCAGCAGCGTCGCGTAGACGAGGATCGGCGCGATCAGGTTCGGCAGCAGCTCCCGGAAGAGGATGAACGGGCCGCGGGCGCCGAGCGATCTGGCCGCCTCCACGAACTCCCGTTCCCGCAGGCTCATGGTCTGCGCCCGCACGATGCGTCCGATGTACGGCCAGCTGAAGAAGCCGATGACGAAGATCAGTACGGCGATCCGGAGCGACAGGCCCTCCAGCCCGAAGACGGTGCCCTGGAGCGACGCCGAGATGGAGATCGCGAAGAGGAGCAGCGGGAAGGCGAGGAAGGTGTCCATCATGCGGCTGATCACGCCGTCGACCCAGCCGCCGTAGAAGCCCGCCACCACGCCCATCACGACGCCGATGACGACGGAGAGCATCGTGGATCCGGCCGCGACGACCAGGGAGACCCAGGAGCCCTCGATGATGCGGGCCAGGATGTCGCGTCCGGTCTGCGGCTCGACACCGAGCGGGTGGTCCCAGCTGATCCCGCCGAAGCTGCCCTTGGGCGCCAGCAGGGTGGGGTCCACCAGGTCCTGGTTGAAGGCGTTGGGGTCGAGCCCGAAGACCGACTGAAGCGGCTTGGACAGTACGGCGACAAGGACCAGAAGGATCACGACGATCGCGCCGACCACGGCGACTTTGTCCCGCTTGAAACGCGTCCACGCGATCCGGCCGAGCGAGCGGCCCTCGATCTGCTTGCCCCCGGCGCCCTCCAGGACCGCTTCCGGCGGCGCCGCCGACCCGGTGGTCTCGATAGGTGCCGTCATTGCGCTGGAGACCCCTCTCGGCCGACGGTGGCCGGCCCATGACCGCCGCTGTAGCGGCTCGTTCACTTCAGATTTCGCACACTGGTCCCCCTGGAGATCCCGGGGGACTGCTTCTTGGAGCGCATCGCACACTAGTACGTGCCGAGGCCACCTGCTGCACGGAGTCTTCAACCACGAAGCGATCACCCGCCAGCCCTCACGGGGAATGGTTGCTCAACCGTGATGCGATAAGAGGGTTACCGTTATCCGGACATGGATTTCGGGTCAACGGACGATGTGGGTCACTAAACCGTCAGATCGGTCATGCCGCCCAACTACCCGCATGTCCTGCGGAACTAACCGATCCGGCTGCCGGGGAGCCCGTGTCCACCCGGTGTTCGACACCCGGCAAGACCGCAGGTCCAGACCTTGTGCGCGGCCGGGTCGCCGCGCCCCGCCCGTCCCGCGCGCGCTCCGCTCAGTAGCCGCCGGGCGCGGGAGGCGGGTAGCCGTATCCGGGCGCGGGGCCCGGTCCCGCGGGCGCCGCGTGCGCCTCCCGGTCGTAGAACGGGCGGGAGTTGGAGCGCAGCCACATTGTTACCGGGTCGTATTCGTCGGACATCGCGACGGTGGAGACCGGCAGCCCGTCCGGTACGGCGGCGATCGACTGGCGCATCATCGTGTGTACGGATTCGACGGAAGCCGGGCTCGTGTCGTACAGATCGAGGCCGATCGCGAGGTACGGCACCCCGACCGCGGGCTGTACCCAGGTGCGGCGCAGCGAGCGGACGGCGGGCGTGCGGTGCGCGTTCTGCGTGAGCAGGGCGTAGAACTGCGGCAGCGGTACGGCCGGTTCGGACAGGCGCAGCGGTCCGGCGGGCATCCGGTCCAGGCCGGTGGCGATGCGGCGCAGATCGAGCCAGGGGATGCCGACACCGCCGCCGGGAGCGTGCGGATTGAGCCAGATTCCCCAGCGGTCGGGGTAGAGGGCACGGGCGACGTCCCGGCCGGTGACCACCTCGTGGGCCCGGGTCCAGCCGCTGACGGCCAGCTCCTGGGCGGAGGTGACGCAGGGGGCGTAGCCGAGCCCGTCGATCTCCATGTTCCCGTACTGGGCGTCGGGCGATCCGGCCCCGCCGTGCCAGAGCAGCATCCAGACGCTGTCGTCGGCCAGGGCCTGCAGGAGCGCCTCGTACGCGTCGTACCGTCCGGGCGTCACCTGACGCAGCATGTGCTCGACCTGTCCGGCCGCCGCGGTGCCTGACGCGCTCACTGTGGGTTCCGCCCCTCGTCGATCCACCATTCGCCCAGCTCCCCCGGGCACTGTTCGGGCGCGCGGTGCGACGGCGCGGCCGGGAAACAGCTTAGGCGGTGTGGTGAATATCCCGCCTGGCCGAAAGGACACGCTTCCGCGACGGCCACCGAGGTGGCCGCCGACGGCGTTGTCCGTGCCGGTGGATGTCGGTGGAAGCCGGTGGATGTATGTGGAAGCCGGTGGATGTCGGTGGATTTCGTTGGAAGGGACGTACGTCAACCACGCTGGTAGAACGGGCGCACCTTCGCCAGCAGCCAGTCGGCGACCGGGTCCTGGGCCACGTCCAGCAGCAGCAGGTTGACCGGCCAGCCGACCTGTACCCGGCCCAGCGCCCGGCCCAACGCGTCCATCGGGGCGTTGCGTTCCGCGGCCTCCCAGGACGAGAGCTGGACGCCTATGAAGAGCACCGGCGGCTCGCCCTCGACGCTGGCGAGCGCGCGGCGGGCGGACAGGACGACGCCCGCGGCCTCGAACTCGGCCGCCGCGGCGGTGAGGAAGTCCACCGGGTCCTCCTGCCAGTCCGGCTCGAAGAGCCGGGCCCGGCCGCCGCTGGCCGGACCGTCGAGCGGGGTACGGCCCGTCCGGCACAGCTCGGCGACGGCGAGCGGCGGCAGCGGCATGCCGACCAGCCCGCCCGGGTTGACCACCACGCCGAGCTGCGGCGGCAGCCCCCTGGCGAAGTCGCGGGCGGGGGCGACCGTGAAGGCCATGTGGGCGCCGACGCAGCTGCGGAACTGTTCCGCCGAGCTGAACACCGGGACGTAGGCGCCGCCCTCGATCTCCATCGTCGGCAGATCGAGCGCGGGGCTGTCGGGTCCGCCGCCGTTGGGCAGGGGCACCCAGACCTCGCTGCGCCCGAGCACCTCGATCAGCCGCGCGCCCGCCCCCTCGACACCGAGCGAGGCGGCGAGCGCCTCTTCCAGCTCATTGCCCGGCCATGCTGTGTTCACTGTCCTCATTCCTCCGCCTCGACCCTGCGGCAGCACCTTACGGCGTGACGGCCGCGCCGGTCCCGGTCATGACGGCCCCGGTGACGCCGGTCCCGGTCATGACGGCCGAGAACGCGATCCGCTCCAGTGCCCCGGCGGCCTCCCGGTCCAGGAGCACCGCGGAGGCGCACCCGGCGGGGAGCAGCCCGCTCTCGGCCGCGGCGAGGAGGCGGCCGACCGCTCGGCGGTGCCGGGCGAAGGCGTACCGGGAGACGCCTCGCCCCCGTTCGCGCTGTCCGGCGCGGGCGGTCTCGGGCGCCACGTCCAGCAGGAGGAGGTGGAGCAGCCGGCCGCGTCGGCCGCTCTCGTGGGCCAGCCAGCTCCGCACCCAGCGCTGCGTGCCGCAGTCGTGGACGACGATGCCCGTGCCGGAGCGCAGCGCGCGCCACACGCCTGCGTAGTGGGTGAGCCGGACGAGCGGGCGGTAGAGCGGATAGGGGAGCGAGGGCGGCAGCAGCCGCGCCCAGCGCTCCCTGGCGTCCTGGGAGTCGATCCCGGCGCCCCGCGCGGTGCGCCGGATGAGGGTGGACTTGCCGCTGCCGGGCAGCCCGGAGACGACCACCACGTCCCCGGCGGCGAAGCCGAGGGTGTGCGGCACCAGGCCGGGCCGGCCGCGTAAGTCCCGTACGCCCGGCCCCGGCCCCGGCCCCGTACCCGCACCCGGGCCCGCGTCTCCGGGACCGGCCCCTCCCGGGCCCGCGTCTCCCGGGCCCGCTGCCGCGAGCGCGCCACCGGCCGGTGCTCCCTGCTGGGCGGGCACGCGCGCCGTCGCGCCGGCCGCCGGACATGTTCCGGATCCCTGCGACATCATCCGACGTCCCCCTGTCAGCCCGCCCCTACAGGGCCTGGTCCCTGTACGTGTGCACGACCCTTGCCCAAGAAGTGTAAAGAAATGGCAATGTCGCACAAGCTTGTCACCCGAGCGGGCGAGTCGGGGACCCGCGGCCCCGATCCGGGCCGATGCGTGCGATGATGTGCCCGCCAACTGCATACCGGCCGTTTGAATCCGCGCGGGAGAGTCCCGGCCACCGTGTGCGCCGGGCGCCGAAGGAGCAAGTTCCTCCCTTGAATCTCTCAGGCCCCGTACCGCGTGGATGAGGCAGATCTGAAAAGCGGGCCGCACCGACAGCGGCTCCACCCAAGGTGCAAGTCATGGCCCGCCGTACGCGTGCGTACGGGTGGCCGTGGTGAACCTCTCAGGTTCCGATGACAGATGGGGAGGACCGTCCTCGCCGTCATGCCCTGGGAGCCACACCGATGAGCCCTGTCCCCCCGAGCAGCACCTCCGCCGCGCCCGTCGGCCCCCGTACCACCGCCCTCGACGCGGTGCACCGCGCGCTCGGCGCGACCATGACCGACTTCGCGGGCTGGGACATGCCGCTGCGCTACGGCAGCGAGCGCGACGAGCACCAGGCCGTACGGACCGGGGTCGGTCTCTTCGACCTCTCCCACATGGGCGAGATCACCGTGTCAGGCCCGGCCGCGGGGGCGCTCCTGGACTACGCGCTGGTCGGCAACATCGGCGCGCTCGCCGTGGGCCGGGCCCGCTACACCATGATCTGCCGGGAGGACGGCGGGATCCTCGACGACCTGATCGTCTACCGCCTCCAGGACGACGAGTACATGATCGTCGCCAACGCCTCCAACGCCCAGGTGGTGCTGGACGCGCTGAACGTGCGCTCCGAGGGGTTCGACGCCGATGTGCGCGACGACCGTGACGCGTACGCGCTGCTGGCCGTCCAGGGCCCGGAGGCCGCCGGCGTCCTGAAGGCCGTGACGGACGCCGATCTGGACGGGCTCAAGTACTACGCGGGGCTGCCGGGCACGGTCGCCGGGGTCCCCGCGCTGATCGCCCGCACCGGCTACACGGGCGAGGACGGCTTCGAGCTGTTCGTCGAACCCCGGTACGCCGAGCGGCTGTGGCAGGCGCTGACCGAGGCGGGCGAGGGCGTCGGCCTGGTGCCCTGCGGGCTGTCCTGCCGCGACACGCTGCGCCTGGAGGCGGGCATGCCGCTGTACGGGCACGAGCTGTCCACCGCTCTCACCCCGTTCGACGCGGGCCTCGGCCGGGTCGTGAAGTTCGAGAAGACGTCGAACGACGGCGACTTCGTCGGGCGTACGGCGCTGGAGGCGGCGGCCGAGCGCGCCGCGAGCGCCCCGCCGCGCAGGCTGGTCGGCCTGATCGCCGAGGGCCGCCGGGTGCCGCGCGCCGGATACCCGGTGGTCGCCGGAGGGACGACGGTGGGCGAGGTCACCTCGGGCGCCCCGTCACCGACCCTGGGCCGGCCGATCGCGATGGCGTACGTCGACGCGGTCCACGCCGAACCGGGCGCCGCGGGCGTCGGCGTGGACATCCGGGGCTCACACGAGCCGTACGAGGTCGTGGCGCTCCCGTTCTACAAGCGCCAGAAGTAATCCGGACGGACCGGCGACGCCCGTCTCGGTCCGTAAGACGCTTGTTCCACACCACACCCCCGCGTACAGGAGAATTCAGGTCATGAGCTACCCCCAGCAGCTGCGGTACAGCAAGGAACACGAGTGGCTGTCGGCCGCCGACAACGGTGTGTCGACGGTGGGCATCACGGAGTACGCGGCGAACGCCCTCGGCGACGTCGTGTTCGCCCAGCTCCCCGAGGTCGGTGAGACCGTGACCGCGGGCGAGACCTGTGGAGAGCTGGAGTCCACCAAGTCCGTCAGCGACCTCTACTCCCCTGTGACCGGCGAGGTCACCGAGACGAACCAGGACGTCGTGGACGACCCCTCGTTGGTGAACTCCGCCCCCTACGAGGGCGGCTGGCTGTTCAAGGTGCGCGTCGAGGCGGAGGACGAACTGCTCTCCGCCGACGAGTACAAAGAGTTCTCCGGCAACTGACACCCAGGGACTGTGATGTCTTCGAATCCGCTTCTGAACGCCTCGCTCCACGAACTCGACCCCGACGTCGCCGCCGCGGTCGACGCCGAACTCCACCGTCAGCAGTCCACCCTCGAAATGATCGCCTCGGAGAACTTCGCTCCGGTCGCGGTGATGGAGGCGCAGGGCTCGGTACTGACCAACAAGTACGCCGAGGGCTACCCGGGCCGCCGCTACTACGGCGGCTGTGAGCACGTCGACGTGATCGAGCAGATCGCCATCGACCGGGTGAAGGCCCTCTTCGGCGCCGAGCACGCGAACGTACAGCCGCACTCGGGCGCCCAGGCGAACGCCGCCGCGATGTTCGCGCTGCTCTCCCCCGGCGACACGATCATGGGTCTGAACCTCGCCCACGGCGGGCACCTGACCCACGGCATGAAGATCAACTTCTCCGGCAAGCTCTACAACGTCGTCGCGTACCACGTGGACGACGCGACCGGACAGATCGACATGGGCGAGGTCGAGCGGCTGGCCAAGGAGTCCCGGCCGAAGCTGATCGTGGCCGGCTGGTCCGCCTACCCCCGGCAGCTGGACTTCGCCGCGTTCCGCCGGATCGCCGACGAGGTCGGCGCGTACCTGATGGTCGACATGGCGCACTTCGCCGGTCTGGTCGCCGCGGGGCTGCACCCCAACCCGGTGCCGCACGCCCATGTCGTGACCACCACCACGCACAAGACCCTCGGCGGTCCGCGCGGCGGGGTGATCCTCTCCACCAAGGAACTGGCGAAGAAGATCAACTCGGCGGTCTTCCCCGGTCAGCAGGGTGGCCCGCTGGAGCATGTGATCGCGGGCAAGGCGGTCTCCTTCAAGGTCGCGGCCACCGAGGAGTTCAAGGAGCGCCAGCAGCGCACCCTCGACGGCGCCCGGATCCTCGCCGAGCGGCTGAGCCTGCCGGACGTCGCCGAGGCCGGTGTCTCCGTGCTCTCCGGCGGTACGGACGTCCATCTGGTCCTGGTCGACCTGCGCGACTCCGAGCTGGACGGCCAGCAGGCCGAGGACCGGCTGCACGAGGTCGGCATCACGGTCAACCGCAACGCCGTCCCGAACGACCCGCGCCCCCCGATGGTCACCTCGGGTCTGCGCATCGGCACCCCGGCGCTGGCCACCCGCGGCTTCACGACCGAGGACTTCACCGAGGTCGCGGAGATCATCGCGGCGGCGCTGAAGCCCGGCTTCGACCGCGAGGAGCTGGCGGGCCGGGTCTCCGCGCTGGCCGCGCGGCACCCGCTGTACCCGGGCCTGTAATCACCCGTACCACCCGCGTGACCGGGGCACCGCGCAGACTGGAACAGTGCGCGCGGTGCCCCGCCCCGTGTCTTCCGTCCTCTGCGCACCACCCCGGCGGACAACGGCGTCCGCCAACCGGCGACAAGGAGTCCCACCGTGGCCATCTCGGTCTTCGACCTGTTCTCGATCGGTATCGGCCCGTCCAGCTCGCACACGGTCGGCCCGATGCGCGCGGCCGGGATGTTCGCCCGCCGCCTCAAGAACGAGGGGCTGATCGCCCACACGGCCTCGGTCCGGGCCGAGCTGTACGGCTCCCTCGGCGCGACCGGCCACGGCCACGGCACCCCCAAGGCCGTCCTGCTGGGCCTGGAGGGCCACTCCCCGCGCACGGTCGACGTGGAGAACGCCGACGCCGAGGCGGAACGTATCCGCACCAGCGGCCGGCTCCAGCTGCTCGGCATGCACGAGATCGCCTTCGACGCGGACGAGGACCTGGTCCTGCACCGCCGCAAGGCCCTGCCGTACCACGCGAACGGTATGACGCTCGCCGCGTACGACGCGGATGGCGGAGCGCTCCTGGAGAAGACGTACTACTCGGTGGGCGGCGGTTTCGTCGTGGACGAGACCGTGCTCGACGCGGACGGCTCGGCCAAGGACCGCATCGTGCCCGACGACACCGTGCTGAGGCACCCCTTCCGGACCGGTGACGAGCTGCTGCGGCTCTCCTCCGACACCGGTCTTTCGATCTCCGCGCTGATGCTGGAGAACGAGAAGGCGTGGCGCACGGAGGAGGAGATCCGCGCCGGGCTGCTGGAGATCTGGCGCGTCATGCGGGAGTGCGTCACGCGCGGCATGTCCCGCGAGGGCATCCTGCCCGGCGGCCTCAAGGTCCGCCGCCGCGCCGCCCACTCGGCCCGCCAGCTGCGCGCGGAGGGCGACCAGCAGGCCCACGCCATGGAGTGGATCACGCTCTACGCGATGGCCGTCAACGAGGAGAACGCGGCGGGCGGCCGGGTCGTCACGGCCCCCACCAACGGCGCGGCCGGCATCATCCCGGCCGTCCTGCACTACTACATGAACTTCGCGGCGGGCGGCGCCACCGAGACCGAGAAGGACGACAACGTCGTCCGCTTCCTCCTCGCGGCCGGCGCCATCGGCATGCTCTTCAAGGAGAACGCCTCCATCTCCGGCGCCGAGGTCGGCTGCCAGGGCGAGGTGGGCTCCGCCTGCTCCATGGCCGCCGGCGCCCTCGCCGAGGTCCTCGGCGGCTCGGCGGAACAGGTCGAGAACGCCGCCGAGATCGGCATGGAACACAACCTCGGCCTCACCTGCGACCCGGTCGGCGGCCTCGTCCAGATCCCCTGCATCGAACGCAACGGCATGGCGGCGGTCAAGGCGGTCACGGCGGCGAAGATGGCGCTGCGCGGCGACGGCAGCCACAAGGTCTCCCTCGACAAGGTCATCAAGACGATGAAGGAGACCGGCGCGGACATGTCCGTGAAGTACAAGGAGACGGCCCGCGGCGGGCTCGCGGTGAACATCATCGAGTGCTGAGGAGACCTGCTCCGACCGGGTAGTTCTCATCTTTCAACGCTGTCGCGGCCTTTCCCGTCCACGGACTGTCCCTGGAAAGTGCCCGGGGCGTCCGCGGATTCCTCGATCCATCGGCGCAGCAACGGCAGCAGGACATCAGGGTTGACGGGCTTGGTCACACAGTCGGACGCGCCCGCCTCGGCAGCCAGCTGCCGGCTGCCGAGCACACCCGGCGGAACCAGGGCGATGATGGGCACCGCACCGCACTTGGACGTCCTGCGAATCCGCGCGATGGTCGTAGGGCCCTCCGCCGCCGGCAGCATGACGTCGATCACGAGGACCTCGATGTCGTCACGGCGCTCCAGAATATCGATGGCCTCGTCGCCGTTCTCGGCGTAACACACGTCCAGACCGTGCCGTTCCAAGACGCTGGTGAGCGCGAAGGCGCTGCGGATGTCGTCATCGACGAGCAGCACCTTCTCGCCGACGAAGCGGGTGCCGCGTTCTGATTCCGCCGACGCCCGGTACGGATCCGCGTTCGCCGGCTGCGCCTGGGCACCGGGCAGACCGGGCAGGGCGTTCCGCGGCTGAGGCAGGGGTGCGGCTCCGTGGGGGCGGCCGAAGGGCGCGGCGAGTTCATCCCGCTCCTTTGCCGCCCTCTCGTCGTCCTGCGATGACTCGCTGGGACGCAGTGGCAGGTACAGCGTGAATGTCGAGCCGTGCCCTGATTCGCTCCGCGCATGGATCTCACCGCCGAGCAGCCGCGCGATCTCTCGCGAAATACTGAGTCCGAGGCCCGTACCGCCGTACTTGCGGCTCGTGACCCATTCCCCTTGCCTGAACGCCTCGAAGATGCCTCCCATCTTGCCGGCCTCGATACCGATCCCGGTGTCCGCCACGGCGAACGCGATGACGTCGGCCGCCGGATCCGGCGGCGCCCCGGCTCCGAGAAGTTGCAGCCGGACGGCCGACGGCACCTCCATGCCGGCGCGGTGAATGTACAGCTCGACCTCTCCCGAGTCGGTGAACTTGAGCGCGTTGGACAGCAGGTTGCGCAGCACTTGCAGCAGCCGCTGTTCGTCTGTGAACAGCGTGGGAGGCAGTTCGGGCGACACGCGTACGGAGAGATCGAGCCCTTTTTCCGCTGCCAACGGCCTGAAGAGGGCCTCCACATAGTCGGCGAGCGGTACGAGCGCGGCAGGGGTGGCGAAGACGGCCATCCTGCCCGCCTCGACCTCCGACAGGTCGAGAATGTCGTTGATCAGCTGAAGCAGGTCGGAGCCGGCGCCGTGGATGGTCTCGGCGAACTCGACCTGCCGCGGGGAGAGGTTCTTTTCCGCATTGTCGGCAAGCAGCTTGGCCAGGATCAGCAGCGAGTTGAGCGGCGTGCGCAGCTCATGCGACATGTTCGCCAGGAACTCGGTCTTGTAACGCATGGAGAGCCCGAGGTGCTCGGCGCGCTCCTCCAGGACCTGCCGGGCCTCCTCGGTCTCGGCGCTCTTGATCTCGATGTCGCGGTTCCGTTCGGCCAGCAGCTCGGCCCTCTTCTCCAGTTGGGCGTTGGACGCCTGGAGAGCACCTTGCCGCTCCTCCAACTGCCTTGTTTGGTAGCGTAATTGCTCGGCAATTCTCTGAGACTGACTCAACAGTTGCTGAGTTTGCTGTTGTTCCAGGATTGCCTCGCTGCTGAGCTGGATCAGATGGGCGACTTTCTGAGGGATATCGGGGAGCCGTTCCCCCAGCCAGCTCTGTGCCTCCGCCACCCGGGCGGCGGAGAGCAGGTCCTCGTCGCGGGCGCGTTCCTCCATGACGGTCAGCCACTGCTGGAAATCGGCGTCCTCCTCGACCCAGGCGGAGAGCCTGCCCCATTCCCGGATCAATGCCTCATGTGCGATCTCGGCCGTCTCGGGCCCGTCAGAGCCCAGGATGACCAGGCGGCGATCTGGTTCGGCCAGCAATTGGCCGATGTACCAGTCACTCCCGAGATGAGAACGGTCGGCGGTGACGCGGACGGCGCTGGCCGCCCCACCGCGGGCGCGGATCATGGAGAGCAGCGCGCGGCGGATGCGTTGCTCATCCAGTCGGAGCTGGTCGTGCAGCCAGTAGTAGGCCTTCTCGGCATGCTGGTTCAGGGCTCCGGCGACGCCTCCCAGGCCGTGATAGCTGTCAAAACTGATCTGGCGTTCACGCTGCAAGGGCCACAGTTCGGTCAGGGTGAACTCCAGGAGGGGCAGACTGCCCGCCGCCCTGGACGCCTCACCCGCGATCTTCTCCGCCAGCCCGGGGCTGAAGGCCACGCCGGCCAGCTGGGCCGGTTCCACGATCACCCGTGTCAGTGCCGCCTCGTCCAGTGGGGAGACGTTCAACTGCCGATCCTGGAGCCGGGAACCGATATCGGGCAGTTCCAGCAGGTCGGGAAGGAAGTCGGCGCGCAGTGTGCAGACCAGACGTACGTTCGTGTCCTGCACCGTGTCCGGCGGCGGCAACAGATGCTGGAGGAACTCCAGGGCCTTCTCCGCGTCCGAACTCCCGCTGAGCACCTCCTCGAACTGGTCCCCGATGAGAGCCAGACGTCTGCCGGTCAGCAGCGCGACCCGCGAGGCCACCGGCCAGAATCCGTCGTCGCGCAGCGCCTGTGCTCGATGGTCCAGTTGTTCGAGGGAGTGGCTCGCTCCTGGATGCTCAAGATCAAGCAGGGCGCGGGCAACTGACTCATGAGGGGTCACACCTGGACGGAAGGAAGCCACCATCCAGCCGTCGGCCGCGAGAGCGGGCCGCAGACCGGCCGCGACGATGGACGACTTGCCGACTCCGGAAGGGCCGGTGACGACAACGAGCGGCTGCGCCCGCACCATCTCCCGGAGCCGTTTGACCTCGCGCTCGCGCCCCACGAACACACCCGCCTGCGCGTCCGCGGCCGTGAACGCCTGGAGTCCTCGGTACGGACAGGGCGGCAGTATCGACCGGCCCAGAGCCTCGGGCCATACGGCCGCTACCTCCGACAGAGGCACCGCATACGCATCGTGCGCCGCTCCCCCTTTGGCGGCGATCGCGAGCATTCCCACGGCCGCGTCGCCCCAGCGGTCCGTCGCCACAACGGGCGCGCCGCTGTAACCGGGCTGAGTTCGCAGGGCGGCCTCGGCGCGGGCGTCGAGCTGGATCAAACCACCACCGACTGCTCCTCGTATGGAGCAACTGGTCCAGGCTCCCTTGTCCTTTCGGTCAGGGGTACTCGGATAGCCGAACACCGATACCTGCGCATCGGGGATCAGGCCGATACGCGCATCGACCAGTCGCGCCGCCCCGGCCCCGACGGGCAGTGTGTCTCCACCCACAACGACCAGGCCGGCCACATCACGTCCAGGGCCGCCCGGTCCCGCGGGCGGATCCCACGCCGCCACGCGGCATACCCGCAGCGGTGCACCGTCGACGCCGCCGAGCAACACGAACTCCACCTGGACGCGCGCGTCGTCAGGGGGGCGTTCGCGATGGCGCTTGTCATGTCCGAGCGCCGCGTTGACGACATGCGCACAGGTGACGATGTGCCGGTCTCCGGCCACGAACCCGAGGCCGACAGGAGCGCCCGAGGCCGCTGACCGGATCTTGACGATGAACCCTTCCCGCCGAGCGTGCATGTGGATCAGTCACGCTTCCAGACCACTCGGACGGCGAAGTTCACCTCTGCCGTCCCCTTGGCGATGATCACGCCGCTCTCGCCACCGATCTTCAGCCCGAACTGGATCTCCGTCTCGTCCGGCCTCAGCTCCCGGACCGTTTCGGAGACCTGCGCCAGAGCCGGTCTCACCCGGTCGAGCGCTTCACGGAGAGAGGTCTCGGCTCGGGCCACCATGCCGTCGCCCGCCGCGAGTTCCAGGTCCGAGCCTGCCAAGCCACTGTCGACTTCGAAGACGGCGGTGCCTTCGCCGTCACCGTCCACCGTCATCATGACGAGTTCCGACACAGTGCCCCCTTGCGCCCGGCAGGCCCCGTTCACGGGGCCAGCGACAATGCCCCCTATCTTGTGCCATCCCGTCGTGGCATTTCAGGTGAATCCAGGAGACATTCCGGAGGTACCGAGCCGCTGTCACGCCGTGCGGTACGGAGCAGACGGCCGAGATCCGCAGCCGCGTCCGACGCGTGGGTGAACTCCCGTATGAGTCGCGCGAGTTCCGCCGGTCGGTCCAGGGGTACGAGGGTGTTGCTGTCCGCCACCTCGACCAGCCGACCGCGGGGCAGGAGTCCGGCGAGGCGTCGGCCGTGCTCGGGCGGCATCACGCGGTCTCCGCGTGCCCACACCACGAGGGCGGGGCGGGTGAAGCGCGGCAGGTGTTCGGCCGCGGCGAGCAGCAGGCCGGTGTCCGCCGCCACGGCTCGCAGTGTGCGGACGGCGTCCCGGCGGATCCCGGGCCGCTTGATGACCGGTTCCGCCCACCGGGCGGTGGCCGCGTCCCCGCGCAGGGTCAGCCACCCGAACGCGATCGGGAGGCGGCGGAGCGGGCGCAGCCGCATCTGCCGCATGAACAGCCCGAACATCCGGGGCGGGAGCTTGCCGGTGAGCACGAGCGTCCGGCCTGTCAGCCCCGGCGGAACGTTGTCGAACGCGTCGCACGAGACGAGCACGACCCGTCCCACGCGGGCGGCGCCCTCGCACATGAGCAGTTGGACGAGTGCTCCGCCGGTGTCGTTGCCGACGAGGGTGACGTCGTGGAGGCCGAGGCGGTCGAGGAACTCCGTGACCAGCCGTGCCACCCCGGGCAGCGACAGGTCGGCATCGGCGCGCATCGCGTGAGGGTGCGCACCGAGCGGCAGCGTCGGTGCCACGCACCGGTGGTCGGCGCGGAGGTCGGCGACCGGTCCTTCCCACAGCGAGGCGTCCATCATCAGCCCGTGCAGCAACACGACCGCGGGGCCGTCGCCGCCGGTGTCCTCGTACGCGAGTGTCCCGGCGGACAGTTCGATCTCTCTCATGTCCAGCTCCCTCAGGTCCGTTGGCGCGGCCCCGGGCCCGTTGGCGCGGTGGGGAATCCTCCGGCGCTCATGAGCGGGCCGGGGCCGTGAAGGCGGCGGCGTTCTCCGCGGCCCACGCGGCGAAGGTGCGGGCGGGGCGGCCGAGGAGCTTCTCCACGGTGTCCGTGGCCGGGCCCGGCGTGCGCGCGTAGTCGGCCAGGGAGCCGAGGAGCCGCTCGGGAACGTCCTCGGGCAGACCCTGGGCGAGCATGGCCCGGCGGACCTGTTCGGGATCCAGCTCCTGGAAGGAGAGGTCCCGGCCGACGGCTTCGCCGATCAGGCGGACCTTGTCCCGCTGGTCGAGCGGCCGCGGTCCGGTGAGCAGATGCGCGCGCCCCGCGTGCGCCGCGCCCTCGCGGTCCACCAGCGCCCGTACGGCCACCTCCGCGATGTCGCGCTGGTGGATCGGCGAGGTCACCGCGGCGCCGTGGGCACCGCGTACGACACCGGTCGCACGGATCTGCGGAGCCCAGGCCAGCGCGTTGGCGGCGAAGTCGGCGCAGCGCAGGAACGTCCACCGCAGGCCGGAGTCCCGGACGGCCCCCTCCACCGCCCGGAACTCGTCGGCGAACCGCCGGTGCCCGGCGGGGTGCTCCACTGTCGCGGACGACAGCACCACCACCCGCCGGGCGCCGCGCGCCTCGGCCAGCGCCAGTACCTCGGCGGCGGCTCCGCCGACGGCGCGCGTGCTGAGCAGGACGGCCTCAACCCCGTTCGGCAATGCCGTGAGGCCGCCCTGCCCGGTGGCGCGCGGATCCCCGTGCACGATCCGCACCCCACCGGGCAGGGCGGCGCCCGGGTCGCGGGTGACCGCCGCCACCTCGTGGCCCGCCGCCAGCAACAGGTCCAGCGCTTCACGTCCGACGATCCCGGTCGCTCCGATCACCACGAACATGCCGACACCCTTCCACTCCGGCCCCGGTGATTCCGTTGCCGTAATATACGAGAACCGTAGCATAATAATTCGAGAGGCGTACATTATGATTCCCGTAGAACCTGATGACGTGGCGCGGCGGCGACGGCGGGCCACGGTCGAGGTCAAGCAGGGACTGCGTGAGCTGGGTGCCGAGCTGGCCCTGCTCAACCGCCGGGTCGGCACCCGCCTCGGGCTCAAGGACATCGACCTGGACTGCCTCGACCTCATCAACGCCCACGGCCCACTGAGCCCGACCGCCCTGGCGCGACGGGCCGGGCTGCACGCGGCCACGACGACCGGAGTGCTCGACCGGCTCGAACGCGCCGGTTGGGTGGCCCGCGAACGCGACCCGGCGGACCGCAGGGCCTTTCTGGTGCGGGCCCTGCGCGAGCGCAACGCCGAGCTGCTGGAGCTGTTCGCCGGGATGAACTCCTCGGTGGAGCGCATCTGCGCCGACTACGACGACGCCGAGCTGGAGCGGCTCGCCGTCTTCCTCCGCCGCATCGCCGACGCCGGGCGCGACGCCGCCGAAGGGCTGACCGGCGGCTGACGGGCCCCGGCGGCGGCGGGAGCAGGGGGTTCACCGCGCGCTGAGCCAGTGCGGGTCGGGAACGACCGTCAGGATCGCGGAGACCAGCAGGACCAGTACGAGTACGGCCAGCTCGACGCGCGCGGGGCCGGTGGCGTCCGCCCCGCCGCGCAGCCGGGCCCTGGCCGCCAGGGCGAGACCGGCGACCACCGCGACCAGCAGGAGCTTGGCGATCAGGACGCGGCCGTAGGCCGTGCCGAGGACCACGTCCACCGGCAGCCTGCGCAGCGTGGAGAGCGTGCCGGTGACGACGAGCGCGGCGAAGAGGCGGCCCGCGAGCCGGGCGTAACGCGCCAGCACCCGCCGCGCACCGGCCGGGTCCGCGCGCCGCAGCCACATGGTGCGCAAGGCGTGCGCCAGCCCGCCGGTCCACACGGCGGCGGCGCCGAGGTGGACGACGGTGAGCGCGGCGCCGAACAGGGGCGTGTACGGCTCGGGGTGCGCCCGCAGCGCCTCGGCGCCGACCACCACGGCGAGCGGCAGCACGGCCCACGCCGGGCGGTTCAGCGCCACGCATCCGGCGGCCAGCAGGAAGGCGTTGGCCATGGCGAGCAGGAGGCGGCCCTCGACCGTGCCGTACACCTCGGTCAGGTCGAGTCCGCTGACGGCGGCCAGCAGCACGATCTGTCCGGCGCAGGCGCCCGCTCCGGTGAGCGCGGCGGCCAGCGCCCCACCGCGCGGGAGAGGGCCGCCGCGCGGGAGAGGGCCGCCGCGCGCCACCGCGACGCCTGTCAGCTCCCCGAGGTGGAGCGCGAGGGCGGCGAAGACGGCGACGCGCAGGACGGTCGTCGCACCCGCCCCGGGTATCCGCAGCTCTCCGGTGCCCCGCGCGGCGAGACCCGCGCCGAACAGCGCGACGAGGAGCGCGAGCAGGGCGGCCCCGGCGGCGAGACCCGCCGCACGCATGCCCCCGCGGGGTACGGAGCGACCGGCGTCCTCAACGGACTGGTCCTGGACTGTCACCCGTGGATCCTCATATCCCGAAAGGACACTCGGCAACGTGAGTACGGCGAATGCCGTACGCGGGCCCGGAGGAGACCGGAGCCCCCGGACACCCGGAAAGTGACAGGGTATAACGTACGTAAAGCACGGTCGCTATAGTGAGTTACGAGAGCGTGAGGACGTCCATGAAGCTGCTGTTCAGCGCAACCCCCGCCTTTGGTCACATACTTCCCCTGGTCCCGCTCATGCAGGCGGCGGTCGACGACGGCCATGCCGTAGGGCTGCTGTCGAGCGCGGGGTTCCGGGCCGCGGTCGCCGAGGAGCTTCCCCCGGAGGTGGAGTTCCTCGACGCGGGGGTGATGCCGGAGGTGTTCTCCGAGGACGCGGCCGTCCGCACCGGCGCCGACGTCTTCCATCCGACGCCCACGACCATCGGTGAGATCTTCGGCGGCTCCCGTGTCGATCTCGCTGTCGAGGAGAGCGTGGATCAGGCCACCCGATGGGCTCCGGACCTGGTGATCGCCGAGCCGTTCGACGCGGTCGGCCCGCTCGTCGCCGCTCGGCTCGGTGTCGGTTGGCACAGGGCGGGCATCGGCCCCGCGCTGCCCGCGGTGATCACCGACGAGATCGACCGCGTGGCCTCGGCCCGGTACGACCGGCTGAGCCTCTCCCCGGTCGCGGCCCTGAGCTACCTCGACCCGTGCCCGCGGCAGCTGCAGGACCCGGAGTGGTCCCCCGTCGGACCGGTGCGGGCGGTCCGGCCGCAGGCGCACCGCCGGCCGAAGGACGTCACGCTCGACCTGCCCGACTTCGGCGACCACGACAAGCCGACGGTGCTCGTCACGCTGGGCACGATCTTCTCCGACCCGGACACCCTCTCCGCGGCCGTGGCGGCGGTCGCGGACACCGGCGCCCAGGTGATCGCCACGCTGGGTTCGTCGCTGAGGCACGCCACCGCGGACCAGGCGGACCGAGCCGACTCGGCGGGTGTGCGCTACGTCCCCTTCGTTCCGCTGGGCCAGTTGCTCGAAAAGGTCGACCTGGTGGTCGGCGCCGGAGGTGTCGGCTCGGTCGTCGGCACCCTCGCGCACGGCCTCCCGATGGTGCTCTGGCCCCAAGGAGCCGACCAGCCCATCAACGCCGCACGCGCCGCCGCGTCGGGGACGTCGATCACCGTCGACTCGGCAGCCGGTATCTCTCCGGCCGTGGCCGCGGTGCTGGAGCGGGGCGAGTACCGCCACCGGGCCCAGGAGATCGCGGCCGAGATCGCCACGCTTCCCCCGGCGGCCACGGTGATCGCGGAGATCACGCGTCCGTAGCGGGGTGCTGGGCCGCCCCGTCCGAGCCGTGCTCGTGACGGGGCGTCCGAAGGGCGCCTGAAGGGCGCCTGAAGGGAGACATCCCGCTCAGGCGCCCTGGTTGCCGGAAGCCTCAGGGCCTCTCGTTTGGATCATGCCGGGCTCGCGAGCCCTGGCACCGCGCCTCGCCGCGTTGTCGTCCGTCGGCCTACGCTCCGCGTGGGCTCCCTCCTCCGCCTTGCGATCCACGGCACCGGACCCCGCTCCCTCATCCGGCCTGATCCAAACGAAAGTCCCTAACCACGCCAGGGCTTGTAGTGCGGGTTGTCCTGGCACTCGGCCATGATCTCGGTCTTCTTCGCCTTGTCGACCGGGCAGACCCCGACGATCAGCTCACGCGAGACACCGCCGGGGAAGGCGACCTCCTCACGGTGGGCCGCCTTGTGGGTGGCGCCGATCGTCCTGTTCACATCGATGCCGCCGGGCGCGTCGATGTAGTAGTTGAAGCCGACCGGGGCCCCCTGCTTGTAGAGGTCGTGGTCGTAGGTCGCCGAGACGTACGGCGAGTCCTGGCCCGCCAGGACGTGCTGCGTCACGTCGTACGCGCCGGTGAGCGGCGCCTTCGGCAGGAAGCCCTGCTCGAAGACGATCTCGGGCGCCCGGCTCTCCGCGCGGTAGAGCTGCTTGCAGTCGGCGCGCCAGACCGGTGCCGGGCTGATGCGGTCCGCCTCGACGCCGCGGTCCGCCGCGGCGAACAGCGGGTCGGTGACGGACGGGCACAGGTCGGTGGGCCGGGGGGCCTCGGACGTGCCGGAGGTGCCGGAGGCGGGCGTGGGGTCCGCCGTCGGGTCCGGGGCGGTGTCGATGGCGGAGGCGGAGGCGGAGGCCGTCAGGAGTACGGCGCTGACGGACAGGGCGAGCGCGGCGGCCCGCCGCCGGTTGCGTGAGGCGATCATGGGATGCACCCTCCACGTCGTACGGCGGCGGGCCGTGGACCGCCACCCGTTCGGGGGCGTGTCGGGCGGAACGCTGCCCGGGGCACGGCGAGTTGGGTCAGCGGAAGACTCCCGTGTGGCCCAGCGAGTAGCGGCCGGGCTGCGGGTAGACCGCCAGTCCGTGCGGTCCGCCGCCGACCGGGATCCGGGCGAGCTGCTTACCGGTGACGGTGTCGATCGCGTACACCTCGGAGTCGTAGCGCCCGGCCAGCCACAGGACCTTGCCGTCGGCCGAGACGCCGCCCATGTCGGGGCTGCCGCCCTCGGGCAGGTGCCACTTCTTGGTGAGCCGGTTCTTGGGGAAGTCGAAGATCGAGATGGTGCCCTCGCCCCGGTTGGAGATGTACATCTCCTTGGAGTCGCGGCTGACGTACAGCCCGTGGCAGCCCTCACCGGTGGGCAGCAGCTTGGGGGTGGTGAACGTGTCGCCGTTCAGCACCCACATGCCGTGCGCCATCATGTCGGCGATGTAGAACGTCCTGCCGTCGGGCGAGATCTTCACGTCCTGCGGCATGGCGCCGTCGAAGGGCAGCTCCTGCTGTCCGATGACCTTCATCTTCTCCGTGTCGACCTTGAGGAGTTCACCGGAGAACTCGCACGAGACGATGAAGTAGCGGCCGTCGGCGGAGAAGTCCGCGTGGTTGACGCCCGCACAGGTGACCGGCAACGTCTTCTTGATCTCCATGGTGTGCGGGTCCCGGAAGACCAGTTCGCGGTCGAGCGAGGCCATGACGATCGCGTACTTGCCGTTGGGCGTGAAGTACAGGTTGTACGGGTCGTGTACGTCGACGGGCTCGCCCGCCTCGCCGGTGGCGGGGTTGATCGGGGTGAGCGTGTGGCCGCGGTTGTTGTTGACCCAGAGGGTCTTGAGGTCCCAGGACGGGACGACGTGCTGCGGCTGGCGGCCGACGTCGATGGTGTCGATGACCTGGTACGTCGCCGGGTCGATGACGGAGACGGTGTCGGAGTTGGTGTTCGGGACGTAGACCCGTGCGGGGAAGCCCTTGACGACGGGGGACAGCATCCCCGGCCGGTCGGCGGCGTAGATGTCCTTGGGGTCCTGCACCGGCGGCATCCCGGGCAGTCCCGGGGGCGCCGTCACCCGGGGAACGGCCGGGCGGGCGGCGGCCTTGGTCGCGGCCGTCTCCGTACGCGCGCCGTCGTCGGCGCCGCCGCAGCCCGCGAGGAGCGCGAGGGTGGCGGTCAGGGCGAGCGCGGTGGTACGGGTGGCGGGAAAGGCGCGCGCGGTACGGGGGGCGCGGCGCGCGGGCCGGGCGGTGGGGGGAGGCATCCGGTGCATCAGGTCAACAGCTCCGTGGTCGTCACCGCGCGCATGCCGCGGCGTTTCAGTGCGTCGAGGAGGGCGGGCAGCGCGGCGACCGTGTCCGCGTAGCCGAAGTGCAGGCTCACCACCGAGCCGTTGCGGATCTCGTCGGTGACGGCGCGCGTGACGGCGGTGGCGCCCGGCGAGGTGAAGTCGAGGGAGTCGACGTCGTACGAGAGGACGTGCGGGTAGCCGGCCCGCGCGGCGAGCCGCCGCACCAGCTCGGTGGCGTGCTGGGTGCGCGAGGGGCGGAACCAGGTCCCGATGGAGCCGGTGAGCCGCCGCAGCCGGTCGGCGCAGCCGACGATCTCCGCGTACGCCCGCTCCTCGTCCATCTCGGAGATGTCGACGTGGTGCAGCGTGTGGTTGCCGAGGTCGTGGCCGCCGTCGAGGATCCGGCGGGCGAGCGCGGGATGTTCGTCGAGCCATGTGCCGACGGCGAGGACGGTGACGTGGGCTCCGGCGCGTTCCGCTTCGGCCAGCAGGGCGGTGGCGGTGGCGGGGTCGCCCTGGCCGTGGAAGGTGAGCGCGACTCCGGGGCGGTCGCGCGGGCCGTGTTCGATCTCGGCGGGCAGGCCGGGGAACCTCCGGGGCGCGGGGGCGGCCTGGGCGACGGGGCGCGACCCGCCGGTACGGGAGCCGGTGGCGGACGGGGAGCCTGACGGGACGGCGGACGGCGGTACGGAGTCGGAAGCACCGTCCGTACAGCCGGTGGCCAGGGCGCCCGTGACGGCCACTCCGGCTGCTGCGCGCAGCGCACTGCGACGGTCGATCGGAATCACGCCCCCATTTAAGGGGGAAGGCGCGGGAATTCGCGGGGGAAGGAGCGGGAAAGAGAACGATTGACCCTTTTGGAGCCTTTGTGCGATCGCGGAATCGCTCCGGGCGGGACCGTCACGCGTCGGGTCGGCTCAGAGCCTGTCGGGTGACCTACGATCGGAAAGCGGACGCGGTCTGGTGCGTGCGATTCCAAGGCGCCGGAGTGTCCTCGTAGCGGAGCTACTAGGGCATTTCGGCAACGCGGGAAGCGTGCGGGCCAGGGCGTGGCCGCCCGATCAGAGGTCACCCGACAGGCTCTCAGGGGGGCTGGCGGTCGGCGATCCGCATCTCGAACCAGGTGGTCTTGCCGCGCGGCAGCAGATCCACTCCCCAGCGGTCGGAGAGCTTGTCCACCAGGAACAGGCCCCGCCCGCTGGTGTCCATCTCCCGCACCGGCATCAGACACGGCAGCCCGCGCGAGGGGTCGCGCACCTCGATCCGGATCCAGCCGCGCCTGCGCAGCATCCGTAACCCGAAGACCCGCGCCCCGGTGTGGCGTACGGCGTTGCCGACGAGTTCCGAGACGAGCAGCACGGCGTGCTCCGCGGTCTGGGGCGAGAGGGCCCACTGACGCAGCACCACCGAGTGCGTGATCCGGCGGGCGGCCGAAGCGGACTCGGGCCGGGAGGGTAAGCGGACTTCCGCCTCGGTCGGATTGCCGAACAATTCCAGCGCGCTGAGCGCCTGTTCGTCCTTGCCGGACGGTATCCACCGCCCAGCGGTCGCGCCGCCGCGCTGCCGCGGCTGCTCCACATCCTCCAGGCCCGCCATGTCTCCCATCATGGCCGCACAGAGCCATTTCCGGGGGCGTTCCAGGGGAATCGACCCCCCGGAACGAGTGACTCCGGGGGGCCTTCGACGCATATGCCGTTGGCAGTGCTGTTCCCCACACACCCATTCTGACCTGCGGTAACGACGAGCGTCAAAATGATCACCGGGCGTTAATACGGGAATTCACTTAAGGCCGTCTTAAGCCCCGGCTAAGTCGGTCGCCGAGTTGACGCCACGACTCCGCGTATCCCACACGCGCACGCTCCGTGTCCAACGGGTCCGCTCTCAGAGGAACTTGGCCTTGCCCGGCCCGTCCTCCACGAACGACCGCATGCCGCGCTCACGGTCCTCGGTGGCGAACAGCCCGGCGAACCAGGTGCGTTCGATCGCGAGGCCGCTCTCCAGGTCGGTCTCCAGCCCCGTGTCCACCGACTCCTTGGCGGCCCGCAGCGCCAGCGCCGGGCCCCGGGCGAGCTGCGCGGCCCACGCGTGCGCCTGCTCGTACACCTCGGCCGCCGGGACCACCCGGTCGACCAGGCCGAGCGACAGCGCCTCGTCCGCCCTGACCTGACGGCCGGTGAAGATGAGGTCCTTCGCCCGCGACGGGCCGATCAGCCGGGCGAGCCGCTGGGTGCCGCCCGCGCCCGGGATCAGCCCGAGCAGGATCTCCGGCTGGCCGAGCTTCGCGTTGTCCCCGGCGATCCGGAAGTCGGCGCAGAGCGCCAGCTCGCAGCCGCCGCCCAGCGCGTAACCGGTGACCGCCGCGATCACGGGCTTGGGGATACGGGCGACGGCGGTGAACGACTCCTGGAGCGCCCGGGAGCGCACCACCATCGCCGCGTGGTCCATCTCCCGCATCTCCTTGATGTCGGCGCCGGCCGCGAAGACCTTCTCGCCGCCGTACAGGATCACGGAGCGCACGTCGTCCCGCCGCCCGGCCTCCTCGGCCAGCTCGCGCAGCCGGTCCTGGAGGGAGATGTCGAGCGCGTTCATCGGAGGGCGGTCGAGCCGGATCGTACCGACGCCGCCGGAGACTTCCAGATTCACATGGGCCATACCCCACAGATTAAGACCGCCCGGCAAATGGGGGGCGGTCTCACGCCCGTTCACGACAAGGGGCCCGGCGCACGGTCGTTCTCCGTGTGCCGGGCCCGCTCGCGATGTACCCGCCGTACTACTTCGTCCACTCCGCCCAGGACATGTTCCAGCCGTTGAGACCGTTGTCCGGGGCGATCTGCTTGTCGTTGGAGTTCTTCACGATCACCACGTCACCGATGATCGAGGCGTTGTACATCCACGCCGAAGGCGTGCCGTTGTCGCCGCCGCCCCGGATGTCCCGCAGCCCCACGCAGCCGTGGCTGACGTTCGCGGAGCCGAAGGTGCCCGCGGAGGCCCAGTAGTTGCCGTGCATGAAGGTGCCCGAGGTGGACAGGCGCATCGCGTGCGGCACGTCCTTGATGTCGTACTCGCCGCCGAAGCCCACCGTCGCGCCGTCCATCCGGGTCACCGCGTACTTCTCGCTGATGACCATCTGGCCGTTGTACGTGGTGGTCGAGGGGGCGCCGGCCGTGATCGGGATGGTCTTGATCAGCTTGCCGTCGCGCACCACCTTCATCGTCTTGGCGCTCGCGTCCACGGTGGAGACCTGGCTGCGGCCGATGGTGAAGGAGAACGACTTGGCCTGCTTGCCGTAGACCCCGGGGCGGCCCTCGACGCCGTCGAGGTTGAGCTTGACCGTCACCTTCGTACCGGGCGCCCAGTACTTCTCGGGGCGGATGTCCAGCCGGTCGTTGCCGAACCAGTGGCCCTCGACCGGCACGGACGGCTTCGTCGTCACGGTGATCGCCTTCTCCACCGCCTCGGGCGAGGTGATGCCCCGCGTGAAGTTGAGGGAGACCGGCATCCCCACGCCGACCGTGGAGCCGTCCTCGGGGGTGTACTGCCCGATGAACGTGTTCTTCGGTACGAGGGTGGTGAACGTGGTGTCCTTGGCAGACTCGCGGCCGTCCGCGTCCTTGGCGGTCGCGTGCACCCGGTACTTGGTGGCCCCGGCCAGGTGCTGGAGCGGCTCCCAGGCGGCGCCGTCGGCGGAGACCTTGCCCTCGACGGCCGTGCCCTTGTCGTCCTCGACCTTGACGGAGGTCAGCTTGCCGTCGGCGGCGGAGACCTTGAGGGCGCCGGTGGTGGCCACGTCGTCGGCCTTGTCCTTCGGCGCGACCGTCACCACCGCCACCGACGCGGTGTTCCCGACGCTCCCCGCGCCCTTGCCGCCCTTGCCGTCCCTTTCGCCGGAGTCCCCGCTCGCGCCGCCGCCGCACGCGGTGGCCAGCAGAAGCAGGGCGCCCATCAGGGCGGCGGGCGCCCCGGTGCGCCGCAGTCCGCGCCCGGTCCGCCGTTCCCGTGCTCCGCGCGGTCCCCGGTCGCCCGGACGCACTTCGGAAGCCCCCGATATCGGCAGCTTGTTCCCCATGATCGTCTCCCCTCGCACGGCCTGGCCCCGCCACGGCCCGCACTACCGCGCGTCCAGTGCACGCGCACGGCGTTAGATAACCACACCGGAGGTCCCGCGCAGACCTGCGGAATGTCACCATTCGGTCCCAACCGGCTCGGGACGGCGCAGGTCAACGCGGCATGACGGCCCCTCAGCCCCCATTTGGCCGGGGAGGAAACGATCAGAACGCGATCGGGGAGCGGCCGGGAAGACGACCGGAGGCACGGCCGGTGGAGGCGAGGCGGTCAGCCGTCGGCTGTCGACGGCCGACGGCCCTCGGCCGACGGGGCGGTCAGCGCAGGGCGGAGCCCGCCCGCCACCGGTTCCAGTCCAGGTTCCAGCCGCCGAGCCCGTTGTCGGCGGCGACCGTACGGTCCTTGGAGTTGACCACCTCCACGACGTCACCGATCAGGGTCCGCTCGAAGAACCAGCCCGCCGGGGTGTCGGGGCCACCGCCCTTGACGTCCCGCAGTCCGACGCAGCCGTGGCTCACGTTCTCCGAGCCGAAGGTCTCCGAGTCCGCCCAGTAATTGCCGTGCAGGAACGTCCCCGAGGTGGTGAGCCGTACGGCGTGCGGCACGTCCTTGATGTCGTACTCGCCGCCGAACCCGACCGTCCTGCCGTCCATGCGCGTGACGTCGTACAACTCGGTGACCACCATCTTCCCGTTGTACGTGGTGTTGTTCGGGGCGCCCGCCGTGATCGGTACGGTCGACAGCAGATCCCCGTCGCGCCGCACCTCCATGGTGTGCTTCGCCGCGTCGACGAGGGAGACCTGGGAGCGGCCGACCGTGAAGGCGAACGTCTTGTGCTGGATGCCGAAGACGCCCGGCGCCGCCTGGACGTCCCGCAGGGCCAGTTCGACGGTGACCTCGGTGCCCGGCTCCCAGTACTCCCTGGGCCGGAAGTCCAGGCGCTGGTCGCCGAACCAGTGGCCCGCGATCTCCACCTCGGGGTCCGCGGTGACCTTGATGGCGCGTTCGACGGCGACGCGGTCCCGGATCTTACGGTTGAAGTCGAAGGAGATGATCATTCCGGTACCGACGGTCGACCGGTTCTCCGGGGAGAAGTAGCCGATGAACCGGTCCGTGGGCACCGCCGTCGTGAAGGTGGTGTGCCGGGCCGAGCGGCGGCCCGCGGCGTCGACGGCCACGGCGTCCACGCTGTACTTGGCGGCGAGCGCGACCCGCGCCCCGCTCCGGGGCGCCCAGGAGCGGCCGTCCTCGGAGATCCGTCCGGGCAGCTCCTTCGGCTGGGCGTCCTCGATCTGGGTCACCCTGACCCGTTCCAGTCGGCCGTCGGGCACCGTCACCTCGACCGGGTCCGTACGGCCGACTGGAACGGGTCAG
>NZ_QQNA01000113.1 GCF_003346515.1 Streptomyces corynorhini
AATGTCCAACCGCCACGACGACACACCCACCGGAACCGGCAGAGCCGCACTGTCGGATGCACGAGCCAGGCGAGGCACGGAGACCGCACCACCGCGTACGGCGAGTTCAGGTTCGCCCGTGCTCAGGGCGCCGCTCACGGCGGACCAGGACTCCGCCGCGTCGTCGACATCAAGCAGCCCGAACCGCTCAGGGTTCTCCGCACGCGCCGCCCGCACCAGACCCCACACCGCACCCAGCACCGGATCAGCCACCGAACCATCCACCGCCACAGCATCCCGCGTCACAACCACCAGACGAGACCCCGCGAACCGCTCCTCCACCAACCAATCCCGCAACAAACCCACCACACACCCCGTCACAGAATGCACCTCATCCACCACACCACCCGCACCACGCTCCACCCGAACCAGCACATCACCAGACACCACCTCACCAACCCCCGGCAACACCCCAGCCAAAACCGAACCCTCCACACCCGCGACCGCATCCCCACCAGCACCAGCACCAGCACCCGCGGCAGCACCAGCGGCAAGCCTCACCCAATCCGTCCGGTAAAGATGCTCCACACCACCCGCACCACCCACCGCACCCAAACCACCCGACACCTCACGCAACGTCAACGACTCCACCGACGCCACCGCACCACCCGAACCATCCGCAACCTCCAACCCCACCACACCCTCACCCAACACCATCAACCGAACCCGCAACACACCCGCACCCGAACCCCACAACGACACACCCGACCACCCAAACGGCAACCGCACACCCCCCTCACCAAACACCGACGTAAACATCACCCCATGCAACGCCGCATCCAACAAAGCCGGATGCACCCCAAACCCACCACCCGACACACCCTCGGGCAGAGCTACCTCAGCAAACACCTCACCACCACGGCGCCACACACCCCGCAACCCACGGAACACCGGACCATACGACAACCCCAACCCCGCAAACCGCTCATACACCCCCTCCACCGACTCCGCCACCGCACCCCGAGGCGGCCACACCCCAAAATCAAACCCATCAGCAGGCAGAGCCTCTGCCCGAGCGGTCAGTGCGCCCGCCGCGTGCAGCGTCCACGCCGCGTCAATCGTGTCGTCCGGACGCGAATGGATCTCCAGTGACCGGCGGCCTGTCTCGTCTTCAGCACCGACCCGCACCTGAACCCGCACACGGCCCTGGTCGGGCACCACCAAAGGCGCCACGACCGTCAGGTCCTCCACCCGGTCGCAGCCCACCTCCTCGCCCGCACGCAACCCCAGCTCCAACAGACCCGTCCCCGGGAACACCACCGCACCACCGACGACATGATCCGCCAGCCACCCCACACTGCCCGCCGACAGACGACCCGTCAGCACCACACCATCCCCACCGGCCAGCTCCACCGCCGCACCCAACAGCGGATGGCCCGCCGCCCCGAGACCGACACCACCGAGGTCGCCGGTGTGCCGCGAGGAGACGCCCGGCCAGAAGCGGCGCCGCTGGAAGGCGTACGTCGGCAGCTCGATGGGACGAGCACCGTCTGCGGAGGGCAGGACGGTCCGCCAGTCGAAGTCGGTACCGGAAGTGAACAGGCCCGCCATCGCGCTCAGTACCGAGACAGCCTCCGACCTGTCCTTACGCAGGGACGGCACCAGCAGCGAAGTACCGTCTTCGTCCAGGCACGCCTGGGCCAAGGAGGTAAGTGTGCCGTCAGGGCCGGCTTCCACGAACCGCGTCACACCCTGCTCGGCAAGAGCGCGCACGGCGTCGGCGAAACGCACCGTCTGCCGGACGTGGCGCACCCAGTAGTCGGGATCGGTCAGCTCGTCCGACGCGACGACCGCACCCGTGACGGTGGAGACCAGCGGCAGCTTCGGCTGCTCGTAGACCAGCCCCTCCGCGACCTTCCGGAACTCGGCCAGCATCGGTTCCATGAGCGGGGAGTGGAAGGCGTGGCTGACCCGCAGCCGGGTGGTCCGCCGGTCGAGGCCGCGGAAGTGGGCGGCGATCCTCTCGACGGCGTCCTCGGCACCCGCGACAACGACCGCCTCGGCACCGTTGACCGCCGCGATTCCGACCAGGTCGTCCAGGAGAGGCCGTACCTCGTCCTCACCGGCCTGGAGCGCGACCATCGCACCACCCTCGGGCAGCGCCTGCATCAACCGACCACGCGCCACCACCAGACGGCACGCATCCGACAGCGACCACACCCCCGCCACATGCGCGGCAGCGATCTCACCAATGGAGTGACCCGCCAGCACATCCGGACGCACACCCCACGACTCCAGCAGCCGGAACAGAGCCACTTCCAGTGCGAACAGCGCGGGCTGCGCGAACTCGGTCCGATTCAACCGGTCGGCATCCGCGTCCTCATCGAAGACAACACTCTTCAGAGAGAACGCAAGCTCCGCGTCGACCGCGTCGAAGGCTTCCGTGAAGACCGGATACGTCGCATACAACTCACGCCCCATGCCCACACGCTGCGCGCCCTGACCGGCGAACAGTACGGCGAGCCGACCACCGCTCTGCACCGTGTTCCGGACCACACCCGAAGCATCCCGCCCCTCGGCAAGCGCCCTCAGCCCCTCCAGCAGCTCATCCCGGCCCGCCGCCAGAACAACAGCCCGGTCATCAAGCACAGCCCGCGTCGTGGCCAGAGACAGAGCCACCTCACCCGCACCAAGCTCGGGACGACCCGCAACAAACTCAGCCAACCGACCGGCCTGCGCAGCCAACCCGTCCCCAGCAGCCGACAGCACCCACGGCACCACACCCACACCAGCACCCGCAGCCGCCGTGCCCTCACCCAACGGAGCCTCGGCCGACACCACCACGGGCTCATCCACCGGGGCCTGCTCAAGGATCACGTGGGCGTTGGTCCCGCTGATACCGAACGACGACACACCCGCACGACGGGGGCGGTCGAGCGACGTCTGCTCCCACGGCGTGTTCTCCGCCAACAGACGCACATCGCCCGCCGACCAGTCCACGTGCGAGGACGGCTCATCGGCGTGCAGGGTCCGGGGCAGCACGCCGTGGCGCATCCCCATCACCATCTTGATCACACCACCCACACCGGCAGCAGCCTGCGCGTGACCGACGTTCGACTTCAACGACCCGAGCCACAGCGGACGCTCACGGTCCTGCCCGTAGGTCGCCAGGAGCGCCTGCGCCTCGATCGGGTCACCCAACGGGGTACCCGTACCGTGCGCCTCGACCGCGTCCACATCCGCAGGCGACAGACCCGCACCCGCCAGCGCCTGCCGGATCACCCGCTGCTGCGAAGGACCATTCGGAGCCGTCAGACCGTTCGACGCACCATCTTGGTTGACGGCGGATCCCGCCACCACGGCGAGCACTTCGTGGCCATGACGCCGTGCGTCCGAGAGCCGCTCCACCACGAGCAGGCCCACACCCTCGGCCCACGCCGTACCATCCGCGCCATCCCCGAACGCCTTGCACCGACCATCCGTCGCAAGCCCCCGCTGCCGCGAAAACTCCACGAACATCTCCGGACCCGACATCACCGTCACACCACCGGCAAGCGCCACATCACACTCACCCGAACGCAACGCCTGAGCCGCCAGATGCAGCGCGACAAGCGACGAAGAACACGCCGTGTCCACCGTCACCGCAGGCCCCTCGAACCCGAACGTATACGCGATACGCCCCGACACCACACTGCCTGTCGACCCCGTCAGCAGATACCCGTCCGAGTCATGCTCACCAGCCCGCATCGCGCTGCCGTAGTCCTGGGGCATGGCGCCGGCGAAGACGCCGGTACGGCTGCCGCGCAGCGCGGCCGGGTCGATACCCGCGCGCTCCAGGACCTCCCAGGACGTCTCCAGCAACAGACGCTGCTGCGGATCCATCGCAAGCGCCTCACGCGGCGAAATCCCGAACAACCCCGAATCGAACTCAGCCGCGTCATACAGGAACCCGCCCTGCCGCACGTAGCTGTGCCCCACCCGACCAGGCTCGGGGTCGTAAAGACCCTCCAGGTCCCAACCACGATCAGTCGGGAAGCCGCCGATCGCGTCCCCACCCTCACTGACCAGACGCCACAGATCCTCCGGCGAACCCACACCACCAGGGAACCGGCACGCCATACCGACGATGACGATCGGATCCTCGCCTATGACCGACGGCACCAGCGGAAGACCCGTAGCCGCAAGCTCCTCTCCACCGACCAGCTCGGTCAGGAGATGACGTGCGAGCGCAGACGGCGTCGGGTAGTCGAAGACGAGCGTCGCGGGCAGGTGCAGACCTGTGGCCGCGTTCACTCGGTTGCGCAGTTCCACCGAGGTCAGCGAGTCGAAACCGAGAGCCTTGAACGGCTGCTCCGCCTCGATGTCGGCACCGGACGCGTAGCCGAGCACACCGGCCGCGGCGCCTTGGACCAGGTCCCCGACGATCCGGTCCTGGTCGGCGGCCACAGCAGCGGCAAGCCGCGCTCGCAGATCCTGCCGAGTGCCCCCAACACCCACGTCCGCCTTCCGACGGGCCCGTCCGCGCACCAGCACACGCAGCAGCGCGGGAACCTCTTCGGAGCCTCGCCCACGAAGACCAGCCAGGTCGAGATCGACGGGAAGCACCGACGCACGCTCCGTCGCAGACCCACGAGCAAGAGCGGCATCCAGCAACGCCAGACCCGTCTCAGGAGCCAACGGACGCATACCACCACGCGCCATACGCCGCAGATCCGCCTCACTCAACTCCGCCGTCATCCCCGCACCCGGAGCCCAGGGACCCCACGCCAGCGCAACAGCCGGCAGACCAGCCGAACGCCGCACCCCGGCAAAAGCATCCAGGAACGCATT
Source organism: Streptomyces corynorhini (assembly GCF_003346515.1). Classification (GTDB taxonomy): domain Bacteria; phylum Actinomycetota; class Actinomycetes; order Streptomycetales; family Streptomycetaceae; genus Streptomyces; species Streptomyces corynorhini. Next base: position 4,810 of record NZ_QQNA01000113.1, read on the forward strand.
CGCCGCCGCATAG
>NZ_QQNA01000114.1 GCF_003346515.1 Streptomyces corynorhini
GCCCGCACCCCAATACGAACCTCCCCAACCCCCAACTCCCGCCGCTCCACCGGGCACAGAGCAAGCCCCTCCAACGTCCCCTTCTCAACAATGTCCAGCCGCCACGACGACTCAGCGTCAGGAAGCTTGAGTTCGGCCTCGGCGGAGACTCGGGCCATACGGGGTACGGAGACCGCGCCACCGCGTACGGCGAGTTCAGGTTCGCCCGAGGACAGTGCGGCCTGGACCGCGCCCCAGGATTCTTCCGTACCGTCGACGTCGAGCAGCGCGAACCGCCCCGGACGCTCTGCCCGCGCCGCCCGTACCAGGCCCCACGCGGCGGCGAGCGCCGGATCGGCCACCGCGCCGTCCACGGTCACCGCGTCCTGCGTGACGATCACCAGACGGGATGTTTCGAACCGCTCCTCCGCCAGCCATGCCTTCACCAGTTCGAGGGCGCGTGCCGTGGCCGCGTGGACGGCGTCCGTCTCGTCGAGGGTGGGCCGGTCGATCCGTACGAGCACATCGTCGGCGAGGGACTCGTGGGGCGCGGGGAGATCGTCGCGGACGGCCGGAGCCGGTTCACGGGTCACGTCGACGGCTGGGGAAGTCGTGATCCAGTCGACCTGGTAGAGCCCGTCGGGACGGGTACCGGCGTCACGCGAGGCGGTGGCGAAGCCTGACGTCTCACGCAGCACCAGTGACTCGACGCTCGCCACGAGGCCGCCGTTGGAGTCGGCCAGTTCCAGGGAGACCGCGTCCGTACCCAGGGCGGTGACCCGCACGCGGAGTCGGCGGGCGCCCGAGGCCGACAGGGACACACCGCTCCAGGAGAACGGGAGGCGGAGGCCGTCATCCCCGCCGAACGTGCCGCGCAGGACGGCGTGCAGGGTGGAGTCGAGCAGCGCGGGGTGTATCTCGAAGCGGCCCGCAAGGTCGTCGTGCGTGTCCGGCAGCGCGACCTCGGCGAAGACCTCGTCGCCGCGCCGCCACATCGCGCGCAGCCCCTGGAAGACCGGCCCGTAGGCGAGTCCGAGACCGGCGAAGCGCTCGTAGGCGCCCTCGATCGGCTCGGTCACGGCGCCCGCCGGCGGCCACACTCCGAAGTCGTACGCGGGCGAGCGGCGCTGGGCGTCGGCCTCGTGTCCGGTGGCGATGGTACCGGTGGCGTGGACGGTCCAGGGCTCGTCCTCCGTGGCGTCGCCCGGTCGCGCGAAGACGCTGACGGCTCGGCGGCCCGTCTCGTCAGGGCTGTCGACGACGAGCTGAAGCCGTACGTCACCCCGCTCGGGCAGCACCAGCGGTACGGCGATGGTGAGTTCCTCGACCAGGTCGCAACCCACCTGGTCGGCGCCGCGCAGTACGAGTTCCAGGAAGCCGGTGCCGGGGAAGATGACCGAGCCCGCGACGACGTGATCCCGCAGCCACGGGTAGCGCGCGAGGGACAGCAGGCCGGTGAAGACCATGCCGTCCGAGTTGGCCGGTGCCAGCGACGCTCCGAGCAGGGGGTGGTTGGTCGCGGAGAGGCCGAGACCGCCTACGTCACCGCTCCGGGAAATCACACCTGGGGTGGGCCAGTAGAACTTGCGCTGGAAGGCGTAGGTCGGCAGCTCGATGGGACGAGCGCCGCCCGCGGAGGGCAGGACGGTCCGCCAGTCGAAGTCGGTACCGGAAGTGAACAGGCCGGCCATCGCGCTCAGTACCGAGACAGCCTCCGACCTGTCCTTACGCAGGGACGGCACCAGCAGGGCAGCCCCACCGTCCTCATCCAGGCACCCCTGGGCCAACGCCGTGAGCGTGCCGTCAGGGCCGGCTTCCACGAACCGCGTCACACCCTGCTCGGCAAGCGCGCGCACAGCGTCGGCGAAACGCACCGTCTGCCGGACATGCCGCACCCAGTAGTCGGCATCGGTCAGCTCGTCCGACGCGACGACCGCACCCGTGACGGTGGAGACCAGCGGCAGCTTCGGCCGCTCGTAGACCAGCCCCTCCGCGACCTTCCGGAACTCGGCCAGCATCGGTTCCATCAAAGGCGAGTGGAAGGCGTGGCTGACCCGCAGAGCCGTCACCTTGCGGTCCAGACTCCGGAAGTGCGCCACCACCTCCTCGACAGCGTCCACCTCGCCCGACACGACCACAGAACGCGGCCCGTTGACCGCCGCGACACCCACCCGAGCCGCATCCAGAAGAGGCAATACCTCGTCCTCACCGGCCTGGAGCGCGACCATCGCACCACCCTCCGGCAGCGCCTGCATCAGCCGACCACGCGCCTCCACCAGACGGCAGGCGTCCGACAGCGACCACACCCCGGCGACATGAGCGGCGGCGATCTCACCGATCGAATGCCCGGCCAGTACGTCCGGACGTACGCCCCACGACTCCAGCAGCCGGAACAGAGCCACTTCCAGCGCGAACAGCGCGGGCTGCGCGAACTCGGTCCGATTCAACCGGTCGGCATCCGCGTCCTGGCCCAAGACGATGTCCTTGAGCGAGAACGCAAGCTCCGCGTCGACCGCGTCAAACGCCTCCGCGAAGACCGGATACGTCGCATACAACTCACGCCCCATGCCCGCACGCTGCGCACCCTGACCGGCGAACAGTACGGCGAGCCGACCACCGCTCTGCACCGTGTTCCGGACCACACCCGAAGCATCCCGCCCCTCGGCAAGCGCCCTCAGCCCCTCCAGCAGCTCATCCCGGCCCGCCGCCAGAACAACAGCCCGGTCATCAAGCACAGCCCGCGTCGTGGCCAGAGACAGAGCCACCTCACCCGCACCAAGCTCGGGACGACCCACAACAAACTCAGCCAACCGACCAGCCTGCGCAGCCAACCCATCCCCAGCAGCCGACAACACCCACGGCACCACACCCACAGCCGTCTCGTCGCCCACAACCGGAACCCCAACCGACTCCTCAACAGACCCATCCACCGGGGCCTGCTCAAGGATCACGTGGGCGTTGGTCCCGCTGATACCGAACGACGACACACCCGCACGACGGGGGCGGTCGAGCGACGTCTGCTCCCACGGCGTGTTCTCCGCCAACAGACGCACATCGCCCGCCGACCAGTCCACGTGCGAGGACGGCTCATCGGCGTGCAGGGTCCGGGGCAGCACGCCGTGGCGCATCCCCATCACCATCTTGATCACACCACCCACACCGGCAGCCGCCTGCGCGTGACCGACGTTCGACTTCAACGACCCGAGCCACAGCGGACGCTCACGGTCCTGCCCGTAGGTCGCCAGGAGCGCCTGCGCCTCGATCGGGTCACCCAACGGGGTACCCGTACCATGCGCCTCGACCGCATCCACATCCGCAGGCGACAGACCCGCACCCGCCAGCGCCTGCCGAATCACCCGCTGCTGCGAAGGACCATTCGGAGCCGTCAGACCATTCGACGCACCATCCTGATTGACCGCAGAACCCGCCACCACGGCCAGCACCTCGTGCCCATGACGCCGTGCGTCCGACAGCCGCTCCACCACGAGCAGGCCCACACCCTCGGCCCACGCCGTACCATCCGCGCCATCCCCGAACGCCTTGCACCGACCATCCACCGCAAGCCCCCGCTGCCGCGAAAACTCCACGAACATCTCCGGACCCGACATCACCGTCACACCACCGGCAAGCGCCACATCACACTCACCCGAACGCAACGCCTGAGCCGCCAGATGCAACGCGACAAGCGACGAAGAACACGCCGTGTCCACCGTCACCGCAGGCCCCTCAAAGCCGAACGTATACGCGATACGGCCGGAGGCCACACTGCCCGTGGTCCCGGTCAGGACATAGCCGTCCGATTCCTCGGCGGCGTCGCGGAGCACGTTTCCGTAGCCCTGCTCCACGACTCCCGTGAAGACGCCGGTACGGCTGCCGCGCAGCGCGGCCGGGTCGATACCCGCGCGCTCCAGGACCTCCCAGGACGTCTCCAGCAGCAGACGCTGCTGGGGATCCATGGCAAGCGCCTCACGCGGCGAGATACCGAACAGCCCCGAATCGAACTCGGCCGCGTCGTGCAGGAAGCCACCGTCGCGGACGTACACCCGGCCCGGCGTACCCGGCTCGGGATCGTAAAGACCCTCCAGGTCCCAACCACGATCCGTCGGGAAGCCGCCTATCGCGTCCCCACCCTCACTGACCAGACGCCACAGATCCTCCGGAGAACCCACCCCACCCGGGAACCGGCACGCCATACCCACGATCACCACCGGGTCATCGCTCACCGCCGACGGCGTGGGCGCGGTGGTGGGGACGAGGTCCTTCGCTGTCTCGGGGAAGAGTTCGGCTGCCAGGCGGGCGGCGACGCCCTCGGGGGTCGGGTGATCGAAGAGGAGGGAGGAGGGCAGGCGCAGACCGGTCGCGGAGCGCAGGCGGTTACGGAGGTCGACGGCGGTCAGGGAGTCGAAGCCGAGTTCCTTGAAGGTACGGCGGGATTCGACGTGGTCGCCGGAGTCATGGCTGAGGATGGCGGCGGCGTGCGCGCGGACCAGGTCGAGGAGGGTGCTCTGCCGGTCGCGGGCGGCGAGCCCGGCCAGTTGGTCCCGCAGGGGGGAGTTGCTGTCGGTGTCGCCATCCCGCGCGTCGTCGTCCCGCGCGTTGTCGACCGACGCGTTGTCGACCGACACGTTGTGGCCTCGCGCGCTCCCTGCCTCGGCGCTGTCGGCACGCGGCAGGTCGTCGGTGCTTTCGGTACGGGGGGCCGGCGTCGACTCGGTGACGGGCAGCCAGTAGCGGCGGCGCTGGAAGGCGTAGGTCGGCAGGTCGGCGCGGTGAGCGCGGTGGCCTGCGAGGGCTGGGGTCCAGTCGACGGCGAGACCGTACGTGTGCAGGGTGGCGAGCGCGGTGAGGAACGCGGTCGTCTCGGCGCGGTCCTTGCGGAGGGCGGGGACGGCGAGCGGCTCCGTGCCCGACAGGTCGGCCTCGGTGAGGGTGTCCTCGGCGAGCGCGGTGAGGGTGCCGTCGGGGCCGAGTTCGAGGAAGCGGCGGATGCCCTGTCCTGCCAGGGTGCGGATGCCGTCCGCGAACCGCACGGGGTGCAGGACGTGCTGGGTCCAGTAGTCCGGGGAGGCCAGCTCCTCAGCGGTCGCGGGGCGGCCCGTGACGTCGGAGACGAGCGGGATGGCGGGCTGCCCGTAGGTGACGTCGGCGAGCACCGCGCGGAACGCGTCGAGCATCGGCTCCATCAGCGGCGAGTGGAAGGCATGGCTCACCCGCAGAGCCGTCACCTTGCGGTCCAGGCCGCGGAAGTGCGCCGCGATCTCCTCGACGGCCTCGGCCGCGCCCGACACGACCACCGAACGGGGGCCGTTGACGGCCGCGATGCCCACCCGGGCCGGGTCGAGGAGAGCGATCACCTCGTCCTCGATGGCCTCGACGGCGACCATCGCGCCGCCTTCGGGCAGCTCCTGCATCAGCCGTCCACGGGCCACGACGACCCGGCAGGCATCCGCCAGGGACCACACCCCGGCCACGTGGGCTGCCGCGATCTCACCGACGGAGTGGCCGAACAGGATGTCGGGGCGGACGCCGAAGGACTCGACGAGCCGGAACAGGGCGACTTCGAGCGCGAACAGGGCGGGCTGCGCGTACTCCGTCCGCCGCAGCCGCTCCACGGCGCCGGTGTCCGTACCGCCGGATTCCGCGGCGCCCGTGTCCGTACCGCCGGGTTCCGTACCGCCGGGTTCCGTGCCGCCGAGGACGATGTCGCGCAGGCTGAAGGGGACTTCGGCGTCGACCTCGTCGAAGGCGCGCGCGAACACCGGATAGGCGTCGTACAACTCCCTTCCCATGCCGAAGCGCTGGGAGCCCTGGCCCGCGAACAGGAAGGCGGTGCCCTCGGGTTCGGTCGTGGCCGCCTTTTCGGCGATGCCGGTGACGACGTCGGAGGCCGGTGTGCCGTCCCGCAGAGCGGTCAGGCCGCGCAGCAGATCGTCCCGGTCCGTGCCGAGGACGACGGCGCGGTGCTCGAAGCGTGTCCTGGTCTCCGCCAGGGCATGGGCGAGGTCCGTCGGTCGGGCGGCGGAGTCGTCGCGCAGCTGGGTGAGCAGACGACGGGCCTGGCCCTGGAGGGCCTTGCGGGTACGGGCGGAGAGGATCCACGGCAGTGGTGACGTGTCGGCCTCGGTACGAGGAGCGGCGGCGCCCTCGTCGGTCATCTCACCGGCGTCGGCACCGGCGGGCCGGGCGGCGCCGGGTACAGCGGGGCCTTCCTCCAGCACGACGTGGCAGTTGGTGCCGCCCATGCCGAAGGAGCTGACGCCCGCACGGCGCGGGCGGTCCGTACGGGGCCACGGCTGGAGGTCGGTGGCGACACTCAGGTTGAGGTCGTCCAGCGGGATGGCCGGGTTCGGACGCTCGTAGTGGAGGCTCGCGGGGATGTGTCCGTGGCTGAGCGCGAGGACGGCCTTGAGGAGTCCGGCGATACCCGCCGCACCCTCCAGGTGCCCGATGTTGGTCTTCACGGACCCGACCAGCAGGGGGGCGCCGTCGGTGCGGGCGCGGCCGACGACCGTGCCGAGTGCGGCCGCCTCGATGGGGTCGCCGAGCCGGGTGCCGGTGCCGTGCAGCTCGACGTACTGGACGTGGGCGGGGTCGACGGCGGCGCGCTCGTAGGCGAGGCGCAGCACTTCTTCCTGGGCCTCGCGCAGGGGGGCGGTGAGGCCGTCGCCGCCGCCGTCGTTGTTGGTGGCGCTGCCGCGGATGACGCAGTGGACGCGGTCGCCGTCGGCGAGGGCGCGGGCGAGGGGCTTGAGCAGGACGACGGCGCCGCCCTCGCCGCGGACGTAGCCGTTGGCGCGGGCGTCGAAGGTGTGGCAGCGGCCGTCGCCGGAGAGGGCGCCGAACCCGGCGGAGGCGAGGGCGCTGTCGGAGGCGAGGGTGAGGTTGACGCCGCCGGCGAGGGCGAGTTGGGACTCGCCTCGGCGCAGGCTTTCGCAGGCGAGGTGGACGGCGACGAGGGAGGAGGACTGGCCTGCGTCCACGGTGAGGCTCGGGCCGCGCAGGCCGAGGACGTAGGAGAGGCGGTTGGCGATGATGCCGCGGTTCTGGCCGCTCAGGGTGTGGCGCCCGACGGCGTCGGGGCCGAGGCGGCGTACGAGTGCGGCGTAGTCGTCCCAGATGGCGCCGACGAAGACGCCGGTGCGGCTGCCGCGCAGCCGGGCGGGGACGATGGATGCCTCTTCCAGCGCCTCCCAGCCCAGTTCGAGGACCAGGCGCTGCTGGGGGTCCATGGCCGCGGCTTCGCGCGGGGAGATGCCGAAGAAGCCGGGGTCGAAGCGGTCCACGTGGTCGAGGTAGCCGCCGCGGGTCGGGACGTCCGGGTCGGCGAGGGCGTCGCGGCGGTGTGCGGGCGTCTCGGTGACCGCGTCGGCGCCGTCGGTGAGGAGGCGCCAGAAGGCGGCGGGGTCGGGGGCCTGCGGGAAGCGGCAGGAGATGCCGATGACGGCGATGGCGTCAGGGTCGGGGCCAGTGGCGTCGACGGAGGCGGCGGCGTGACCGC
>NZ_QQNA01000115.1 GCF_003346515.1 Streptomyces corynorhini
GCCCACGCGGAGCGTGGGCGACGGACGACAACGCGGCGAGGCGCGGTGCCAGGGCTCGCGAGCCCGGCATGATCCAAACGAGAGGCCCTAGCGCCGCACCACCCGCCCCGGGGACCGTCCCCGACCGCGCGGACCCGCCACGAGGGCCGTCGCACCGGATACGTACAGACACACGTACGTACGGCGCGGCGGCCCTCGCCCCGTCCACAGAGGCGTACGGCAGGATGGGCGGCATGCCGAGCGCAGAAGAGAGAACCGTGCACCAGGACCGGTCCGACGTACCGCCCACGCGGCGGGACGAGGTGGCGGCCGCCGGCAGCGAACTGATCGGCGGTCCGGCCGGACGCCGGGCCTGGTTCGGCAGCGGCCGGCTCGCCCCCGTGCAGGCCGTCGCACTGGTGGCCATCGGCATGTTCGCGCTGGGCATGGTCCAGAAAATGCCCTGCTACAACTGGGCGTGGTTCCGGGGCGCCAGCTCGCAGTACACCCACGCCTGCTACTCGGACATCCCGCATCTCTTCCTCGGACGCGGCTTCGCGGACAACCTGGTCCCCTACTTCGACCGGCTCAGCGGAGACATGCAGTACCTGGAGTACCCCGTACTGACGGGCCTCTTCATGGAAGTCGCCTCCTGGCTCACCCCGGGCGGATCCATCCAGTACCGCGAGCAGATGTACTGGATGGTCAACGCGGGCATGCTGATGATCTGCGCCGTGGTCATCGCCGTCTGTGTCACCCGCACCCATCGGCGCCGTCCTTGGGACGGCCTGCTGGTCGCCCTCGCGCCCGCCTTCGCGCTGACCGCCACCATCAACTGGGACCTGCTGGCCGTGGCGCTCACCGCCGCCGCGATGCTGATGTGGTCGCGCGGCCGCGCCCTGGCCTTCGGCATCCTGATCGGTCTCGCGACCGCCGCGAAGCTCTACCCCGTACTCCTGCTCGGCCCGCTGCTCGTGCTGTGCTGGCGGGCCGGGAAGTTCCGCGAGTACGCGACGGCCCTGCTCGCCACCGCCGGCTCCTGGCTCGCGGTGAATCTGCCGGTCATGGTGCTCGCGCCCGAAGGATGGAAGAAGTTCTACACGTTCAGCCAGGAGCGGCAGGTCGACTTCGGCTCCTTCTGGCTGATCATCACCCAGCGCACGGGCAAGTCCATCGATGTCGAGAGCGTCAACACCTACGCGATGGTGCTGATGGTCCTGGCCTGCGCCGGCATCCTCGCCCTCACCCTCACGGCGCCCCGCCGGCCGCGCTTCGCCCAGCTGGCCTTCCTGGTCGTCGCCGCCTTCATCCTCACCAACAAGGTCTACTCGCCGCAGTACGTCCTGTGGCTGATCCCGCTGGCCGTCCTCGCCCGGCCGCGCTGGCGGGACTTCCTCATCTGGCAGGCGTGCGAGGTCATGTACTTCCTCGGCATCTGGATGTACCTCGCCTACACGACCAGCGGCGACGCCCACAAGGGACTGCCCACCGAGGGCTATCAGCTCGCCATCGCCCTGCACCTCGTCGGCACGCTCTACCTGTGCGCCCTGGTCGTACGGGACATCCTGGTGCCCGAACGGGACGGCGTACGGGCGGACGGCTCGGACGATCCGTCCGGCGGCGTTCTCGACCGTGCCGCGGACAGATTCGTCCTCGGCCGGAACGTCCGCCCGGTCCGGCAGGAGGCACAGCTGGTGGAAGGCGAGCGCGTCGAGTGGGGGGTTCCGCCGCGGGGCGCCGCCTGAGCCACCCGGGGCACGGGTCCGAGGCGTCGGGGGCGCGGTGCTGGGCGTGAGGCGTCGGGGCGCCGCCGTCTGCCGCCAGAAGAGGGCTCGGCGGGCTCGTACGGCCGTACGAGCCCGCCCAGGTCTCGGAGCGCCATCGGCTTGTCCGTCGGTCTTCCGGGAGCCGCTCAGGGCTCCCGGGGCGTTGAGCGGCTCAGGGCAGGGCCTCGGGTCCCGGTCCCGCCCTGAGCCCAGGCCCTCGCGCCCAGGCATTCAACGCCCAGGCCCTCGCGCCCAGATCTTCGAGCCCAGCCGGATCAGCGGTCGACGATGCGGTCGAACTGCGTCGTCGTGTGGCGCAGATGGGCCACCAGCTCGTCGCCGACCCTGGGTTCCTGCGCGTCCGACGGCACGAAGAGGATCGACACCTGCATGTGCGGCGGCTCGGCGAACCACCGCTGCTTGCCGTCCCACACGAACGGCGAGAGATTCCGGTTGACCGTCGCCAGACCCGCCCGCGCGACCCCCTTGGCACGGGGCATCACACCGTGCAGCGCCTTCGGAGCCTCCAGCCCCACCCCGTGCGACGTACCGCCGGCGACGACCACCAGCCAGCCGTCCGAAGCGGCCTTCTGCTGCCGGTAGCCGAACCTGTCGCCCTTGGCGACCCTGGTCACGTCCAGCACCGAACCCCGGTACTCGGTCGCGTCATGGTCCCCGAGCCACAGCCGCGTCCCGATACGGGCGCGGAAACGCGTCTGCGGGAACTGCTGCTGCAACCGCGCCAGCTCCGAGGAGCCCAGATGGCTGACGAACATGGTGTGCAGCGGCAGCCGCGCCGCCCGCAGCCGGTCCATCCAGGCGATGACCTCCTCGACCGCGTCGGAGCCGTCCGTACGGTCGAGCGGAAGGTGCAGGGCGAAACCCTCCAGGCGCACATCCTCTATGGCCGCGTGGAGCTGGCCCAGCTCCTCCTCCTTCACCCCGTGCCGCTTCATCGAACTCATGCACTCGATGACCACGCGGGCGCCGACCAGGGCGAACACACCGTCGACGGACGAGACCGACCGCACGACGCGGTCCGGCAGCGGCACCGGCTCCTCGCCGCGCCGGAAAGGCGTGAGAACGAGCAGATCGCCGCTGAACCAGTCCTTTATGCGGGCGGCCTCGTAAATGGTCCCGACGGCGAGCGTGTCGGAGCCGAAGCGATTGGTCTCGTCGGCGAGCCGTTCATGGCTGAAGCCGTAACCATTGCCCTTGCAGACGGGGACGAGCCCAGGAAACTGCTCGATGACCGACTTCTGGTGCGCCCGCCAGCGCGCGGTGTCGACGTAGAGGGAGAGCGCCATGCCGGTCCGGAACCTTTCTCTCGGCTGCGGTGAAGAGGAATACGGATGATGTTCGGAAACCTGGACGGCCGTAAGGAGTGAATCCGCGGTCAGTCGCGTGGCGATCACCGATCAGCGGCGCGACATATACATGTCCAGCGCCTTGTGGAGCAGCTTGTTGAGCGGGAAGTCCCATTCGCCGATGTATTCGACGGCTTCCCCGCCGGTGCCCACCTTGAACTGGATCAGACCGAAAAGATGATCCGTCTCGTCCAGCGAATCGGAGATGCCGCGCAGGTCGTAGACCGTCGCCCCCATCGCGTACGCGTCACGGAGCATCCGCCACTGCATCGCGTTGGACGGGCGCACCTCGCGCTTGTGATTGGCGGAGGCGCCGTACGAGTACCAGACGTGGCCACCGACGATCAGCATCGTCGCCGCCGCCACGTTCTCGCCCTCGTGACGGGCGAAGTAGAGGCGCATGCGGTTGGGGTCCTCGGTGTTCAGGACGGACCACATGCGCTGGAAGTACGAGAGGGGCCGCGGCCGGAAGTGGTCCCGCTCGGCCGTGATCTCGTACAGCCGCTGCCACTCGGCCAGGTCCTCGTAACTGCCCTGGACGACATCGACGCCGGCCTTCTCGGCCTTCTTGATATTGCGTCGCCACAGCTGATTGAAGCCCTTGAGGACATCGTCCAGCGAGCGGTTGGCCAGAGGCACCTGGAAAACGTAGCGAGGCTGGACGTCACCGAATCCGGCGCCGCCGTCCTCGCCCTGCTGCCAGCCCATCTTGCGCAGCCGGTCGGACACCTCGAAGGCGCGCGGCTCGATGTGCGAGGCCTCGACGTCGCGCAGCCGCTTGACGTCCGGATCCTGAATTCCGGACTTGATCGCCGCGGCGTTCCAGCGCCGGATGACGACCGGGGGGCCCATCTTCACGGAAAAGGCGCCCTGGTGCTTGAGATGGGCCAGCATCGGCTGGAGCCACTCATCGAGATTGGGGGCGTACCAGTTCAGCACCGGGCCCTCGGGCAGATACGCCAGATAGCGCTTGATCTTCGGCAGCTGACGGTAGAGGACCAGTCCGGCACCGACGAGCTGGTCGTTCTTGTCGAACCAGCCCAGGTTCTCGGAGCGCCACTCCGTCTTGACGTCAGCCCATGCCGGGACCTGGCAGTGACTAGCCGAGGGCAGGCTCTGGATGTACGCCAGATGCTGCTCACGGCTGATGGTCCTCAGGGTCAGGCTCATGCGGGGCGCTCCTCGGCAGGTGTGTCCCCATGGATACAGGGGCTCCGGCTCTCGCGCCGAAGCCTACTGCGCCGATGGAGCGCCCCGTCTGGCTGTGGGCCCGAGCGCTCCGGCCCACAGCCGGAGGGGGCGCTGCGGCTCGTGCTGCGGTACTCCGGCGCGAGTACTAGCCGATGATGCCCCCGAACAGCCCGCCGTGTGCCATCCCGAGGAAGAAGCCGACGGCCGAGGCACCCAACCCGATGATCGTCAGGAACCGTTCGCGGGTCGTCACCGAGATGAACTGGCTGTACGCGCCGGTCAGAATGCCCACCAGCCCCGCCCATGAGCTGAGCAGATGCAGATCGTGGAAGAACGCCGAGACGAACGCGAGAACGCCCAGCGTCAGCGTGACCGCCACCAGGGTGTCCTGAAGCGGATGAGGCTTTCCGTCGGTGGCGAAGAGAGAGGTCGCGGAGTTCGGTCGCATTGCCTGTGCCATGTGGCACCTCCTGAGCCCTGTGGCCCTGCCGGAGGCGGCGCTTCGTAGCGCCGCACACACCCGATGTGTACAGATTGCGGCCAAGGGCGACCGGATTTCAACCGGAAGCCGTTGTGCGGGTAGTCTGTACGGTCTGCACCGGTGTCTGCCCTGCCCTGAAGCAATCCCCTCGTACGTCTCGTACGTCGAGCCGGATTGTCAGTGGTGGCCGATACCGTTGCGTACGCATCACGACCCTCCTGCCACGGAACGACCGTGGCCGCTGAGTCCAAAGGAGGTGGGTTCCACATGCGTCACTACGAAGTGATGGTCATCCTCGACCCCGATCTCGAGGAGCGAGCTGTCTCCCCGCTGATCGAGAACTTCCTCTCCGTCGTCCGCGAGGGCAACGGAAAGGTCGAGAAGGTCGACACCTGGGGCCGTCGTCGTCTCTCTTACGAGATCAAGAAGAAGCCCGAGGGCATCTACTCGGTCATCGACCTCCAGGCCGAGCCTGCGGTCGTCAAGGAGCTCGACCGACAGATGAACCTGAACGAGTCGGTCCTCCGGACCAAGGTCCTCCGCCCCGAGACCCACTGAGCTTCTAGCTCAGCGGTCATCGGGTTCGAGTAGCAGCAAGCAGCCAGAAGCAATCCCCGCCGAGAGGTTCACCCATGGCAGGCGAGACCGTGATCACGGTCGTCGGCAATCTCGTCGACGACCCCGAGCTGCGCTTCACCCCGTCCGGTGCGGCGGTCGCGAAGTTCCGTGTCGCGTCCACTCCCCGCATCTTCGACAGGCAGACCAATGAGTGGAAGGACGGTGAGGGCCTCTTCCTCACCTGCTCGGTCTGGCGTCAGGCGGCGGAGAACGTCGCGGAGTCGCTCCAGCGAGGCATGCGCGTTGTCGTGCAGGGCCGGCTGAAGCAGCGGTCCTACGAGGACCGTGAGGGCGTCAAGCGCACGGTCTACGAGCTGGACGTCGAGGAAGTCGGCCCCAGTCTCAAGAACGCCACGGCGAAGGTCACCAAGACCACCGGTCGTGGGGGCCAGGGCGGCTACGGCGGCGGCCAGCAGCAGGGCGGCGGCAACTGGGGCGGCGGCTCCGGTGGCGGCGGCCAGCAGGGCGGCGGCGGTGCTCCCGCCGACGACCCGTGGGCCGCCGGCGCGCCGGCGGCCGGCGGCGGCCAGCAGCAGTCGCAGGGCGGCGGCAATGGAGGCGGCTGGGGCGGAAGCTCCGGCGGCGGCTACTCGGACGAGCCTCCCTTCTAAAGGGCGGGCTCGCACCCCACTTCTTGATCACACAGGAGAAACACCATGGCGAAGCCGCCTGTGCGCAAGCCTAAGAAGAAGGTCTGCGCGTTCTGCAAGGACAAGACCCAGTACGTGGACTACAAGGACACGAACATGCTGCGGAAGTTCATTTCCGACCGCGGCAAGATCCGTGCCCGCCGCGTCACCGGCAACTGCACGCAGCATCAGCGTGACGTCGCCACGGCCGTCAAGAACAGCCGTGAGATGGCGCTGCTGCCCTACACGTCCACCGCGCGATAAGGGAAGGGTGACCGAATAATGAAGATCATCCTCACCCACGAGGTCTCTGGCCTCGGTGCCGCCGGCGACGTCGTGGACGTCAAGGACGGCTACGCTCGCAACTACCTGGTTCCGCGTGGTTTCGCGATCCGCTGGACCAAGGGTGGCGAGAAGGACGTGGCGCAGATCCGCCGCGCCCGCAAGATCCACGAGATCGCGACCATCGAGCAGGCCAACGAGATCAAGGCCCGCCTCGAAGGCGTGAAGGTGCAGCTGGCCGTTCGCTCCGGCGACGCCGGCCGTCTCTTCGGCTCCGTCACCCCGGCCGACCTCGCTTCGGCGATCAAGTCCGCCGGTGGTCCGGAGGTCGACAAGCGCCGTATCGAGCTGGGCTCGCCGATCAAGACCCTGGGCTCGCACCAGGTGTCGGTGCGTCTGCACCCCGAGGTCGCCGCGAAGCTCGGCATCGAGGTCGTCGCCGCCTAAGGCGTCGTACTCGACTCGGTAGAGCATGGAGAGGGCCCGTACCCCTGGGGTACGGGCCCTCTCTGTAGGCCGATCTGTATGTCGATGTCACGTGGCATGCCCCAGGGGAACCACGGCGGGGGAATGCCTGTTTCACGTGAAACAGGCGGAGCCGGGTGTTTCACGTGAAACACCCCCACGCCGCGCCTCCGGATCAGCGGGTGGCCCCGGTGACCAGCCAGCGGCCGGAGCGGGTGCGCAGCCAGAGAGTCAGCATGCGGATCGCCATCATCAGCCCCATCGCCCACCAGAGCGCTGTCAGCCCACCGCCCAACCGAGGCACGAGCAGCGCGACCGGCGCGAACACGGCCAAGGTCACCACCATGGCCCGTGCCAGGTACGGGCCGTCCCCCGCGCCCATCAGTACGCCGTCGAGCACGAAGACGATTCCCGCGATCGGCTGGGTGACCGCCACGACCAGCAGAGCGGGCAGCAGCGTGTCCCGCACCGCCTGGTCGCCCGTGAACAGCGGAATGAACAGCGGCCGCGCCACCACGATCAGCGCGCCGAGCAATATCCCGGAAGCGATGCCCCACTGCACCATGCGTCGGCAGATCTCCCGGGCGCCCTTGGTGTCACCGGCTCCGAGGTAGCGACCGATGATGGCCTGTCCCGCGATGGCGATGGCGTCCAGCGCGAAGGCCATCAGGCTCCACAACGACAGAATGATCTGGTGGGCGGCGATGTCCGCGTCCCCCATCCGGGCGGCGACCGCGGTGGCGATCATCAGGACCGCCCGGAGCGAGAGGGTGCGGACGAGCAGCGGTACGCCTGCCTGGGCGCTCGCCCGTATCCCCGCCGCGTCCGGGCGCAGCGCCGCGCCGTGCAGGCGTGCTCCCCGTACGACCACGACGAGGTAGACGGCTGCCATCGCCCACTGGGCGATCACCGTGCCCCAGGCGGAGCCCGCGATACCGAACCCCGCGCCGTAGACGAGGGCGACGTTGAGCACCGCGTTGGCGCCGAACCCGCCGATGGCGACGTACAGCGGGGTACGGGTGTCCTGGAGCCCGCGCAGTACCCCGGTGGCGGCGAGTACGACCAGCATGGCGGGGATGCCGAGGCTGGAGATCCGCAGATAGGTGATCGCGTACGGTGCGGCGGTGTCGGAGGCGCCGAACAGGCCGATCAGCCATGGAGCGGCGGGAAGGGTGACCGCGATGACTCCGGTGCCGAGCAGCATCGCCAGCCAGATGCCGTCCATGCCCTGGCGGATGGCTGCCTTCAGGTCGCCCGCGCCGACCCGGCGGGCGACGGCCGCGGTGGTCGCGTAGGCGAGGAAGACGAAGATGCTCACCGCGGTGGTCAGCAGGGCCGCGGCGATTCCCAGCCCGGCGAGTTGCGGGGTGCCGAGATGGCCGACAATCGCGCTGTCGGCCATGACGAACAGGGGCTCGGCGACGAGGGCGCCGAAGGCGGGAACGGCGAGTGAGATGATCTCGCGGTCGTGCCGTCGCCGGCCCGTCCTGGATGGCGCGGGAGCCTGTGTCATGCACTCAATCTAATCTTCCACAGGTAAGAGGCGCAATCCATCTCTGATCCTTACTCGACGGGGTTGTGGAGGTCGTGCGGAGGACCGTTTGTTCTGATCTTGGTCCAGTCGGGAAAGTTTTTCTCCCCCACAGCCAGTGGATGAAAAAAGACCAGCTCAGAGGGGTTGTGGTGGCGGCGGTATGACTTTGTCCACAGTGCTGTCCCCCGGTCCGTGCACAGGTTCGGCCGAGTTCTCCACAGCATCTCGCGCTTCGTCCACATGGCCTGTGGATAACAAGATTGGCTGACGTCGCTCGCGGGCCTACCGTGGACCGGCGTCCGACGCGCCGGAACCGGAGTCAGACCTCTCGTTTTGTCAGTGTCGTGCCGTAGAAAGAGTGGCACGGCGAGGTCCGCTGAGCGGACGTGAGGAGGTGGCCGGTGAGCATTCCCGAGCCATTGGACGACCCCTGGACCGATGCCGGTCCCAGTGACCGTCTGCCTGTCTCCCGGCAGCGCCGTGGGGAGGGCCGGGGCCGAGGGGAGCAGCACGACCGGGGCGGCGACAGCGGCCCCTGGGACGGCGGATCGGCCGGCTTCGAGAGGGTTCCGCCGCAGGACCTCGACGCCGAGCAGTCCGTCCTCGGCGGCATGCTGCTGTCCAAGGACGCGATCGCCGACGTCGTGGAGATCATCAAGGGCCACGACTTCTACCGTCCCGCGCACGAGACCGTCTTCCAGGCGATCCTCGACCTGTACGCCAAGGGGGAGCCGGCCGACCCGATCACGGTCGCCGCCGAGCTGACCAAGCGCGGCGAGATCACCCGTGTCGGCGGAGCCTCGTACCTCCACACCCTCGTCCAGTCGGTCCCCACGGCGGCCAACGCCTCCTACTACGCGGAGATTGTCCACGAGCGGGCGGTGCTGCGACGCCTCGTCGAGGCCGGCACCAAGATCACGCAGATGGGATACGCCGCCGACGGGGACGTCGACGAGATCGTCAACTCCGCCCAGGCCGAGATCTACGCCGTCACCGAGCAGCGGACCAGCGAGGACTATCTGCCGCTCGGCGACATCATGGAAGGCGCGCTCGACGAGATCGAGGCCATCGGCTCGCGCAACGGCGAGATGACCGGGGTGCCGACCGGGTTCACCGACTTCGACTCCCTCACCAACGGTCTCCACCCCGGTCAGATGATCGTGATCGCGGCCCGCCCCGCGATGGGAAAGTCGACCCTCGCTCTCGACTTCGCCCGCGCCGCCTCCATCAAGAACAACCTGCCCAGCGTGATCTTCTCGCTGGAAATGGGGCGCAACGAGATCGCGATGCGCCTTCTCTCCGCCGAGGCGCGGGTGGCGCTGCACCACATGCGGTCCGGCACGATGACGGACGAGGACTGGACGAGGCTGGCCCGCCGCATGCCCGACGTCTCCCAGGCGCCGCTCTACATCGACGACTCGCCGAACCTCTCGATGATGGAGATCCGCGCGAAGTGCCGTCGCCTCAAGCAGCGGAACGACATCAAGCTCGTGGTCATCGACTACCTTCAGCTGATGCAGTCCGGCGGCTCGAAGCGCGCCGAGAACCGTCAGCAGGAGGTCTCGGACATGTCGCGAAACCTCAAGCTCCTCGCCAAGGAGCTGGAACTGCCCGTCATCGCCCTGTCCCAGCTGAACCGTGGCCCGGAGCAGCGTACGGACAAGAAGCCGATGGTCTCCGACCTCCGGGAATCGGGCTCCATCGAGCAGGACGCCGACATGGTGATCCTGCTCCACCGCGAGGACGCCTACGAAAAGGAGTCCCCCCGCGCCGGCGAGGCCGACCTCATCGTGGCCAAGCACCGTAACGGCCCCACCGCGACGATCACGGTGGCCTTCCAGGGCCACTACTCCCGCTTCGTGGACATGGCGCAGACCTGAGCGGTCGCTCCTTCGGACCCGGTCGGCGTCGGTAGGCCGGTCGGGGCGGTGAGGCGACGGCGATTGCCTTCGGCCGACTCGTCGGGGACTCCTCGCACACCGTCTTGTCCGTACCGGCGGCGCGTACGCCTCGTTCGCGAGTCGGCATGGCATCGCGCGGTACATGAACTGCACTGCACGGTGTAGTGTCCTCGTTATGCGTGCGACAGCGTCTGCGATGCGGGCCGAGACCGCGACGCCGGTGACCGATCGCCGGCTCGACCTCGGCGGCCTCGTACTGGCCCTCGGAGGGTTCATGACGTTCCGAAACGTTCCGGGGGATCTTCGGCCTCGGCGCCGTCCCGCTCGTCCTCGCCTTCCTCGTTCCGTCGGGGCGGCGTGCCGAGCGCGCGAAGTCCGCAGAATCGGCGGAGGCCGCCGCCACGGCGCGGTGGGGCACGGTCGCCTTCCCCGTCGCCGGTCAGACCCGTCGGCTCACCACGAGTGGAGACCTCGATGCCCCAAGCGCCCGCCGTCATCGGCAACCTCGTCGAATCGGCTCTGGGCCGCCCGGCGCGCGTACTCGACGTTCGTCGGCCCGCCCCCGGCTTCATCGAATGGGAGCTGCACGCCGCCGCGCCGCCCGGCGGCTGGCGGCCCGGCCACGAGGTCCAGTTCCGCGTCGCCCCCACCCTGGGGCGCCGCTACACGGTACGTACCGTGGGCGGCCCTGACCTGGAGCGCATCGGCATCCTCGCCGCCACCGACGCGTCGGGTCCCGGCACGGAGTGGATCCGCCGTCTGCGTGCCGGTGACCGGATGACGCTGCTGGCCGGCCGGCACCGGCCACTGCGCGAGACCGGAACCCGCCGCCTCTACCTCGGCGACGGCTGTGCCCTCGGCACGATCGACGCCTACGTCCAGGACGGCGCGGGCCATGTCGTGGCCGTGGAGGTGCCGGCGGACTCCGTCGCCGCGCTCGCCGCCCGTCGGCCCCGTTACCACTTCCTGCCCGCTACGGGCGCGCCGGGCGACGCGCTGCGGTCCTGGCTCGAACGTGCCGTCGGCGACGACGTGTTCGCGGAGCTGGACGGCGCTGTGCTGCTGGGCCACGCCCAGTCCCTCCAGCAGCAGCGCCGCGCGCTCGTCGACAGCCGGAACCTGCCGCGGCGCGCCATCACCACGAGGCCGTACTGGGCCACCGGCAAGGAGGGGCTGTAGCGCGAGCCGACACGGGACGAGCGCCACCGCGCACCCGAACGCCCCCCCTCGAACCCCGTCTCCGACATCCGGCTGTCCCACGTGTCGACGTGGCGCGGCCAGGAAGGACCGACCATGACCGAGACACACCGTCCTCGCCGCACCCGCTCCGCCCTCGTCTCCGGCGCCGGTATCGCCGGCCCCGCGATCGCCTACTGGCTGAACCGCTACGGCTTCGACGTCACCGTCGTCGAGAAGACGGGCACCGTGCGCGGTGGCGGCTACCCGATCGACATCCGCGGCACCGGCCTGGAGGTGGTACGGCGCATGAACCTCCTGCCCCAGCTGCGGAAGGTCCACGTCGCCACCCGGCGCGTCACCTTCGTGGACCACGACGGCGGCACCATCGCCGCACTGCGGGCCGAGAGCCTGGCCATCGGCGCCGACGGTGACCTGGAAGTACAGCGCGGCGACCTGACCGAGGCGCTCCACGATGCCGTCCGTGACTCCGTCGACTTCGTGTTCGGCGACTCCATCACCGTCCTCGACGACCGCCCCGACGGCGTCGAGGTGACTTTCGGCGGCGGAACCCACCGCACCTTCGACGTCGTCATCGGGGCCGACGGGATCCACTCCCACACCCGTCGGCTGGTCCTCGGCTCCGAGGAGCGCTTCCATCACTACCTCGGCGCCTGCTTCGCGGGCTTCACCCTCCCCAATCACCTGCGGCTTTCACACGAGGGAGTGCTGTGGAACACCCCGGGCCGGCGTGCCGCTCTCTATGCCGCGGGCTCCGGCAGGCGCGTGTTCGGGATGTTCTCCTTCAGGCGCTCGGACCCGCCCTTCGACGCCTTCCGCACCCCTGACGCGCAGCGTGAACTAATCGCCGCGTCCTTCCCGGACGACCGCTGGGAGATTCCGCGGATGGTTGCCGAGATGCGCGCCGCCGAGGACCTGTTCTTCGACATCACCAGCCAGATACGGATGTCGAGCTGGTCCCAGGGCCGGGTCGCGCTGGTCGGCGACGCCGCCTACGCGCCGTCCCTCCTGACCGGGCAGGGGACCAGCCTCGCGCTGGTCGGTGCCTACGTGCTGGCCGGCGAGCTGGCCGCGCATGCCGACCACGCGCAGGCGTTCGACGCCTACGAGAGGGTGCTGAGGCCGTTCGTGACGCTCAATCAGGAATTGGCCAACGAGGGCGACACGGACCTCTTCCCCGCCAGTGAGCATGCTCTCCAGCAGCGCAACGCGGCCCTGCGCGCCCTCGCCGCCCTCCCCGCCGACCCGCCACGCGCCGCGTACAGCGCCCTCGCCCTCCCCGACTACGACTGACCACCGGACGGAGACACCGGGGGCCGGACGCCAGGGCCTCTCACTCCCGCAGGTTCAGCTGCCAGGAGACGCCGAACCGGTCGTTCACCCAGCCGAACTTGGCGCTGAAGCCGTACGAGCCCAGCGGCATGAGTTCTGTGCCTCCTTCGGCGAGGGCGCCGTAGCGGCGGTCGAGTTCGTCCTCGGTGTCGCACTCGACGAACAGCGACACTGCCGGAGTGAACCCGAACTCATGCTTGACGTAGCTGTCGATGCACATGAACCGCTGCCCGGCCAGTGCGAACGTGGCACGCTCGACCGTCCCCTTCTCGCCGGGGCCGTCGGCGCCGTAGCGGGTGATGTCCACGACCTCGGCGTCCTCGAACAGGGACATGTAGAAGTCCAGGGCCTCCTCCGCTCTGCCCTCGAACATGAGGAAAGTGGTGATCTTCTGCGGCATCGAGCCCATGACACTGCCCTCCAGGTAAAGGTGTCGGTCCTTCGAGAACGAGGCTAGGCCAGACCTCTGACACCGGCCCGGCGGACACCGTCGGCCCGTGACACCGGCCCGGCGGACACCTTCGGCCCGCGCGGCGCTCACCGCGTGTGACCGGCGGCCTTCGTCGCGCGTCGTGCGAAGACGTCGTCGCGTCGATCCGCCATCTGCTGGAGGGCATTCTTACGGTCGCGCCGGGAGAGCCGGTCGAGATACGTGTGGCCGAGGAGGTGGTCGGTCTCGTGCTGGAGGCACCGGGCGAAATACCCGGTGCCCTCGATGACGAGCGGGGTGCCGTTCTTGTCGACCCCGTGGACCACGGCGTGATCGGTGCGGGGAACCGGCATGGTGGCACCGGGTACGGAGAGACAGCCCTCGTCGTCGTCAATGAGCCGGCGACTTGACGGAGCAGGCGGTTCCAGGACCGGGTTGACGATGTGGCCGACATGACGGATCCCGTCGTCGTCCGGGCAGTCGTACACGAACAGCCGCAGGTCGACGCCGACCTGGTTGGCGGCCAGTCCCGCCCCGTCAGCCATATGCATCGTCAGGAACATGTCGTCGATCAGAGCCGACAGTCGAGGATTTCCGAACTCGGTCACCTCCTGGCACGGACGGCTCAGGATCTCCTCGCCCACCACCGTGATCCGACGCACCGTTCCCCTGTCCGCCTCAGGAGGCGGCGCGGGGCAGAAATCGACCGGGCGGCCCTGTAACCGGGCTCGCCGGTCGGCGGGACGGGACGGCTCGTGCGGAACAGACATGATCGTCTCCTTCTCTCGCTCGTGCGCGAGGCGGATGCCGTCTGGGCCGGTGGCTTGATCGCGCAAGCAGGGCCCCTTGCCAAGCGCTTTGCAAAGTACCAGACTTTGCAAAGTGACTGAGGATGAAGTGGCTGAGGATGAAGTGACCGCGGACGACTGGATCACCCCGCGGCGCCGGGCACGCGGCACCCGCGAGGAACTGCCCGCGCACGAGGTCCGCACGGCTCTGCTAGATCTACTCTCGGAAGTGGGGACCGTCACGGCTACGGAGGCCGCTTCTCGACTGGGCTACAGCTCCGGTCTCTGCTCATTTCACCTACGGCAACTCGCGCGCCACGGGCACGTCGAAGAGGCCCCCCACAGCGGTGGCCGCGCCCGGCCATG
This sequence comes from Streptomyces corynorhini, assembly GCF_003346515.1. Classification (GTDB taxonomy): domain Bacteria; phylum Actinomycetota; class Actinomycetes; order Streptomycetales; family Streptomycetaceae; genus Streptomyces; species Streptomyces corynorhini. Next base: position 14,327 of record NZ_QQNA01000115.1, read on the forward strand.
GCGGCTGCGACAGGACGTCACCGCCGCTGACCGGTCCTCCGAGGAGCCGTTCGGTGACGTGGCCCGCGGTCTGGAGGACGAGAGCTGGCAGCGATGGCTCGCTCAGTGGGACCGGGCTCCGGCCGCATGGCGTCAGGACGAAGCCTTCAGCGCCGTGGCCTACCTGACGCCCGAAGAGATGAGCAGGGTCGCCGGTGTGATCCGACGTGCGCTGGCGCCCTATCAGGATCGCGAGCAGCGCCCCTTGGCCCGGCCGGACGGTGCTCTGCCGGTGGCCCTCATTGTGCGGCTGTTTCCCCTGCTTCCTCAGACGGAGAGCGGCCCGGATCCTCAGGAGGGATGAGGAGTCGGCGGCCGGAAGGTTCTCGGGGCGCTTGGCGATATGCAGTCGACTCGGGGGGATCACTGCGTTAGATGTGGGTCATGACGTCATCTTGGGAAGAGCTGTTGCCCGGTACTCGGCGGGCACTGACACACCGCATCGCCCGCGCTCAGGTCGAGGGGCGTGTGCCGTCGTTGGTCGGGGCGGTGGCGCGGGAGGGGCGGATGGTGTGGTCGGGGGCGCACGGTGGTGTGGACGGGCGTGCTCCGGATGCCGGGACGCAGTACCGCGTGGGATCGATCACCAAGACGTTCACCGCGGTGCTGGTATTGCGGCTGCGTGATGAGGGACTGCTCGATCTCAATGATCCCCTGGAGAAGCATCTTCCGGGCACGGGCGTCGGTGAGGTCACCGTCGCTCAGCTTCTCGGTCACGGCGCGGGGCTGAGCGCCGAGTCCCCGGCGCCCTGGTGGGAGCGGACCCCCGGTGTGCTGCGGCCGGGGCTGGCGGATGTTCTGGGGGACCGGCCGGTGCTGCATCCCGCGGGGCGGCGCCACCACTACTCCAATACGGGCTATACCTTGCTCGGTTCGCTGGTGGAGGCCGTCCGGGGAGCGTCGTGGGAGGAGACGTTGCGGCACGAGGTTCTCGGACCGCTGGGCATGGACCGCACAGGCGCTGAGCCGGTCGCTCCGCACGCGCGCGGGTGGGCCGTGCATCCGTGGGCCGATGTGGTACTGCCCGAGCCGGCGGAGGATCTCGGGTTGATGGCTCCGGCCGGTCAGCTCTGGTCGACGGCTGAGGATCTCTGTCGCTTCGCGATGTTCCTCATCGAAGGGGACAGCCAGGTCCTGAGCCCCGCCTCCGTGGAGGAGCTGCGCACCCCGTCCGTACCCGCCGGGGCCGGGGAGTGGGATGGCGGCTACGGGCTCGGAGTGCAGCTGGCCCATCGGGGTGGGCGGACCCTGCTGGGGCACACGGGATCGCTGCCGGGCTTCGTGGCGGGTCTGTGGGCGAGCGCGGAGGACGGGGTGGCCGCGGTGGCGCTGGCCAATGCGACGTCCGGGCCGCAGATCTCCGCCGTGGCCGCGGATCTCCTCGGCATTGTGGCCGACGCGGAGCCTCGGATGCCCGAACCGTGGACGCCGCTGCCCGAGGTCGACCAGGAGCTGCTGGCCCTGACCGGTCCGTGGTACTGGGGTACGAGCGCCTTTGGGGTGAAGCTGGTGGCCGACCGGGGGATGGAGCTGTACCCGCTGCGCGGTGGCGGTCGCGGCTCCCGCTTTGTCGCGCGGCCCGATGGGACCTGGGCGGGCCTCGACGGCTACTACGCGGGGGAGACCTTGCGCGTGGTGCGCCGGTCGGACGGATCGGTCAGCCACCTCGACCTCGGCTCGTTCGTCTTCACCCGGGAGCCGTACGGGCCGGGAGACGCCATTCCGGGCGGCGTGGACGAAGGCGGCTGGCGAGGCGTCGGAGAGTGAGGCAACACCGACGTTTCACGTGAAACCTGGCAGCGGCCTCGGCCGTCGGTGGCACACGAGCGGGGTTGGGTGCCGACGACGAAGCCGTCAGCAGGACGCGGTTTCAGATACTCAGCTTGAAACCGACGTGGGACGCGGTGAATCCCAGCCGCTCGTAGAAGCGGTGGGCGTCGGTCCGGGAGGTGTCGGAGGTCAGTTGGACCAGTTGGCACCCCTGGCGCCGCGATTCGTCGACCGCCCATTCGATGAACCGGGTTCCGAGGCCGCTGCCGCGCTCATCGGAATGGATCCGGACTCCTTCGATGATGGAGCGGGTCGCGCCGCGCCGGGACAGACCGGGCACGATGGTGAGCTGGAGCGTGCCGACCACCCGGTCGTCGCGGGCGGCGACCATGAGGTGCTGGTTGGGGTCGTTGGCCATGCGCCGGTGGGCCTCGGCGTACGGGGCGAGGTCGTCGGGGGACTCCCGTTGGGCGCCGAGGGGGTCGTCCGCCAGCATGGCCACGATGGCGGGGATGTCGTCGCGGGTGGCGGGCCGTATCGTCAGATCGCTCATGATGTGCAGGCTACGTCGCGCCGTGAGCGCGGGGCGCCCGTCCCGCTTGCCGTCGGCGCCGGGGGCCTGCTGGCCCTGGTGGCGCCGGACCGGTCGGGAGATCAGCCCGTTGCCATGCTCAGCGGCGCGAAGCGCCGCTTCCAGTCGCCCGGCAGGTCCGGGAGCCCACGGACCATGATGGTGGTCGGCGCGCCCGATGTGAGGCCGTGCGCTCTGCCCCAGCCCACCAGCTCCTGGTGGCGGGAGTCGATGTCCAGACGCAGCGGTCTGTCCGATCCGGCCAGTGAGGCTACCAGTGCCATGGCGGTCTCCGTATCCTGCGCGATCAGCGGACCGACGACATCTGCTTCCGGGGTGGGCCAGAGTCCCGCGTACCCCGTAAGGGCAGCGCCCTCACCGGACACTCTGAGCCGGTCCGCGAAGGCGGGGAGCCGCGCGAGCATGGCGGTACGGTCCACTCCGGACACCTCGGTGTCCAGACGGATGATGGCCGGGAGGTCGGCGGCGGTCGCGGCGCGGGTGGCGACGTGCGGCATGGGGGCGGGGGTGCGGAGAAGTCCGCTCAGCCTCTCCATCTCGCCGATGCCGGTGAAGCCGAGCTGCCGGTAGAGGGGTTGTCCGTACGGTGTCGCGTAGAGCATCAGAGGCGTCTCGCCCGCCTCCTCCAGTACGTGACTCATCAGCCGCCGGGCGAGGCCCTGCCGCGCGTGCCGTCGCGCGACGAGCACCATGCCGACGGCCGTCAGCCGGGAGCCGTAGGGGGTGGCGACGCAGACGGCCGCCAGTCGGCCGCCTTCGGGATCGTCGGGGTCGTCGATGCCGTAGCCCGTGCCCGCTGCCAGGAGCAGACTCCATTTGTGCTCCTCGCGTGTCCAGCCGCGGTCTTCGGCCAGGTCCGCGCAGGGCATGAGGTCGCCCATGGTCAGGGCTCGGATGGGCGGTACGGAGAGCGGTGTCGACATGGTCGTCAGGCTGTCGGAGCGGGAGCCTGTTCGTCCACCGCATTACGGGTGGGCGGACGAGACGGTTCGCGGTCGATCGGGGAGTTGATATCCGGTCATGTCGCGTCGGCCATGGAGCGGGATGTTTCACGTGAAACACGGCACCCGATGCCCGGTCGCTGGACGCGGGACGACGGCGGCAGGCGCAGGGACTAACCTCGGTGCACATGGCGAGCGTGCGCAGGCTTCATCTCTTCGACCTCGATGGAACGCTCATCCGAGGGTCGGCTGCCGCTGTGGAAATTTCCCGCCAGTTGGGGCTGAGTGCCGAAATCGCCCAGTTGGAGGCCGAGTTCCTGTCACAGGGACTGGCACCGGGTGAATTCGCGGTCAGGGCTCGACAGTTGTGGGCGGAACTCACTGCGGCGCAGGTGGCGGCGGCCTTCGAGGGGGCTCCCTGGCTGGCCGGCATCCGCGAGGTATGGGCGGACATTCGGGAACGCGGGGATTACTGTGCTGTTATCTCCCTCTCGCCCGATTTCTTTGTTTCGCGACTGCTGGGCTGGGGTGTGCACGCCGCGCACGGTTCGCGCTGGCCCGAACTGCCCTTTGTCGAGCCGGTCGACCGGGCGGGCATTCTCACCCCGGCCGCCAAGGTGAAGATCGCGAACCAGCTGTGCGCAGAGTTCGGGGTGGGCATGGACGACTGTGTTGCCTATGGTGATTCGATGTCGGATGCGGACATCTTCGCCGTGGTACCCAGGTCGGTGGCGGTGAACGCGGATCACCATCTGTCGGGGCTCGCTACGCACACGTACTCGGGGGGCGATCTGCGTGAGGCCTATGAACTGGCCCGCCCCCAGCAGTAATACCCTGGCCCCCGCAGTGCCGTGGAAACGCGGTCGGAATCCGGCGGATGAACACGGAGCAATGCAGCCTAACGGTAAATCCGGCACCGATGGCCGGACTTCGCGCTTTTTGTCCCCCGCGCCGGTGGGGCCTGGCATGCTGCGACGGCAGGCGCTGCGGTCAATGTCGCATCGTGTTACCCCGCGCCCGAATGCGGGCTACGGCGGGGGTTGACATGACCTGACGGCAGTCCTAGTCAGAGCGGGGGGAATTACCAGCGTATTCCGGTCCAGCGGGAGCGCGCAGACCGACTGAAAGATGTTCGAGGCGAGGCACACGATGGACGCTCCGACCACCACGTCGGCCGACAACGGCACTTCCGGAGACGGTGGGACCTCGGGAAGCGGCTGGTTCGCTCCCCGCAAGGCCCCAAGCGGCAGCGGCGGCCGACCGGATGCCGGGACGGAAGGCGGCGCTGAGGCGGCGGGCCGGGAACGAATACCCGTTCCGAGCCGCTCGCTTGCCTCCATACGCCCGGTGGGTACCGGCGGGACCCGTTCCGCGCCGCCCCCGCGTGAAGGCGCCGAGGGGCCGGCAGGCCGCACGGACGGCGATGCCGTGCCCGTACCGGCGGCCGACGTTCCCGACGCTTTCCAACCACGGCACAAGGGGCGTCAGAGCGCCGAGGGGCCCGCTGCCCACCCTCAGGTGCCCGAAGGGCCTCCGGTGGCGGTGGACAGCGCCGAGCAGGCTCCGGCGCAGCCTCCGCGGACCCACGCTCCCGCTGCCGCCGCGCTGCCGGAGGAGCTGACGCCCGACACCGTGCGTCCGCACCCCGTGCAGCCGGAGTCTCCGCGGCAGGAATCGCAGCCGAAGCCCGCGCCGTCCGGCGCCATGCCCGAGGAGGCTGTCCGGGAAGCCGGGAGCGGCGGCGCCGGATCCTTGCCGCCGGAGGTGCCGGTATCGGCCGCGCTGCCGCCCGAGGTACGGGCGGAGCAGGAGCCGGCCGACCCGCCGCCCGCCGCGGTCGCCGATCCGAACGCCTCGCCCGACGCCGTGCTCGTACGCCGTACCCTCGCCGAGATCGGCCCGGTCTCCGACCAGGTGACGTCCTACTTCTACTCGCTGCTGTTCGTCCGCAACCCCGACCTGCGGGCTCTGTTCCCCGTGGCCATGGACGCCCAGCGCGACCGGCTGCTCAAGGCGCTGCTCACGGCCGCCGAGCACATGGACTCGCCGGCCATCCTGACGGACTACCTCCGCCATCTGGGCCGAGGGCACCGTAAGTACGGCACGCGCGCGACGCACTACCCGGCCGTCGGGGAAGCGCTGCTGGGCGCGCTGTCCCGGTACGCCGTCGGCACCTGGGACGACGCGACCGAGGGCGCCTGGGTCAGGACGTACACCACGATCTCGCAGATCATGATCGACGCGGCCGCCGAGAACGAGCAGCACGCGCCGGCCTGGTGGCAGGCCGAAGTGGTCTCGCACGAGCGTCGCACCGCGGACATCGCCGTCGTCACGGTCCGGCCCGACCAGCCCTATCCGTTCCGCGCCGGGCAGTACACCAGCATGGAGACACCGTGGTGGCCCCGGGTCTGGCGGCACTACTCCTTCGCCTCCGCGCCCCGCCCCGACGGCCTGCTGTCCTTCCACATCAAGGCGGTACCGGCGGGCTGGGTCTCCAACGCGCTGGTCCACCGCGCCGGGCCCGGCGACGTGCTGCGGCTGGGGCCGCCCGTCGGTTCCATGACCGTCGACCACAGCACCGACAACGGTCTGCTCTGCCTCGGCGGAGGCACCGGTATCGCGCCGATCAAGGCGCTCATCGAGGATGTCGCCGAGCATGGGCACCGGCGCAGGGTCGAGGTCTTCTACGGCGCGCGCCACGATCAGGACCTGTACGACATCGAGACGATGCTGCGTCTCCAGAGCGAGCACCCGTGGCTGGCGGTGCGCCCCGTGGTCGCCGAGGGGCCGAGCCAGGGTCTGACGGGTCGGCTCCCGGAGGCGGTGCGCGACTACGGTCCCTGGCACGAGTACGACGGGTATCTGTCGGGGCCTCCCGGGCTGATCCGCAGCGGGCTCGACGCGCTCAGAGGGGTCGGGATCCCGTCGGAGCGGATCCGGCACGACTCCCTGGAGGAACTGCTGGCAGCGGCCAACTAGGTCTGGTCCGGGCGGCCTTCGCCGGGGCCGGAACGCCCGGCACGGCAGCTGCCCGCGTACCCGTACTCGTTCCGGTGCTCCGTACCCGTACCCGTACCCGTACGAGCGGGGATTCGGAGTGACTGTCAGCCCAGGTCGGGGGCGTGCATGGCGCGCACGCCCTCGATGTTGCCGTCCAGGTAGTGCCGCAGTGACAGCGGTACGAGATGGACCGCGGCGATTCCGACCCGGCTGAACGGGATCCTGACGATCTCGTACTCCCCGCTCGGCTCCTCGATCTCGGGGCCGTGCCGCAGGGACGGGTCCATGGACGCGAGCCGGCAGACGAAGAAGTGCTGCACCTTCACTCCGGTCACACCGCTGCCGGCGATGTGCTCGACGGTGTCCACGAAGCAGGGCACCACGTCGACGATCTTCGCGCCCAGCTCCTCGTCCACCTCGCGGTGGAGCGCCTCGACGACGGTGGTGTCGCTCTTCTCCACCCCGCCACCGGGAGTGACCCAGTAGGGATCCACGCCGGGTTTGGTGCGTTTGATGAGGATCAGGTCAGCGCCGTCCAGCAGGATGGCGCGTGCGGTGCGCTTGACCACGGGCCGTTCGGTCATGGGAGAAGGTTCGCCCGCTCCACCGGGTCTGAAACTCCTCCGGCCCCGCCGTCACCAGTCGACGGCCGCGCGCAGCAGCCACTCGTGCGCCCGTGCGATCGGCGGGAGGGCCAGCGTGCCCGTGCGCACGACCAGGAAATAGGTGCGCAGCGGAGGCACCGGCGGGTCGAGGAGAGCGACCACCTCTCCGCGCTCCAGGGCCGCTTCGCAGAGGTAGCGGGGCAGTACGGCGAGCCCGGCGCCGGCGGCCGCGCATTCGAGTACCGCGCGCAGGTCGGGAACGATGACCGTGCCCGCGGCGGCGGGCCGGGAGTCGAAGACGGCGGCCCAGTAGCGGGAGACGAGGGGGAGGGACTCGTGTACTTCCACCACGGGCAGCTGTTCCAGCACCACCTGTCCCTCGCGCAGCACGGTGTGGCCGAGCCGGGCCGCCCAGCGGGGCGCGGCGATCAGTACGTGTTCCTCGTCGCAGAGCGGAGTCGCGGTGAGCAGTCCGCCCCGGGGACGGGCGGTGGCGATGGCCAGATCATGGTGTCCGGCGGCCAGACTTTCGAGGATTTCCCCGGCGTTGCCGAAGAACGAGGTGCGCAGCGCAAGGCCCTGGGTGGTGAGGGGAGTGAGCGCGGGCAGCACGCGCAGGGAGGTGAATTCGGGTGGTCCGGCCAGGTGGAGGGTGCGTACGCGGGATTCCTCCTCGATTCCGGTCTCGGCGATCTCGACCAGCGCGTCGAGGTGGGGTGCGGCGCGGTGGGCGAGTTCGTCGCCGATCGTGGTGGGGGTCACGCCCCGGGCCTGGCGCAGGAAGAGCGGGCGGCCCAGTTGCCGCTCCAGGGTGCGGATCTGGCCGGTCACGGCGGGCTGGGAGAGGCCGAGCAGCGCGGCGGCGCGGGTGAAGGACCCCGCGCGGTGCACGGTGACGAAGGTGCGCAGCAGAGCCAGGTCCATGTCCTGCTCTCCCGTCCTGAACCTCGCCCCCGCAGCAACTTCGGACCGTCAACTATAAATAAGTCGATAGCTCCCTGTCGCTACTGTGATTGGACACTGACGCAGAGTCAACTAGCCTTGGACAGGTGGTTCTCCGCGCGTGGAACCCGGGACGGTCCGAGCCATGAGGGGGGAGGCTCGGACCGTCTGTCTTCCCGGGCGCCGTCCCGGGCGCCGGGTCAGCGGGCCGCCGCGTCCAGGGCGCGCAGTACGTCCGCGATCAGGTCCTCGGGGTCTTCCGCGCCGACGGAGAAGCGGACGAAGCCTTCCGGTACGGCGTCGCCGCCCCACCGTCCGCGCCGCTCGGCCGTGGACCGTACGCCGCCGAAGCTCGTCGCGTCGTCCACCAGCCGCAGACCGTCCAGAAAGCGTTCGGCCCGGTCCCGGTCGGGCAGGACGAACGAGACGACGGAGCCGAAGCGCCGCATCTGCCGCGAGGCGATCGGATGCGAGGGGTCGTCGGCCAGTCCTGGGTGGCGCAGCCCGGTCACCTCGTCGCGTCCTTCCAGCGCCTTCGCCAGCTCCAGGGCGGTGGCGCACTGCCGGTCGACGCGCAGCTGGAGGGTGGCCAGCGAGCGGTGCGCGAGCCATGCCTCCATCGGTCCCGGGATGGCTCCGACGACCTTGCGCCAGCGTCGTACGTCCGCCGCGAGCCCCGGATCGCCGGTGGTCACATGGCCGAGGAGGATGTCTCCGTGGCCGGTCATGCCCTTGGTGTCGCTGGCCACGGAGAAGTCGGCGCCCAGTTCGAGCGGGCGCTGGCCGAGGGGGGTGGCGAGGGTGTTGTCGACGGCGACCAGGGCGCCGGCCGCGTGTGCCTCGCGCACCAGGCGCCGTACGTCGCAGACGTCGAGCCCGGGGTTGGAGGGGGTCTCGATCCACAGCAGCCGGGCCCCGGCCAGCACGTCCAGCTGGGCGTCGCCGCCGGTCGGGGCGGTCCGTACCTCGACGCCGTACGCCTCAAGGCGTTCCCGCAGCAGCGGGAGGGCCTGGTAGCCGTCGTCGGGCAGGACGACGGCTTCGCCGGCCTTGAGCTGTGAGAAGAGGACCGCGGAGATCGCGGCCATGCCGGAGGCGAAGGTGACCGTCTCGACGGACTCCCCCGGTGCCTCCAGCTCGCCGATGGCGCGCTCCAGGTGCGTCCAGGTCGGGTTCTCGTCCCTGCCGTAGGTGTAGGGCCCGGTGGGTTCACCGGGCAGGTGGAAGTGGGCGGCGAAGACCGGACCCGGGAGGGTCGGCTCGTACTTCACGGGGTCGGGCAGCCCGGCCCGGACCGCGCGGGTGCCGTCGCCGATGGCTCTGTCGTCGTTCATCGCGTCTCCTGTGTCGCGTTCCGTACGGCGGTCAGCAGCCCCTCGCTCGCCGCTTCCACCATCCGCAGGCACTCCTCGAAGCCCGCGCTGTCGCCGTAGTAGGGATCGGGCACGTCCAGCGCGCCGTCCGTTTCCGCCGCCGCGCCGTCCGAGGGGCGGCCGGGCGTCCGTACGGCGGGGTCGTACGAGCGCAGCAGCCGCACCTTCGCGGCGTCGGCGGGAGTGGGCGCCAGCCGCCTCAGCTCCCGCAGATGCCCCTCGTCGAGGGCTATGACCAGGTCGAGCAGCGGGAACCACGCGGCGCGGAACCTGCGGGCGGTGTGGTCGCCGGGGTAGCCGTGAGCGTCGAGTACGGCGACGGCGCGCGGGTCGGCCCCGTCGCCCTCGTGCCAGCCGTCGGTGCCCGCGCTGTCCACCGCCACGGCGCCGTCCAGCCCGGCTTCTGCCAGCCGCGCGCGGAAGACCGATTCGGCGATCGGGGAGCGGCAGATGTTGCCGGTGCAGACGAAACAGACCCGGTACGGGTCGGACGCGGGGCGGTCCGCGGCGGGCCGGTCCGCCGTGGCGTCGGCGGGCCGGTCAGTCATGGTCGGGGAGCATGATGCTGAGCGCCCACGAGACGACCGAGATGATCAGGCCGCCCAGCACCGCCGTCCAGAAGCCCTCGACGTGGAAACTCAGGCTCAGTTTGTCGGCGAGCCATGAGGTCAGCATCAGCATCAGGGCGTTGACCACGAGGGTGAACAGCCCGAGGGTGAGGACGAACAGGGGGAGCGTGAGGAGCTTCACCGCCGGCTTGACGATGGAGTTGATCACGCCGAAGAGCAGCGCGACGAGGACCAGCGTCAGGACCTTCGTTCCGGTGCTGCCGCCGGCGAGGGTGATGTTCTGGACGAGCCAGATCGCGACGGCCAGGGCCGCGGCGTTGGCGACCGTCTTGACTAGGAAATTCTTCATGGTCTGATCGTGGCATGAAGGCATTCCGACTTGATGAGCTGGAGGCGGAGCGTGCCGCCAACGACGGCGCGTATCTGCAGTTCGTGCGTGAGCGCAACATGTCCGTGGGGCTGTACGCGCTGGACGCGGGGGCGGCCGATCCGCAGCAGCCGCACGCGCAGGACGAGGTGTATCTCGTGGTGAGCGGCCGGGCCGCGATCACGGTCGGGATGGAGACGACGCAGGTGGCGCGGGGCAGCGTGGTCTACGTCCCGGCGGGTACGGCGCACAAGTTCCATCACATCTCGGAGGATCTGCGGGTGATGGTGGTGTTCTCCCCTCCCGAGGGCTGACCGCGCTTCGACCCTTATGCGCTTCTCAGGGTCGGATCAGGGGAGAGCGGGGGATCGCGGGCCACCGTGGGGGCTGCGCGCGCTCTAGCATCGACGGAGTAAGGCAGATTCCTGTGCGACTCGGCGAAGCGAGGTAGGGCGATGGCGGTTCGGGAGATATTCACGGGGTTGCCGTGGTGGGTGAAGTGGGTCGCGGTCCCGGTGATCGCCGTCGTCGTGTTCGGCGGACTGATCGTCAGCCTGCTCACGTTCGTGATCTCGGTGCTCTTCAAGGTGCTGGTCTTCGTGGCGCTGGTCGGTGGACTGATCTACGTCGTAAGGAAGTTCACGTCGTCCTCCTCGTCGTCGCGAAGCGACTGGTAGGGCTGTCGTCCCGTATGACGGTTAGCCCGCGCGAGGGAAAGGTGAACGGGAAACCATCCTGGGCCCCGGCCTGCCCCTAGAGTGGCAAATCTCTGCCGCACCCTGGGAAAACACCTACGGTGATCGCTCCGAACATGGGTTTGTGCGATCGTTCCGGGCGGGATTCAGGGATTCCAGGGTCCGCCTGATCAGGCTCCTTCGGTGGTCTCCGGCCCATCGGTTCCCCGGGTCAGGTCCCTTGTCAGGGTGCGGCGGGCGCGCGGGGGCGGCCCCCGCGGGCGGGCATACGCCCGTCAGCACGCCTGGGGGTGACCTTTGGCCACAGCTACCACCACCGCAGCCCCTACTCTGATCGGCTCGGTGCGGCGAGCGCTGCGACTGCTGGAATCGGCGGGCTCCCATCCGGACGGAGCCACCGCCAAACAGCTGGCACGTGAGGCCGGACTCCCGCTGCCCACCGCCTACCATCTGCTGCGCACGCTGACCTACGAGGGCTATCTCCGCCGTGAGCGGGGGGTCTTCGTCCTCGGCGACGCGGTGGAGCGGCTGGGGCGCAGCGAGGCGTTGCAGAATCGTCGCAGCAAGATCGCCGATTCTCTCGGGCACTGGCGCGACATCGTCGGCGCCCCGGTGTACTTCGCGATCTACCACGAGGGCGAGGTCGGTCTGGTCGCCGTCGCCGACAGCGCCGCGGCCCCCGCGATCGACGAGTGGGCCGATTTCCGCGAGACGGCTCACGCCCATGCGATCGGGCAGTGCCTGCTGAGCCAGCTCACCCCCGAAGAGCGCCGCGATCACCTGGGGCGCCACCCCGTCCGCCCGCTCACGCCGCACTCCGTACCGGACAGCGGCGCGCTGCTGGAGCGGCTGGGCTCGCTGGAGCGGATGGAACCGGTCCTGGAGCGGCAGGAGTACGCCTTGGACACGGTCTGCGCGGCCGTACCCGTCACTGTCGGTTCGACGGCTGCCGCAGTGGCCATTTCTGTACCGTTTGAGGAGCGGGAAAAACTGCTCCCGGCAGTCGAACGGTTACACAGAGAGATCGGTGCGCTGTTGACCTCGCTCGCCTTCTCTATCAGTATCTGAAAAATTACTCCTTGTGATCTGCTAGCGCTTACAGCACCATGGCGTCAAGAGGGTCCAAAGGGATCATTCCCAGCCACTGCTTCATCTACTCCGGAGTACACGATGCGCGAGTCGGTCCAGGCCGAGGTCCTGATGAGCTTCCTCGTCTCCGAGGAGCTCTCGTTCCGTATCCCGGTGGAACTTCACTACGAAGTGAGGGATCCCTACGCGGTGCGGATGACCTTTCATCTGCCCGGCGACGCCCCTGTCACCTGGACGTTCGGTCGCGAACTGCTGCTCGACGGCATCAACACCCCCAGTGGGGACGGCGACGTGCACATCGCGCCGACCACACCCGACGATCTCTCGGATGTCCATATGCGGCTCCAGGTCGGCGACGACCACGCGCTCTTCCGGGTCAGCGCGGCCCCGCTGGTGGCCTTCCTCGACCGTACGGACCGACTGGTTCCGCTCGGCCAGGAGCGCACGCTGAGTGACTTCGAGGGCAACCTGGAAGAGGCCCTGGGCCGCATTCTCGCCGAGGAGAACGCCGGCTGAGCCGGGCCGGCGCCGGTCGAACAGGGCCGTCCGGGTGATTTCCGCCGTCCGCGCTACTTCTTGCGACGGCGGCCCCTGCCACCACCCAGACCACGTGCCGGAGCGCCCGGAAGCGGCCCGGAGAAGGTGTCCTCCGGCCCTCCGGACGCGGGCCCCGCCGGACCCGTCGGACCGGACGCGGGACCCGCCGGACCCGTCGGACCGGACGGGGGACCCGCCGGACTCGGCGCGCCCGTCCCCGCCGTCGCGGGTGCCGTCTCTCCCGGGGGCCGCCGGTCGGCGGAGACCACCAACGCCGCCAGCGCGGTGGTCACCGGGACGGAGGCGACCAGCCCGATCGAGCCCACCAGGGTCCGTACGATCTCCTCCGCGACCAGCTCGCTGTTGGCGACCGACCCGACGCTCGACTGCGCGATCGAGAAGAGCAGCAGCAGCGGCAGCGCCGCGCCCGCGTAAGCGAGCACGAGGGTGTTGACCACCGAGGCGATGTGGTCGCGGCCGATTCGGATCCCCGCGAGATACAGCGCGCGCGGTCCCATCGTCGGGTCCGCCTGGCGCAGTTCCCAGACCGCTGACGTCTGCGTCACCGTCACATCGTCGAGCACACCCAGCGAGCCGATGATGACGCCCGCCAGCAGCAGACCGCTCATATCGATCTCGGGATAGAGCCCGTGGATCAGACCCGTGTTGTCGTCCGTGTTGCCGGTCAGGCTCGCCCACCCGATGAAGAGCGACCCCAGCAGTCCGATCAGCAGCAGAGAGATCAGCGTGCCGAGCACGGCGACCGAGGTCCGCGCCGTCAGCCCATGGCAGGCGTACAGCGCGATCAGCATGATCGCGCTCGCCCCCACCACCGCCACGATCAGCGGATTCGAGCCCTGAAGGATCGCGGGCAGGATGAACAGCGTCAGGATGGCGAAGGAGATGGCGAGCGCGACCAGCGCCATGACGCCGCGCATCCGCCCCACCACGACCACCACCACGGCGAAGATCCCCGCCAGCAGGGCCATGGGGAACTGCCGGTCCACATCCGTCACCGAGTACTGGAGATCACGGGGCGCGTCGGGTGCGTACGCCACCACCACGCCCTGTTTCACGTGAAACTGCCGCGGCGCGTCCGGCTGGACGATCTCGATGAACGTATGCCCCTTCTCCTTGCCGCTGGTCAGCTCGATCGTGGCCTTCTTGCAGCTCCCGGTCTCCTCCTGCACCGCCTCGCGGCCCTGTGGGGTGGACGTGTCGCCGGTGGCCGGGATCTGCGAGGCGTTCACGTCCTTGCAGTTGACGCTTTCGAGCTGAACGACGCGTCCCTGCTCGGTCTGCCGGTCGAAGCCCACACCGGTGCGCTCATGCGCCGGAGCACCGCCCGGCCAGAGCACGGCCAGCCCGACGATCACCGCGGCCGCGAACGGGATGAGGACCGCCGCGATCACCTTGCGGAGATGGAGTGAGACCGGCGCGGCGGGCCCATGGCTGTGTGAGTGGCCGTGTGGTTCGTGAGTCTGCTGGGGTGAGGTCACCGCCAGATCATCGCAAGAAGGAAGGGGCCCCCTGTTCAGCACGCAGGAAAGAGCGTTAGCGTGGGGACCGCCTTTGCACACGCGGGAGCTCGGAGCACCGGGCTGAGAGGGCGCTGAACGAGGTGGTGCGGGACTCTTTCCCCACTTACCTGAGCTGCGCCGACCGCTGAACCTGTTACCGGGTAATGCCGGCGTAGGGAGTAGGTCTCATGACCGTTCAGGACGCACGCACGCCTGCCTCCGATTCGGGAAATCCGAGCGAGGCCGGCAAGTCCATCGGCTGGCACAAGGGATACGTGGCGGGCTCGCGCCCCGATCTCCGTGTGCCGGTCCGGCTGGTGCACCTCACCAACGGCAACGACGTGACGCTGTACGACACGTCGGGGCCGTACACCGACCCCACCGTCGAGACCGATGTCCGCCGGGGCCTCGCGCCCCTGCGGGAGAACTGGATCGTCGCGCGCGGCGACACCGAGGAGTACGAGGGACGGCCGGTCCGCCCCGAGGACGACGGCCTCAAGCACACCTCGCCCCGCGGGGGGCTGCTCCAGGCCGGTACGACCGACCTGCGGGGCCTCGACGCGGTCTTCCCGGGCCGGCCGCGCCGCCCGCGCCGGGGCCGCACCGGCCGGCCGGTCACGCAACTCGCGTACGCCCGCGCCGGGGAGATCACCCCGGAGATGGAGTACGTCGCGATCCGCGAGAACGTCTCCCCGGAGGTCGTGCGCGAGGAGATCGCCGCGGGCCGCGCCGTACTGCCCGCCAACGTCAACCATCCGGAGATCGAGCCGATGATCATCGGCAAGCGGTTCCTGGTGAAGGTCAACGCCAATATCGGCAACTCCGCGGTCACCTCGTCCATCGAGGAGGAGGTGGAGAAGATGACCTGGGCGACCCGCTGGGGCGCGGACACCGTCATGGACCTCTCCACCGGCCGTAACATCCACACCACCCGCGAGTGGGTGCTGCGCAACTCCCCCGTGCCCATCGGCACCGTTCCGCTCTATCAGGCGCTCGAAAAGGTCGACGGCAGGGCCGAGGAGCTGACCTGGGACATCTACCGGGACACGGTGATCGAACAGGCCGAACAGGGCGTCGACTACATGACCGTCCACGCTGGAGTGCTGCTGCGGTACGTGCCGCTGACGGCCCGCCGCAAGACCGGCATCGTCTCGCGCGGCGGCTCGATCATGGCCGCGTGGTGCCTCGCGCACCACAAGGAGTCGTTCCTGTACGAGAACTTCGAGGAGCTGTGCGAGATCCTCGCCGCCTACGACGTGACCTACTCCCTGGGGGACGGCCTGCGGCCGGGCTCCATCGCGGACGCCAACGACGAGGCGCAGTTCGCCGAGTTGCGCACGCTGGGCGAGCTGAACACGGTGGCCAAGCGGCTGGGCGTGCAGACGATGATCGAGGGACCGGGGCATGTCCCCATGCACAAGATCAAGGAGAACATCGACCTTCAGCAGGAGATCTGCGAGGAGGCGCCGTTCTACACGCTCGGTCCGCTGACGACCGATGTGGCTCCGGCGTACGACCACATCACCTCAGGGATCGGCGCGGCGATGATCGCCTGGTGGGGCACCGCGATGCTCTGCTACGTCACGCCCAAGGAGCACCTGGGCCTGCCGGACCGCGACGACGTCAAGACCGGCGTCATCACGTACAAGATCGCCGCCCACGCGGCGGATCTCGCCAAGGGGCACCCCGGGGCGCAGGACTGGGACGACGCGCTCTCCGACGCACGGTTCGAGTTCCGCTGGGAGGACCAGTTCAATCTGGCGCTCGACCCGGACACGGCGCGGGAGTTCCACGACGAGACCCTGCCGGCGGAACCGGCGAAGACGGCGCACTTCTGCTCGATGTGCGGGCCGAAGTTCTGCTCGATGAAGATCTCGCAGGACATCAGGCGCCGACATGGCGAGGCCATGGACGCGGGCGAGGTCGAGGCGGGCATGGCGGAGAAGGCCAGGGAGTTCGCCGCGACCGGGAACCGGGTCTATCTGCCGCTGGCCGACTGAGGGCCGGTCGGCGCCCTGACCACCGGCCGGAGCCGGGGCCTGTCACTGGACGGCGAGCGGGGTCTGTCGCCGGGCAGGGCCCGGGAGCCCGGCAGGACCGAACGAGAGGCTCTGGGTCCTGTCCTGTCCGACAAGGTCGCCCGGACAGCGCCTGGCCAGGCCCTGTCTTCGAAGCAGCGCCGTCCGCCCAAGCCGCGGGGCAGGCGGGACTTTGACGACAGGGCCTAGTCGCAATACCAGTGACATAGGGGCCAGTTCGGCGGCCTCACCTGCGGAAACACGGTCCGCCGACAGCCCCGGCAGCCGCAAAGTCACTGGTATTGGGCCTAGTCGGGCTGGTGGTCCGGGCCGCCGAAGTCGGGGCTCGTGAAGTCCGGGCTGCTGAAGCTCGGGCGCTGACCGTCCGTGGAGCCCTCGTCGGGGCTGGAGAAGTCCGGACGGCTGTAGCCGATCTTGGGCAGGTGCTTGACCCGGCGCGGCGGTCCCGGCGTGGTCGGGTGGGCGCTGGGGTCGGCCAGAGCGTCCCGCAGGAACGGCAGGATGCCCCGCTCCAGCAGGGCGTGGCGCCAGGCTTCCCGCGCGCGGGCCACCTCGTCCGGCAGCTCCCGGCCCGGGGATTCCTGGGCCGGGAGCTGGGTCGCGCTGTTGCGCAGGGCGGTGACGAGCAGAGCCACCGCCGCGCCCAGGAGGCCGAGCACGGTGACGGCCGCGAAGAACCAGCCGACGGCCAGCATGCTGTCGGCGAACGCGGGCGCGGGTTCGAGGGCCTTGAGCAGATAGCCGACGAGCAGGAAGATCAACGCGGCCGTGCCACCGAGAATCGGCAGCAGCACGGTGACGACCGCGCCGAGCCCGGCCCCGGAACCCGGCGGATCGTCGTCTTCCGCGTCGAGGACGGACTCCCGGACCGAGGAGGCGGCGAGGACCGGCGAGCGGGCGTCCTCGCGGATCTTGGCGTAGTGCTGGTACTCCGCCGCCGCGGCCGCGGCGATCAGCTCCGTGGCGTTCAAGGCCATGGTGCGCAGCTGTTCCGCGTTGAGCCGGCGCCCGATCTCGGCCAGATCAGGCCGGTCGTGCGCATTGCGCAGTGCTTCGTCGAGGATCCGCTCGAAATCCGCGCGATCCTCGCTCAGCAGGTGTGGAGCGCTATTCATGTGCATCCCCCGATACTCCGTAGGGCCGGGTCGTCCCTACGGGACGGAGAGCCGGCGGAAACGGAGGAGAGCCTGCTACGGATAAGGCGATGGTAGAGCCGTTCTGGCGCGAGGTGACAGGGGGTTTCCGGAAATGACCTGTCCCGCTTTTTCTCAGCCGGTCAACGGAAGCTGTTCCACCAGCAGTTTCCCGGCCATGGTGACGCCGCCGTCCATGGCGATGGCAAGTCCTTCGGCATATACGTGTGGCCCTTCCACGACGGGACCCGAGTCCTCCTCGCCGTCCGCGTCGTCTTCGGTGCCGACTTCCCCGAGCAGATAGGGAATGGGGCTGTGGCCGTGGACGACGCGCTGTCCGCCGTACCGGGAGAGCAGTTCGCGCACGGCCTCCGGGCCGCCCTCGTCACGGAACGCGAAGCGTTTGGTGAGCTTGCGGAACAAATCCCAGCATTCGTCGGCGTCATTGCGGGTCAGGATCTGGTGCACGGTGTCGTTGACGTCGTCGATCGTCGAACCGTAGTCCAGATAGGCCGTCGTGTCGGAGTGCATCAGCAGATGGTCATCCTCCTCGACGATCGCGTCGAGCCGGGACATCCACTGCAGATGGACGTCCTGGAGGCGCTCCATGTCGCTCCGCTGGCCGCCGTTGAGCAGCCAGGCGGCCTGGAAGGTGGCGGTGCCGGCGCCGGAGTTGACGGGCGTGTCGCCGAATCGCTTCGCGCCGATGAGCAGCAGTTCGTGATTGCCCATCAGAGCCTTGCAGTAGCCACCGGAGGCGGCCGCTTCGGCGGACAGGCGCATGACGAGGTCGATGACGCCGATGCCGTCGGGGCCCCGGTCGGTGAAGTCGCCGAGGAACCAGAGCCGGGCGTTGCCGGCGGCCCAGCGGCCCTCGCCGTCGATGAGGCCCTGTTCGGTGAGCGCGGCGACCAGTTCGGCGAGGTAGCCGTGGACGTCGCCGACGGCGTAGAGCGGGCCGAGGGCGTCGGACGCGGGGATGTCGACGGGGTCCACGTGCACCTGGACGGTGTCTCCCCGGTTGATCACCGGAAGGTCCCGCTCGGTGGGTGTGTAGCCGTCAGGCAGTTCGTCGGCCGGGATCGCGTTGCCAGGATGCCCGGACGGGCTGTCCGGCACCACGGCGGCGGACGGCCCCGGCTGCCGCGGCTGTTCGGGCTGTCCCTGCTCTCCGGACTGCACGGGCACCTGCGCGTACGGCGGTACGCGGAAGTCGCGCAACGTCGCCGTCCGCACCGCGGGTCCCTGGCCGGCCCCCTGTGTCATCGACCCCTCCACCACCGTCGCGCCGCCGTACACCTCCAGGGCCCGCCCGGCCGGGATGGGGCTGAGCCCATCCACGATAGGGGAAAGTCCGTGGTGTCGTGCGCCCATCATAGGAACGCCGCTGGTCCTGTGGGACGCACCAGGGGTGGTGAATCCGGGCGGACCTCCGGATCGGCGGCGATTTTCGCGCCGATCGCCCCAAATGCGAAAGGTCTGGTCCTCCGGCCGACTCCCGGGAGTCTACGGGCGTTCGGCGCCTGCCTCCCGGCGCCTGCCTCCCGCCGCGGCCTCGCGCCGCCCCGGCGGGAGGGCCGTACGCGGTCAGTCGCCCGCGGGGGAGCGCGGAGGGCTGACCGTGGTGCGCGGCGGACGCCGCTGCGAGGAGGTCCGGACGATCAGTTCGGTCGGTATGACCTGCTCGACCGGCCGGTCGGTGTCGATGCCTTCGATGGCGTCGATGAGGAGTTGCACGACGGCGGTGCCGATCCGGCGCGGCTTGAGCGAGAGCGTGGTGATGGGCGGTTCGGTGGCCGCGTACACGGTGGACTCGCTGCAGCAGACCAGCAGCAGGTCCTCGGGGACGCGCAGCCCGTACCGCCGGGCCGCCGCGAGCAGATCGGTGCCGTTGGGGTCGAAAAGCCCGTAGACGGCGTCGGGGCGGTCGGGACGGGCCAGCAGCCGGTCGGCGGCCACCGCGCCCGCACAGGGGTCGTGGGCGGGGTACGACTCGTACACCGGATCCTGGCCGACGCGCTCGCACCAGCGCAGGTAGGCGGTGGTGGAGAGCCGGGTGTAGGTGTCCGTGGTGGTGCCGGTGAGCAGCCCGATCCGGCGGGCGCCCGCGTCGGCGAGGTGGTCGAGCAGATCGAGGACGGCCGCCTCGTGGTCGTTGTCGACCCACGCGGTGACGGGGACGGTGCCGGCGGGGCGGCCGTCGGAGACGACGGG